>CAJWBA010000015.1 GCA_913020155.1 uncultured Flavobacteriales bacterium
AGGTTAATAGTTCAATCAATGCAACAGGAACATTTGAACAAATAATAACCGAAGAAGAAATAGAGACCGGTGTTGTAGGGAAATGGAAAATACGAAAGCCAAAATCGGCAAGTAAAACTTTGGCTGCAAACTGTGTAATGGATGAAGCCATCTTGCGCTCGGACGGAACTTACACTCTTTTGTTGGATGAACAAGTAATTAGTGGAACTTATGTGGTTACAGAGGTGCAAAGTTCAGTGAACCATATTTTCTTAATGAATGGTGAAACCGATACGGGTAGTATTGAAAACCTTACTGTGACCAATAATTTTATTTCATTCACATTCATATCTTTGGATTGTAATAAATCTTACAAGGGAGATCGGGATAGAAATTATGATGAGGTTATCGACCCTTATGCTGCTAAAATCTTTTTAGCACCTAATGGCATAACCATAAAATGTCCAAATGCAGAAATTGGGCATACCGAAGAATTCAATGATAAGACTTACGAAGTAGTGGATAATTCAAGCCTGATAACAAAAGTAAATAATGATGAGGATGTTACTTGTGTATGCACATCAAGGGTAACTTCTATGAGTGAGCTTTTCAAAGATAAAGAAAGCTTTAGTCAGGACATTGGTAACTGGGACACCTCTGGTGTAACTGATTTGACTTGGATGTTTCAAAACGCGAGTACGTTCAACCAAGACATCGGTTATTGGGATGTTTCTGGGGTTACAAAATCTTATCAAATGTTCACAAATGCAGTTACTTTTGATCAAGATATCGGAAATTGGAAAACTTCAAACATAACGGATATGGATAATATGTTTGCGGGTGCAACTGCATTTAATCAAGACATAGGTGGCTGGGATACTTCCAAGGTAACCGACATGTATGCAATGTTTACAAATGCAACATCATTCAATCAAAATATTGGAACTTGGGATACCTCTAAAGTGACCGATATGATTAATATGTTTGGTGGTGCAAGTGCGTTCAATCAAGACTTGGGGAACTGGAATACTTCAGAGGTTACGAATATGTACGGAATGTTCCTAAATGCTGTATCTTTTAACAAAAGTATTGGCCGTTGGAAGACTTCAAATGTGACTGATATGAGTTTTATGTTTAAGGTTTCTAATCTGTCCAATCAATCCTCAAGGTTCAATCAAGATATTGGTGATTGGGATACCTCTAGTGTAACCAATATGGAAAGTATGTTTTCCAATAATACTTCATTCAATCAAGACTTAACAGGCTGGTGTGTTACAAATATTCCCTATGAACCTATTGACTTTTCTAACTCATCTACCCTTACAGAGGCCAACAAACCAATATGGGGTACATGTCCTAGTGATTAAAATTTGATGAATTCATCTTTTAACAGAGAGAGGACAAGTTTCAATTTTGCGAATACAAACGAACCTAAAATCTAAAAGAATTTTTAAAAGAAGGTGAGAACTATAAATTATCTGTTTACTCAATTTTTATTTAAATATTTTATGGTTTTATATTAGAAGTCTTAACAACCCTATTTTTATCTAGCAAAAAAGTTTAAATTTCATAAATAAATGAATCCTATTAAAGCGACAATCAAAGTTCAGGCACCAGCGAGAATTTGTTTTTTTGGAGACCATCAAGACTACTTGGGACTCCCTGTTATTGCTGGAACCATAAACCGTTACATTCAAATTAAGGCAAAGCCAAATTTAAAATCTAAATATTTCATCCAACTGATTGATTTAAATAAAGAAATAACAATAAATCTGGATTATAACTTTAATTCAATTTTAACTGAAGATTACTTCCGCTCGTCTATGGCAGTATTGAGAGATGAAGGAGCAGAATTTTTACAAGGTTTCACTGTAGAAATTTCAGGAGATGTACCTGTAAATGCTGGTGTGTCTAGTTCATCCGCTTTGGTAGTGGCTTGGATTCGATTTTTACTACAAGCACAAGAAGCCACTTGGAATGCTACTGATAAACAAATTGGAGAATGGGCTTACAAAGCTGAAGTTCAGTATTTTGATCAACCGGGAGGACTGATGGATCAATACACGATTGCACAGGGGGGGTTGATTTACATTGATACCCAATCGGGTAAAACTACGAATTTAACTCCCAAAATAGGAACCTTGATCTTAGCTGAGTCAGGCATCCCAAAAAAGACTTTATCCATACTTCAAAACGCACGAAATTATGCTCAAAATGCAATAGAGGAAGTACAAAATAAGCATCCTGAATTTGATCTTAAAAAAGCTCAAGAGCAGGATTTTGAAAATTACCTTCCCCTAGTATCAAAAGCTTTTCAACCTTATTGGTATGCAGCAATACATAACTACTTAATAACCCAAAAAAGCAAACAAGAGATGATGACTTCAGATCCTAATTTTGAGAAAATAGGTTTCTTTATGAATGCACATCAAAAAATTTTACAAGAATGTATTCAAAATACTCCAAATCAAATGATTAAAGGAATGGAAGCTGCCAGAAAAGCAGGAGCATTGGGTGCTAAAGTTATCGGATCAGGCGGCGGCGGTTGTATGGTTGCTTTAACAAATAAACACTCCAAAGAAAATGTTATAAAAGCATTTAAAAAAGCAGGAGCTGTTCAGGCTTATCAAGTTCAATTAGTTTCAAATAAATGAGAGGTTCAAACTCATCCATACCATGATCTGAACAGTACTGTTTTTTTACCCTATCTACAAGTTCAATCAAGACTTAACAGGTTGGTGTGTTACAAATATTGCATTCGAACCCATTCATTTCTTTCCCTGCTCTGCCCTTTTAAAACCAAGAAACTCATATAAGATACTTATCTCTGTGATCAAAAATTAATGGTTTTATCTTTAAGCCAAAATCAATTAATTAGCCTTATACAAAATCCAAAAAAATATTTTGATTATTCTAATAAACTGGAACAGAAACGTTATTTTTTTATTTTTGAGTATGTCAAAAAGAATTTTTTTATCCACTTTTGTTGTTAATCATTCCTGCAATCGGCTTAACCCTAGAGGATCAAATTAATTGGAGTATTTTCGATTTTATTGTAATGGGAAGTTTCTTGTTGGAGTTGGGATAAATTTTGTAATCTATAAAAAAGTAAAAAACCGAATTCTCAATATTGGGCTTATATTTCTGGTTTTTATTTTGCTTTGGGCAGAGTTAGCAGTAGGAATTTTTGAGTCTCCATTAGCCGGAAATTAGTTCAGAAATAGTTGAATTTGGCGGCAGCATTTTGAAATATCTATGAAAAGTAAACTCCTAAAAACAAGGGTTAAAACCCGTTCTTGATAATTATTGTTTAAAAATTACCTATTTTTGTTAATCATTTTTATGTTTCTATGAAAATTTTTCTTTTCCCTCTTTTATTGATAACGCTCCTACAATCAGATTTTTATTCGAATGACTCAGAGACTCAAGAATTACAGGGGAGAGCATATTATTTTTCGATGTCTAAACTGGAATTGGGAAATTGGGGTGCACGAATGAGCGAGGCTCAAAAAAAGCAAATAAAAGCTCGTTTGAAAAATAGATTAGAAAAAACGTTCATCCTAAATTTTAGTTCTAAGGAATCTTTATTTGTAGAGGAGGAAAAAGTTGATGCCATTTCCGGAGCAACGGATTCTTGGGGGAGTAATTTTGCTCGAGGGAAACAGTACAAAAATATTTTAGAAAACAGTCTTGTACAGGCACAAGAGTTTTATGGAAAACGCTTTTTGGTTAAAGATAAATTACAAGATTTTGATTGGAAAATAGGAAATGATACAAAGGAAATTGGGGGCTACACATGTTTTAAAGCTACAGCTATTGTCCCTACACAAGAACTAAGGTGGTATAATTTTGAGTGGAGTGACCTATCCAACAATTCGACAGATACCTCTGAAAAAGACATTCAATTGACTCAAGTAGAGGCCTGGTACACCATGCAAATTCCTTTACAAACAGGTCCTGCCGAATTTTGGGGTTTACCCGGTCTGATTTTAGAAGTAATTGCCGGAAATACAACCATCCTTTGTTCAGAAATTATAATCAACCCCAAAGAGAAAGAAAAAATCACGGCACCCGATAAAGGAACCAAAATAAATAAAGACGATTACCGTTCTACCATCGTAAACAAGATGCTGGAAATGAGAAACAATCGAGGGAGAAGAAGAGGTTAAACATTTCTCCATTTAACCTTTAGTTATGAGCCTTAAAACAAATTTCTTTTTAGCATTACTCCTTTTTACCCTTTGCGTAAACGCACAGGTTGAACTAAAGGGTACGGTTCTCGATACTTTACAAAGTCCATTGGAAAGAGCAAGCGTAGTAGCGATCAATAAAGTTACTGATGCGCTAGACGCCTACACGATGACCGATGATTTGGGACTGTTTTCACTGAATCTAAAACAAAATACAAAATATAAAATCCAGGTCAGTTATTTCGGTCTACAAACTATTAACGATAGCCTAAGTACTCAAACTACTAGCTTGAAAAGAAATTACACACTTCGCGCAGATATAGCGTTGGACGAGGTTGTAGTAAAAATACCAGTTTTGATTCGTGGAGACACCCTCATCTACGATGCCGATTCATACAAAAATGGAACCGAGCGAAAGCTAGAAGATATCATTGCTAAACTTCCTGGGATAGAAATCAACGAAACTGGGCAGATTGAGGTTGAAGGTAAAGTTGTCAATAAACTTATGGTCAACGGGAAAGACTTTTTTGATGGAGACACAAAGATCGCCACCAAAAACATTCCATCTAGTACCGTTGATAAAATCCAAGTCCTCAAAAATTTTGGAGAAGTAGGCCAGCTAAAAGGGGTTCGAAACAACCAAAATAATGTTGCAATCAACATTAAGCTAAAAAAAGGGAAAGAGAGTTTTTGGTTTGGTAATATTACCAGTGGAGGTGGTAATTCTCCTACAGAAAATCGTTATTTATTACAGCCCAAATTGTTTTACTACAGCCCCAAATACACCATCAACTTTATTGGAGACCTGAACAACATTGGTGAATTAGCTCTATCTCGTAGAGATTTAAGGGGGTTTGGTGGAGGTTTTAGGCCACCTAGCAATCAGAGTGGAACCAACATCAATTTAGGAGACAACAGTCTTAACTTTTTGACCGATCAGAGTGATGCCCTCAACATAGAAAATAAGTTAGCCACTGCAAACTTTAGTTACTCTCCAAACGAAAATCTTGACCTCAGCGGTTTCCTCATTTTTAATTCCAATAAAACCACTTCCAAAGCCATCAGTACTATTCAATATACCGATGCGGTTCTTCAAATTCCTGATGAACAAACAGACCAGTCAAATAAAGAAAATTCCTATCAAAGCTTGGTGAAATTAAGTGCTTCGTACAAACCGAACTTAAACAACCAAATTGATTACGACGTTTTTATTAGAACAACCGATGACTCCCAAAATCAAAACATTGTATCATCACTTATTGGAAATACTACGGAATTAAATGAGACCACACCATACAGCATCAACCAGAATTTAAATTATTATTTTACCCTAGACGAAAAAAATATTTTCGCCTTTGAGGCCCAACATTTATTCAAAAACGAAGACCCTTTTTACAATGCTATTTTAACAAATGATCCTAGTGGACTGGATACTTTCGACAACACGGCTTCAGCTTTGGGTTTAAATTCTACTTTCACAACATACAATATTGGTCAAAACAGAAAAATTTTATCAAATCAACTGGATGCCAAATTGGATTATTATCACATAATCAATACCAAAAGTAACCTCAACCTCACGCTGGGAACAATTCTAAGCAAACAGGAATTCAATTCCAACATCTTCCAATTCCTAGACAACGGAGTACAGTTTGATCCCATTCCTAATTTTAATCAAGGCTTATCGACCAATGATGCTGATTACAATTTTAGTGATCTATACCTTGGGGTACATTATCGCTTTAGGACAGGTAAATTCACTTTTACCCCTGGCTTCTCTGTTCATGCTTACGGAAACAAAAATATTCAAATCAACACCATTGTTAAAGACAAATTTTTACGCCTATTACCCGACTTTGAAACCCGTATTCAAATTAAAAAAGGAGAAACCTTAACCCTGAATTATAGAATGCAAAATCAGTTTACAGACATTACCAAACTTGTCCGTGGTGTGGTTTTAAACACTTACAACAACATCCAATATGCAGATATAAATGGGGGAAGAGAGCTTCAAAATGCAATGTCCCACAACATAAGTCTTTTGTATAGCAGTTTTAACTTGTTTAACTACACTAATGTATTTGCTAGAGTTGCCTATTCGAGTAACATCGATCAAATTCGAAACCAAACTAACTTTGAAAATATAATCCGTACCAGCACCTTTTTCAATTCAAACTTTGCGGATGAAAATCTAAACACTTTTGGTAGAGTACAGCGAACCTTTGGAAAGATTAGAGCCAGTTTAAATGGAGCTTTTAACTACAATAAAATCAATCAAAAAATACAACAACTGAGATCCATAAATGAGAGCTTTACCCAAACCCTTACCCCAGGAATCCGAACAAATTTTAGGGTTGCACCCAATATTAACCTCCAATATCGATACAGTGTAATTAATAATAAACAAGGGTCCAAAAAAACAACATTTATCATAAAAGCACCTTCAATAGAATTTGATGCTTACATCATAGAAAAATTTACTTTTGTAACCAATTATAGTTTCACTACCCAAGAACTAGAAACAGATTCACAATCATTTCAAAATTGGGATGCCAGCCTAATTTACAGAAAAGACAAAGATGCTAAATGGGAGTTCGAATTGAAAGCTTCCAATATTTTGAATATCGATATTCAAGTAAGAAACAGTGCAAACAACTTATCGGTATTGAACACACAAATTTTTACCCAACCTCGATTTATCACCTTCAGAGGGGTTTACAATTTATAAGCCATACTCAAGAATAGAAGATCCTCCCAACGGAGGGGGGGGGGCTTTATATTCAATTTTTAGCTCGTTTCCTTACTCCTCGCTAGACCCTTCAGTCGCATCTTCATCTCCCTGAACAGCCATAACCATTCCTGTAGCATCAAAATAATCTCCAGAAGCAATTACTTTACCTTTTTCTACCATAAAATAATGGTAAGTGTCTAACGAAAATTCCTTTCCTGAAGCAATATTATTTCCAGACCAAGTTCCATAAACACGGACACTTCCGTCAACCAATAAAGTTTCTTCATTAACACCAGGCAACCAAGCATCTGCTTTAAACGAAACGTTTTCAAAACCATTCATGTAAAACTCTCCCTGAGCTAAAACTTGATCATATCCGACTTTACCTACACCATACATTGGTGATTGGTGCTCAATATTTTCGGCTGTCATCGACTTGAATAGTTCAAAGTTTGTTGGCGACTCATAAGTTGAAATGTATTTTTTTGCAACTTCCAAATTCGCTTTGAATTGCGTCATATCCGGTGCGTTTGAACAAGAAAATGTTACAAAGGCAATAGAAATTAGTAAAATAAATTTTTTCATAATAAAAATAGTTTAATTTTTGTAAGATACCAAGATACATAAACATTCAGATTAAAAAAATTTCAGCGGTTTAAATAAGCTCGTTTTGCCTATTCCAAAAAACCATCGGCTTCCAAATTGTTTTTAGGTTTACAGGTCTACTCTATTTTCAATAAAACTGAATTTACTTTATTCTCTAACAAGGTTACGATGTATAAATTTGAATTGTCATCGTCCTCAATTTGCGGATAACGCTCTTCATTTAACACTGCGTTGACAAATTGAGGAATAGTATTGGAATGGCCTACAATTAAAATAGTTTTGCCGCGTGTTTGCTCTTGAAATAATAAAGAATAGCCCACATCAGGGTCGTATTTAATAAGCTTTAGATTCTTAGCATTTGCAGTAGCTAAAGCTGTTTCTATGGTTCTGCTGTAATCTGTTGAATAAACTGCATCAAATGGAACTTCCTGAAAAACCTTACTCCATTTTATAGCTCTTTGGTGCCCTTTGGGAATTAAATTAGGATTGGTATTAGAAGGTTTGGAACGATCTTTTTCAGCATGCCGAATAAAATAATATGTGGTAGCCTGAGCGTAGCTATTTAAAGAAAAAAAGAAGAGTAAAACGATTATTAGCTTTTTCATATCCAGAGATTAAATTTTTACAAATGCATTATTTTTCTGCCTTTTGAAACTCTTGATCGTAATAATGAGTTGCATCTTGAATCAAGTCATCCATTATTTTTTGTTCTTCCTCAATACGTGTTTTGGACCACCCTAAATAAGATGAAAAATCCTGAAGAATAACTTCCACAAACTGTCTAGCGCTTCCAATATCAAAATAAAGTCGTGCTGTTCGGCGCACAAAAAAATCGGAGAGGCTGTTGACCATTTCAAAATGCATACAATACCATAATTCAGACCGAATCAGTTGTTCTTCCAATGAATTTGCTTCGATTTCTGAGAATTTTTCTAAAATTAAATCTGTATTTCTACCGTAAGTTGTACATAAATATTTAGAAAAATAAAAATCATCTATCCCCAGTAAGGCTAACCTTTTTACCAACTCTTGTTGATAAAGATCAACTTCTTTTTCCGAATGAATGGCTGGAGTAACCAAAGGTATTTTTATCGTCCTTGATTTTTTAAATAGTCCTTTTCGACTTGGAGCTATTTCTTTTAAAACCGCCTTGATTACTCTATCTGCCATTTTACGGTAACCCGTAAGTTTTCCACCTGCTATCGAAATCAACCCCGAATCCGAAATGAAAAGTTCGTCTTTACGAGATAACTCCGAAGGCTCTTTATCCGCCTCGTGAATCAAAGGGCGTAAACCCGTCCAGTTCGATTCAATATCATTAAGGGTTAAATTTATTCCTTCAAAAGTATGATTGACTGCTTTTAGTAAATACGTTGCATCTTCTTTGGTTGCCACAACTCGGTCTAGGCTTCCATAGTAGTTAGTGTCGGTAGTTCCTACATAGGTTGTTTTTCCTCTTGGAATTGCGAAAATCATTCGCCCATCTGAAACATCAAAATATATTGATTGAGAAATCGGCAGTTTCTCGAAAGGAAAAACAATATGAATCCCTTTAGTTAAGTGTAAATATTTATCGGTAATGGAATTATCTTTCTTACGAAGTAAATCAACCCAAGGCCCCGCAGCAGAAACAAAAGTTTTTGCTTTGATTTTGAGCTTTCCTCCTGTATTTAAATCAATACAACTGATGCTTTCGATTTTTGAATTTTTACCATAAACAAACGAATCCATTTTACAGTAATTAATTATTGAAGCCCCGTACTCAGCTGCTTTTTTTAGGATTTCGATAGTTAGTCTTCCATCGTCAGTTCGATATTCAGCATAATATCCACCCCCTAGAATGGAGTTTTTGTCAAGCAAAGGCTCTTTTTCTGAGGTTTGTTTTTTATTGAGCATTCTTCTTCTGTCCTTCCCAGATACATTTGCAAGAAAATCATAAACCCAAAGTCCAATTGAGGTCATCCATTTTCCATAGGTTCCGCCTTTTATCAAGGGTAACAACATTTTTTCGGGAATTACTAAGTGCGGAGCAAGGTTGTGCACTATGGCACGTTCTGAACCCGATTCTCGAACCAATCCAACCTCAAATTGTTTTAAATATCGAAGTCCTCCATGGATTAACTTTGTTGATTTATTACTGGTTCCAGAAGCAAAATCGTTTTTTTCGACCAAACAAACACTCAACCCCCTTGAGGCAGCATCTAAGGCGATCCCAGCACCCGTAACACCGCCTCCAATAATAATTAAATCAAAAGTTGAGGACTGGATCGTTTCAAGCTGTTGCTTTCGATCTAAAACTGAAAATCGCAAAGATTTATTTAAGGTTTCTTCTTTGTTTAACTTCATCCTTTTCACTCCATAAATTTTGCTCCCATTCCCAAGATGAACGAATCATTTTATCAATATTTCTTTCTGCTTTCCATCCCAATTTTTCTTTTGCAAGTTTCGTTGAAGCATACAACTCAGAAATATCCCCAGCTCTTCTTTCTGTAATTTCATAATTCAATTTAACCTTAGATATAGCCTCAAAAGTTTCAATCATTTCCAAAACAGAGTATCCTTTTGTAGATCCCAAATTGAAAGTTTCGTAGGGCATGTCTTGTTCTTCATTTAGCAATCGATTCAGAGCATCAATATGTGCTTGCGCCAAATCCATTACGTGAACATAATCTCGTATTGCTGTTCCATCTTGGGTTGGGTAATCCCCTCCAAAAACTATTAATTTCTCTCGGATTCCTACTGCAGTTTGGGTAATGAATGGCATCAAATTATTGGGAACACCTTTGGGTAATTCTCCAATAATACCAGATTCATGTGCTCCAATTGGATTGAAATACCTCAACGAAATTGATGAAAAATCACATTTTGTTTTGCAAAGGTCTTCAATAATCTCCTCTCCTATTTTCTTTGTATTTCCATAAGGAGAAAAAGGTCGTTTTGTATTACTTTTCTCGGTAATGGGAAGTTCATCTGGGGCACCATAAACTGTTGCTGAGGAAGAAAAAACAAACTTATTAATTCCGTTTTCAATTTGAGAATTCAAGGTATTCAATAAGCAATTCAGATTGTTGTAGTAGTATTTTAAAGGAATATCTATTGACACCCCAACTGCTTTAAGCGCCGCAAGATGAATCACAGCAAGAGTATCGTTGTGTTGATCAAATATTTTAGTCGTAGCTTCTCTATTAGACAAATCGACCTTTATGAAAAGTGGTCGCTTACCCGTAATTTGTTTTATTCTATCTAAGCTAGCTTCTGATGAATTGGAAAGATCGTCCAAAATGAGTACTTCAAATTGATTTTCTATTAATTGAACAACTAAGTGCGATCCTACATAACCACACCCGCCTGTTACTATTATTTTACGATCCATAAATCAAATTAAGTCGGTTTTTAAATCTAAATCAAACAACTTTAAATGTCATACTCTAAATATACAGACAACTAAACGACTATTAAGCTTAAAATTTGATAAATTGTAATTCTAAACCATCGTAGAAAAATGAATACAGATTTACAAAATTATTCGCATAAACGACACAATATCTTAACAAACGAATGGGTATTGGTTTCTCCACATCGAACCAAGCGCCCCTGGAATGGAAAGCAAGAAAAGCTTGATCCTAAAAAAAGGGATCAGTACGTGTCTGATTGTTATTTATGTGCAGGTAATATTCGAGCAAATGGGGAAAAAAATCCAAACTACAAGGATGTTTTTATTTTTACAAATGATTTTACTGCCTTGGAAAAAAATCAAAAAAAATTTTCGATTGATGATGGATTAATTCAAGCACAAAGTGAAGCTGGAATTTGTAAAGTAATTTGCTTTAGTCACGATCACTCAAAAAGTTTAGCCGACATGGAGGTTTCTAAAATCGAAAACGTAATTGAAGTTTTGCAGAGCGAATTCAAGTCATTAGGGTCGAAAAAAGACATTAATTATATTCAAATTTTTGAAAACAAGGGAGCTATTATGGGTTGCAGCAACCCGCATCCACACGGTCAAATGTGGTGTCAAGCTTCATTACCCAACGAAGTGGCAAAAAAAAATTGCAGCCAACTCAACTACTTTAAAAAACTCAAAAAAGGTTTGTTAGAAACTTATTTAGAACAAGAACTTCAAAAAAAAGAACGCATTATTTTTCAAAATAATGATTTTGTTGTTTTGATTCCTTTCTGGGCTGTATGGCCTTATGAAACCATGATTATTCCAAAGAAAAAGTCCTCAGATATTTCTGGGCTTTCATACAAGGAACGCTTTGCATTTGCAGAATCAATTTCAAAGCTAACAAAGATGTATGATGCCCTTTTTAATTGTTCATTCCCTTATTCCAGTGGAATACACCAAGCTCCAACCAATGGTAAAAAAAATGAGCACTGGCATTGGCATATGGCTTTTTATCCTCCGCTTCTAAGAAGTGTAACAGTTAAAAAATTCATGGTAGGATACGAAATGTTTGGATCTCCTCAGCGTGACCTTACTCCAGAAAAAGCTGCCCAAAATTTAAGAAAATTGATGATTTGATAGCTTGAGCTTTAGGGAAATTAAAATAAAAAAGCCTGTCTTTTATAACGAGATTAACATTTTGATTTTTAACTCTGCTTACCGCTATATTTTTAAACCCTTTAGAAATCTTAAGGGTTTTTTAGATTTGATAGTCACTGATTGTGAGATCTTTTTCTTTGTCTTAAGCAATTCCTAAACAAAATAGCATAATCCTTACCTTGATATAGTACTTTTAGAGCCTCTTTTTTTGAAAAACAAGAAAGCTAATTGCACATAGAATTTTGAGAATACCTTGTTCAGTCAAATAATTCTTGTTAAACTTGTTGAGGACAATTAAAAATGAAAAAAGAAGATATTAATATTGAGCACCCAAATTTTGATGGGGCAGAGGTTTCTTGGTTTTCTCCACTTTGTGATGGAGATGACGATTTTTTGGGGCACCGTAATCCAAATTTTAAAAGCAGTTGGGAAAATACTTCTAAAATTGTTCAAACAGCAGATAAACTTGGGTTTAAAAATGTATTATGTCCTTCTTCTTATCAGGTGGGTCAAGACACCATGACATTTGCATCTGCAATGGCTCCGCTCACAAAAAAAATCAATCTCCTTGTAGCAATTCGATGTGGAGAAATACACCCCCCAATGCTGGCTCGTGCACTAGCTACTTTAGATCATATTTTAAAGGGAAGACTAACTGTAAACATCATCTCTTCGGATTTACCAGGCACAATACTTCCCTCCTCAGAACGCTATGCTCGATCTAGAGAGGTAATTGAAATTTTAAAACAAGCTTGGACACAAGATGAAATAGATTTTCAAGGTGAATTTTATGAATTAAAATTATCCTCCGACCCTGTTAAACCCTATCAACAAAATGGAGGCCCACTTTTATACTTTGGCGGATACTCCCCTGATGGATTAGCACTTTGTGCAGAATTTTGTGATGTGTACCTCATGTGGCCGGAAACAGAGGATAAACTCCAAGATTTGATGCATAATATGACCCATCAAGCTTCTGGATATGGAAGAACCGTTCAATTTGGTTTAAGAATTCACGTTATCGTTCGAGAAACAGAGGACGAGGCAAAAGCTTATGCTAAGTATTTGATTGCTAATCTTGATATAGAACAAGGAAATGAAATTCGTAATCGGGCACAGGATACAAAGTCATTGGGTGTATCCCGACAATCCGAACTGCGAAATGCTGCAGACGAAGATTATTATGTTGAGCCAAACCTCTGGACTGGGATTGGATTAGCTCGGTCAGGTTGCGGTGCTGCAATCGTCGGAAACCCAGATCAAGTTTATGAAAAAATTCAACGTTACATTCAAATGGGAATTCGGTCGTTTATTTTTTCTGGCTACCCTCATCTTCAAGAAGCAGAATATTTTTCAAAGCTGGTAATGCCTAGATTAAAAACGGTTTCCCTTCCCGAAGTTTTGGGAAGAGTTCCAACACAAAGTCCAAAAACACCCTTAGAAAAAGGTCCACGAAAATAAAGTTATGATCGATTTCATTATTGTTATTGGATATTTTGCACTAATTCTATTCATTGCATTACGTGGGAAAATAGCTGCTAATAGTTCTGCTGAAGAATATTTTTTGAGTTCTCGAAGCCTTTCTTGGTATTCAATTGCGCTTTCAACAATAGCTACTAACATTCAAGGGTATCAGTTTTTAGGTATGATGGGCTCAGCATATCTCTATGGTCTGGCACAGGCAAATCTTGAGATCAATGCCGTTCAAGGAATCTTGTTAGGGACTTTTGTTTTTACCCCCCTATTTTTAAAAGAAAAAATTACAACCATTACCCAATTCATTAAAGTTAAACTTGGAGCTCAAATAGCGCTTTTTTATTCTTTGGCAAACATTAGTCTTTTTGCAACCCTAACTTTAGGTGCTGCTCTCTTTTGGGGTGCCTATGCTGCTGATATGGTTTTTGGAGAACAACTTGCTTTCTTGCACTCCAATCGGATCATACGAATTGGAATTTTGATTTTTATTTTAGGGATATTCTCTGCTATCTACACCTATTATGGTGGACTTAGCGCAGTTGTAAAAACTGATATTGTGCAGTTTTCTGTATTACTCATAGGTGGGATTGTAGTTTGTTTAGTTGCCGTTTATCATCTGGGAGGATGGGAGCAATTGTATGTAAAAACTCCAGAAAAAATGCATCTGCACTTACCAGCATCTCACCAAACGTTACCTTGGACCCATCTGTTTGGATTGTTCTTTCTAAACATCAACTATTGGTGTGCCAATCAAACGGTAATGCAACGAGCTCTTGCTGCAAAAAACATTACTCATGCACAAGCTGGACTTATGGTTGGTGGGGTGATCAAATATTTTATGGCAGTAATTATTGTAATCCCAGGAATTGCTCTCTACGGTATTATTGGAGATAGTCTGGGTGAGCCCGATCTGGCATTTCCCTACCTCGTTAAAACATATCTACCCGTAGGTTTAAAGGGGGTTGTTTTGTGTGGTTTATTTGCCTCTTTGATGAGTACAGTTGACTCTACATTTAATTCTCTTGCAACCCTGTGGTCTGTTGATATTTATGCTGCTTACCTCAATCCCAAAGCAAATGATAAGCAAAAAATAAATGCCGGACGAAAAGCAATACTTGTAAGCCTAGGAACTGCATTACTTATGGGTTTTATTTTACTTTACCTCAAATTCGATAACCCAAACTCAGCTTTTACTCATACGTTGAATAATCTTAGATATTACATCAATTGTGGTATCGTTGTGTTGATTTGTAGCGCAATAATAATTATCAAACCTCAGACAAAATCAATACTTATCGCATTTTTGATTACCATCCCATTGAATATTATACTCCAGCTTTTGTTTCCAGAAATGAATTATTTTATCCGTGCTTTTTGGGTAATTTTCTCTGGATTGGGAATTGCTATAATAGGAAGCAGAAGTGGGTTGGTTTCAATTAAAAATCTTTTTGAGGCATCAACTCCTCAACACAAGTTTTGGGGTTTTATGCTTCTTTTGAGTTTACTTATCTTACATTATGTTTTTCATTAGAATACAAAAGCTATTCTGTCCTTTTCAAGATTCCTACTTCTCTATGTTTTCACCGCTGGTTTTGTGATCTGCGAAAAAGTAAACAATACTAAAGCAGATGAATTTGTTGAAGCTTCCATAAAAGTCCACGGCATGGAGGATTTTAATAAAAAAATTGATTTTCTTCATTCAAAGAACGGGTTTCGTAGAACCTTTAACGATAAACCTATTGCAATACCGTACTCCCTTGCTTTTATTTACAAAGAAGCACTTAATTCAGTACTCTATTTTTTTATACTACCTTATGTACTAAAAGATAAAGGGGCAATCAAAACCCTAAAGGATATTGAAAAAATAAAAGTGGTAATTTATCAAAAAATGGAAGTGAATTTTACAGAGAAAGATGGAGGTGTAGATTTTCAAGATAATTTTCTTTATTGGATCAATAAAAAAAGAAAAACACTTGACTATTTGGCTTATCTATATCATACAAATAAAGGTGGAGTTTGTTTTCGAGTTGCAATAAGTCGAAGAACTATGGATGGAGTTGTCTTTCAAGATTATGAAAATTACAGCGTCCCAAAAAACACCCCACTGGATGAATTGTATAAATTATACAAAAAAGGAGAGCTTGAATTGTTTTCCATGATTGAAAGTAATTCCATAAGAATTTTGAAACCATAAGCTCAGATGAAAAAAATTAATTTACAAGAAAAATTTTCGCTCTTCGAAGATCATTGGAGCCCAAAAATTATTGGAGAAATGAATGGACATCTCATAAAAATAGCAAAAGTTAAAGGCAAATTTGTATGGCACGACCACGCAAATGAAGATGAATTGTTTTTGATCATTAAAGGCAGTTTGCGCCTAGAGTTTATCCATAAGGAAGCTGTTGTTTTGAATGAGGGAGAAATTCTAATTGTTCCTCGTGGAGTTGAACATAAGCCAATTGCTGATGAAGAAGTATGGTTGATGCTTTTTGAACCCAGCTCAACAAAACACACTGGAAATATTCAAACTAAATTGACACAAAACAAGCAAGATAAAATCTAGATTATTAATTCCATTCTATCGGAATAGAGATTTCGTTTCGTCGATTGATAAAATTGTATGGACTGTTGTAAACAAGAACTATAGGACTACCCATTATTTTAATTCCCTCTCTTTTTAAACTTTTTTCTAATTGCTCCGTAAAATTCTTCTCCTTTGTTGCGTTGGTGTATCCCGAGTAGCGAATCGTCGCAAAATACCCTTCTTTTGACTGAAATATCTGAACTTCTGATTCTTGTGGAGAAGGAGTAGTCTCTGGCTTAAACTTTCGTGGCAAAACAAAAGCCATGGAATTACCATTTCTAGTTTTCCCCATGTGAACCGGAGTAGTCATTGCTATTTTGGTTTGAGATTCATTTGCTCCAGAAATATATTTAAAAAGCGAACGGAATCCAGACGAATTATTACTTTCTGAAACGTAAGTTGCCATCATTACTGTTGGATAATAGCGTACTTCAAAATCAGCTTTAGTTTGAATTATTTCATACAATTGTTCTTCTGTTTGTGCCATAAGTAAAAACGGGAAAAATAAAAAAATACAATATTTCATCTTTAATAAAGGTATGAAATACAGATGGTTTTTAGAAGGATTTTACGCTTTATTGAGCTCAAAAAACTAGTTTCATGAAATTATGTACCTTTAGATATGTCAAAAATGAAGCTAAAAATGTCTTTTCTTGCAGAGCCTTCTGACGCCAATTATCGTGGAAATGTTCATGGTGGTAAAGTAATGAAATGGATTGATGAAGTTGGTTATGCTTTATCTGTTCAATATTCTGGCAAATATTGTGTAACCAAATTTGTAGATGATATTGAATTTTTGGAACCTGTTCATATTGGTGATTTGGTAATTCTAAAGGCAGAAATCATTAAAGTTGGAAATACATCCTTACGAATCCACGTCAATGTTTCTAGTGAAAGTTTAATTGAAAAGATTAAAAAACAAAATTGTGCCTGTGATATTGTTTTTGTAGCTGTCGATGAAGGTGGAAACAAAGTTCAGGTTTAATTTTTTCTCTGAGTCCAAATTTCATGCATGGGTTCCCCTTTACTGTTTAGTCCTTTGTGATACCAATCTGACCCTCTCAATTCATAATCAAAAGGTAAAACAGCTCCACTTTTGGAATCATCTCTTGAGAAATATACGATTGACTCCACATAATCTCCATCTTTAGCGAAATATATTCCTCCTCCAGAACCATAAAATTTAAATGATTCGGTATTGAATGCAGTCCACTGAAAATGACCATCTAAAAGAAATTTTAGGGTTTTACGAGGTCCGTTTATGGTTCTTCTTTTTTCACCTTCAGGACCAACACGACCTGCCATAAGCCATTTTCCATAATGAATTTGTTTATCGAGAGAGCTCTTCTTCCACCCCTTGGGTACAAGCTTTATTCTTTTCAAACTATCCTTTGTATAATTCGAATTGAACTCCAACCGGATATCAAATCCTTCCTTATTTTTTTGATAAAAACCTCCTCGTGTACTCACAAAAACATTGGATTCAGAATTGTATCTTGTTTCAATGAGGTAGTCAGAATCCACTAAGATTTTATGAATTATTTCTTGACCCTGTTGATTGGAAGTGAATGTAAACACTTGTGCACTAATATTTATACTCAACAAAAAAAACATTATTAAAAAGTAAGGGTTTGTCGACATAATCAACGTATTGATATAAAATAAAGGTATAATGAATAAATTTTATCTAAATTACAAATAAAAAAATAAAATCTTGTTATGAATAAACTTGTAAATAATTACTGGAAAACAAATCTCAAATACCTAAGTATTCTTCTAGCTATCTGGTTTTTGGTTTCTTTTGGATTTGGAATATTACTAGTAGACTTGTTAAATCAAATTCAAATCGGTGGCTTTAAATTGGGGTTCTGGTTTGCGCAACAAGGCTCTATTTACATTTTTGTTGTCTTGATTTTTGTATATGTATTTTTAATGAATCGTTTAGACGTTAAAAATACCAAATAGCTATGGAACAACAATTATGGATTTGGATAATGGTGGGTGTTTCCTTCACAATTTACATTGGAATAGCAATTTGGTCTCGTGCATCATCTACTAAGGAGTTTTATGTAGCTGGCGAAGGAGTTTCACCCATAGCCAACGGAATGGCAACCGCAGCGGACTGGATGTCAGCCGCGTCTTTTATTTCTATGGCAGGAATCATCTCTTTTGCGGGATATGACGGATCGGTGTACCTTATGGGGTGGACAGGAGGCTATGTGCTTTTAGCGCTTCTTTTAGCCCCATACCTCAGGAAGTTTGGAAAGTTTACAGTCCCCGATTTTATTGGAGATCGATACTATTCAAATACTGCAAGGGCAGTAGCTGTTTTTTGTGCATTAATTGTTTCATTCACCTACATTGCTGGTCAAATGCGAGGAGTCGGTTTGGTATTTTCTAGGTACCTAACCGTAGATATCAATACTGGTGTTTTAATTGGTATGGGGATCGTTCTTTTTTATGCTGTTTTGGGTGGAATGAAAGGAATTACTTATACTCAAGTTGCACAGTATTGTGTTTTAATTTTCGCTTTTTTGGTTCCTGCTATTTTTATTTCAATGATTATGACTGGAATGCCAATTCCCCAAATCGGAATGGGATCAAAAGCAGCCGATGGAATCTATCTATTAGAAAAATTAGATGGTCTTCATAGGGAACTTGGTTTTCATCAATATACCTCTGGTTCAAAATCTAAACTTGATGTTTTTTTGATTACAGCCGCGTTGATGCTAGGAACAGCAGGACTTCCCCATGTGATTGTAAGATTCTTCACTGTTAAAAAGGTTCGTGATGCACGAAAATCTGCCGGATGGGCTTTATTATTTATTGCTATACTCTATACTACCGCTCCGGCTATTGCGGTTTTTGCAAGAACAAATCTTATTCAAACAGTAAGTAATAAGCCCTATGAAACCTTACCCGAATGGTTTTCAAATTGGGAAACTACAGGTCTTTTGACATTTACAGATAAAAATAAAGATGGACTGGTTCAATATGTAGCTGACCCTAAAACAAACGAATTGGTCATAGACAAAGACATCATTGTAATGGCAAACCCAGAAATTGCAAACCTTCCAAACTGGGTGATTGGCCTTATGGCAGCTGGTGCATTAGCTGCTGCATTATCAACCGCAGCAGGTTTGTTGCTGGTAATTTCTTCTTCGGTATCGCATGACTTGCTTAAAAAAATAGTGTACCCTTCAATCTCCGAAAAAGGGGAGCTGATAGCTGCTAGAATCGCTGCATTTTTTGCTGTAATCTTGGCCGGATATTTTGGAATTAATCCACCTGACTTTGTTGCTGCAACTGTTGCTTTGGCTTTTGGATTGGCTGCTGCTTCTTTTTTTCCAGCAATTGTTATGGGAATTTTCAGCAAACGCATGAACAAAGAAGGAGTTATTAGTGGAATGCTTGTTGGAATTTCCCTAATGCTTTTTTACATGATGAAATTTAAACTAGGTTTCTTTGGTGGGGGCACTAGTGAAAATTGGTGGTTTGGTGTTTCACCCGAAGGATTTGGAACACTCGCTATGTGTGCAAATATTATAGTTGCTGTAGTGGTTGCCTCTCAAACCCAAACTCCTCCAAAAAAAGTGAAACTGATGATTGATGAAATTAGAAAACCCTAGGTCAGTGTACATTATTAAACTTTTCCACTTTACTGTTTTAATATGAATAAGCGAAAAAGGTGTTTTCAAACTTTAGTTTTCAAAACACACTTATATTTAATTCTAAAAAATTAAATTTGTAATATTCTATTTGAATTTCATACCCGAATGGTTAATAAATATTTCTTTTTTTTCTTTATTGGTTTAATTAGTATCGGTTGTAGTTCGGATACTAGTCGCTGTGGAGACATTATTGATAAGCAAGAAATAAATGGTAAATACTATTTTATCTTTAATGTGAATAGCGATATTTTCAATACAAATAGCAGAGATAATAATTCTTACATCCCTGATGACTCTGTTAGTGGTGAAGTAAGCAGCAATGATTATGATAAATTCTCAATTGGAGAAGAATACTGTGCAGAGTAATTATCTGATGATGTTTTTATAAATTTCTTAAAATCCATTCGTAGGTGTCGGAGATGAAATCCATGTAGTGCTGTTGAAAACCTTCTTCAGTTTTAAAAGCCTTAACTATTTTTTCTCTTACAAAAATTGGGATTTTTATTTTTCTGCTTTTTAAACTATCGTGAATGATTAAGTTAATTTTCTGATCACCTGAAATAAAAGGGGCTTTTTGCATTTCAGACAACCAATACTTTAAAATTTCTACAGACCATTCCTGAGCTTCAAAACTCAATCGCATTTGATCTATTTCTGTTTGTAAAGATTCATAGGGAACATCAGAGGTTATTTGTATTTGATAAGGTTCATGAAAAGTAAATTGCCCATAAGAAAAGCTACTCAGCAGAAAAATTAAACAAACCATTTGATTCATTTGAATTGGATTTAAATTAAACGATGGAGACTCTTTTAAATTTTATTATTATTGTTATTTTTGCATTTAAATCAAAAATACGCATTTGGATAAAATTAAACTGTTAAGTGAATCAAAAAATACACTTCTTTTTTTTGGTGCAATTGTAGCCATTGGACCATTAGGAATGGATGCATACTTACCAGCGATCCCGTCTATTGCAAAAGAAATGGATACTTCAATCATTTCTGTAAATAATACATTGAGTTATTTTTTGGTCGGTTATGGTATTGGTCAATTTTTTGGTGGTCCTTTGTCGGATCAAATAGGACGAAAAAAAATTGGGTCTTTTGGACTCTTTATTTTTATAATTACGTCATTTTTAATTGCGAGTTCAAGTGAAATTTTGAATATTCAAATTCTTCGGATAATCCAAGCCATTGGTGGTGGATTCTCGACCGTAATTTGCTTAGCCTCTGTTCGGGATATTTATGGTCCTATTGATGCAGGAAGAAAATATGCTGTCGTAAGTATGATTATGTTAGTTTGTCCAGTTATTGCTCCTACCATAGGAACCTTTCTTTTAAAGATAAACTGGCAAGCAATCTTTATTTTCCTTGCAATTTATGCCAGTGTAGTGTTGTTTTTTTATCTAAATTTTATTCCGGAAACACACAGTAATCCTCAACCTAAAATAAGCTTTAACCCCATATTAAAACAACATTATCAAGTAATAAAACATCGAGTAAATGGTCGTCGATTACCACTACTTTACATATTTATGCTTGTAGCTGCAGTTGGTGTCTTAATGTGCTTTCTAACAAATTCTTCACTAATTTACATGGAGTTTTACAATGTCAATCCCACAACCTTCCCTATCTTATTTGCTATTAACGTGATTTTTATGATTTTCTGTACAAATATTTCAATGAAGAAAATGAAAACTGTTAATCCTCACAAGCTACTTCGAATTGGTTTAATTATTCAAGGAGTTGCTTGCTTAGGCTTATTTCTTTTGGAGTGGACTAAAATTGCAAGACTAGAATACATTGTCCCGCTTATTGTAATTGCCGTAGGATCAATTGGTTTAATTTCTCCCTGTGCATCGGCTATGTTCATTAGTTTTTTTTCGAAACGTGCTGGTAGCGCATCTGCAATGATGTCTTTTAGTATTTTTACTTCTGGAAGTATTTTAGGGTTGGTTTCGGGTGCTTTATTTAATAACAGTCTTATTCCAGTATTTGGAATCATGTTAGTATCGAGTATTTTGGCAAACATACTGGCCAGTATTATACCTGTTTTGGATAGTACATATCTAAATAAAGAAAGAAATATTTTATGATTTATAATTTATTAAGGTTGTTTTCTGCCCAAAACCATTGCCGAAGCACCACCTCCTCCGTTACAAATAGCTGCTGCTCCAAGTTTTTTGTTCTTATGCTTCATTGCATGAATTAGACTGACTATTATTCGTGCACCAGAGCATCCAAGAGGATGACCCAAAGAAACTGCTCCACCATGAACATTCACTTTTTCAGAATCTAATTCCAAAAGTTTAATATTTGCTAAACCAACCACAGAAAATGCTTCGTTGAATTCAAATAACTCTACATCTTCTAACTTAATACTCGCTTTGGCTAGAGCTCTTGGTAAAGCTTTAGCAGGAGCAGTGGTAAACCACTGCGGTTCATTAGCTGCATCTGCATAACCAAGGACTTCAGCTAGGGGAGTCAGTCCTAGTGCTTTTGCTTTTTTTTTAGACATTAGTATCAAAGCAGCTGCTCCATCATTGATTGTTGATGCATTGGCTGCAGTAACAGTTCCTTCTTTTGTGAAAGCTGGTCTTAATTTTGGGATTTTATCCAACATAACATTGGTGTATTCTTCGTCCTCAGCAATAATTTTATCGGCTCCCTTTCGTTGTTGCACAGCAACTGGGATTACCTCACCTTGCAGTATTCCGCTTTCCCATGCAGCTGCACTTCTGCGGTAAGATTCAACAGCAAAGGCGTCTTGTTCTTGTCTACTTATTGAATATTTTTTTGCCGTTGCGTCGGCATAAGTCCCCATTGCAACTTGATCAAAGGCATCAATCAAACCATCTTTTTGCATGACATCTTCAATTTGTGTCCCTCCAAATTTTAAACCCGTTCGCATTCGAACAATATGTGGAGCAAGACTCATACTCTCCATTCCACCGGCAATAACTACTTCGGCATCTCCAAGGGCAATAGCCTGAGCAGCTATCATAACTGTTTTCATCCCCGAGGAACAAACTTTATTTACAGTAGTACAAGGAACAGTATCCGGAATTCCTGCAAATATTGCTGCTTGACGAGCAGGTGATTGACCTACCCCAGCTTGTAATACATTTCCCATAAACACTTCGTCAATTTGAGAAACATCTATGCCCACAGCGTCGATGGCACCCTGAATTGCGATTGCTCCCAATCGTGGAGCAGGAACTGTAGATAAACCTCCCATAAATTTCCCTAGTGGAGTTCTTTTTGCAGATACAATTACAACTTGATTTAATTTCATAAACTATTTTTTTGGTTAATCCTTTTGACCATTGAAGCAAATATACTTCCATAAAGAGAGTGCACCAAACTGGATATGGCAGAGGGAATTGCAGTTGCAGGATTAGTAAAATTTTCGCGAGCCAAAACAGCCCCTAATCCTGAATTTTGCATTCCTACTTCAATCGCTATTGTTCGACTCACAACTTTATTTTGAAAAATAATTTTAGAAATCAAATAGCCAAGTAGAAAGCCTAATAAGTGTAATATCATAATTGCCCCTATTAATCGAAATCCAGAATTTAAAATTATTTCCTTGCCTTGACCAATGATACTTGCTACAATCAACGTAATTAAAAGAACAGCTACTGGAGGTGCAAAAGGAACGAAATTTTTAGTTATTCTGGGTAAAAATTTATTCAATAAAACTCCTAAAGTCAGCGGAAATAAAACAACTTTTAGCGAACTACTAAATAGACCCATTGCGTAAACTTCTAAATAACTGCCCGACAAATAACTGGTCAACAGCGGTGTCATAATAATAGCAGCTATTGTAGAAATTGTAGTCATCGTTACTGATAAGGCCAAATTTGCCTCTGCTAAATAAGCAATAACATTTGATGCCGTTCCACCAGGACAACTGGCTACCAAAATAAGTCCAACTGCAAAAAATGGAGGCAGCTCAAAAAGAATTGCCAAACCCCAACCAAGAAATGGCATAATGGTAAATTGTAATAAAAGTCCAAAGCCAACCCAGAGAGGTGTTTTAAATACCTGTTCAAAATCATTCCATTGAAGGGTAAGACCCATGCCCAACATAATCCCTCCCAAACCAAAAGTGATCCATGATCCAGAAAACCAAATAAATACTTGTGGGTATAATAATGAAAGAACAGCACAACCCAACACTAAAAAAGGAAAGGAGCGACTAAATTGTTCAATAAACTTCATGGGCAATTGTTTCTAATGAATTTTAAAGAAACTAAAATTTGATAAAATCATAGATAAACAAATATAAATGTAATTAATTTTAATTTTTTTGTAACTTATTTATAATTTTTAAAAAATAGTATGTGGTACCCCTAAAATTTATGTCATGAAAGAATGTTTTTTTTACATCATCCTGAGTCTAATTTTTTTTCATCTTCAAGCACAAGAAGTTACCTTTAACGAATACGATCTAGACAATGGTCTTCATGTAATTTTACATCAAGACAACACAGTTCCCATGGTAACAACATCCGTTCTCTATCATGTAGGTGCAAAAGATGAAAAAGAAGATCGAACAGGTTTTGCTCATTTCTTTGAGCACCTTCTCTTTGAGGGGACTAAAAATATAGAACGAGGAAAGTGGTTTAGTATTGTTTCTTCTAATGGCGGAGAAAACAATGCATATACCAGTAGTGACTATACCTACTATTACGAAGTTTTTCCATCAAATAATCTTGAATTAGGATTATGGCTTGAATCAGAGCGAATGCTTCATCCTATCATTAATCAGATTGGAGTAAACACTCAAAAGGAAGTTATAAAAGAAGAAAAAAAAGTTGACGAAGAAAGTCCTTATGGAAAAGTTCTTGATGTGGTTAAAGAAAATTTGTTTATTAATCATCCTTACAAAAAAACCGTTATTGGAGAGACAGAACATCTGGACTCGGCGAAATTAGAAGAATTTTTGGACTTTAATAAAAAGTATTATGTGCCAAATAACGCGATCCTTGTTGTAGCTGGTGACATACAAATCGATGCTACTAAAAAAATGATTGCTGATTATTTTGGAACTATTCCAAAAGGGAAAGCAATTATTCGTAAAAAAATAGAGGAGAAGCCTATTACAGAAATTATTGAAGCAACTGCATATGATCCAAATATCCAAATACCTATGCTTGTAACTGCTTACAGAACACCCTCAATAAAAAGTAGAGATTCAAAAGTATTGGATATGATTTCTAGCTATTTAAGTGATGGAAAATCATCTAAATTATATCGTAAAATGGTAGATGTGAAAAAAAATGCACTCGAAGTAGGTGCAATCAACATAAGTCAAGAAGATTATAGTATTTATGTTATTTATGGCTTACCCCTGGGCGATACCTCTCTTGAAAAAATAACTGAAGAGTTTGATCAAGAAATAATCAAAATTCAAAAAGAATTGATTTCAGAAAAGGATTATAAAAAACTACAAAATAAGTTTGAAACTAACTTTATAGACTCAAACTCTTCGATTGAAGGCATTGCAAATTCCTTAGCAGAATACCATGCATTTTACAAAGATACCAACCTAATTAACTCGGAAATTAAAATTTATCGTTCAATTAGTCGAGAAGAAATTAAGCAAGTTGCAAAAAAGCACTTAAAATCAAATAAAAAATTAGTAGTCAAATATTTACCTGTATCTACTAAATAATATTTCCATTTGAAATGAAAAAATTAAAATTATTTTATTTAGCCTCCTTTAGCCTATCAAGTATCTGTGCTCAAATTGATCGAAGTATCCAGCCTATCTCTGGACCAGCTCCTATAATTCAGCTGGGGGAACCTCAAAGTTTTACCTTAAAAAATGGAATGACTATCATGGTGGTAGAAAACCACAAACTTCCAAGGGTAACCATTACTTTAAGCATTGAGAATCCTCCTATTTTTGAAGGAAAATTAGCAGGAGCTAATGATGTCTTGGGAAGGATGCTTGGCAAAGGTTCACTTAACATAAAAAAAAACACATTCGAAGAAAAAATCGATTTTATGGGAGCCTATTTAAACTTTGGTTCTTCAAGGGCATTCGCTTATTCTCTTTCACGCTATTTCCCTAGAGTTTTAGAACTTATGGCAGATGCAGCTTTGAATCCTAACTTCATAGAAGAAGAATTTGATAAAGAAAAGGGAAAACTAATTGAATTGATTCGATCTTCAGATAAAGATGTTAAAGCTGCTGCTCGTAGAGTAGAGAATTTAATTACATTCGGCGAAAAACATCCCTATGGAGAGTTTACCAATACTCAAAGCGTTTCAAACCTAAATATTTCTGATGTTATAAAATATTATGATTCAAATTATAATCCAGAAAATGCCTACTTAGTCATTGTTGGAGATGTTAACTTTAAGGACGTAAAAAAACAAGTATCATCTCTTTTCAAAAACTGGGTAGGGAATGCTCCTACCCCATATCAATTCGATCCAGCAAAAAATAGCTCAGAACTTGACATTCATTTTATTGATATGAATAATGCAAGTCAGTCAGAAGTGTCTGTAATATTTACAAATGAAATCAATAAAAAGCATCCAGATTATTTTTCGATGCTTTTAGTTAACAATATTTTAGGAGGTGGTGGTCAAGGCCGTTTATTTCAGAATCTCAGGGAAGACAAAGCATTCACTTACGGATCATATTCAAGATTTCAACCCAACAAATATAGTCGGGCAAAAATGAATGCATATGCTAGTGTTCGAACTTCAGTTACAGACAGTGCGGTTTTAGAATTGTTAAAAGAATTAGAAAAAATTAGAACTGATGAAGTTACTTTAAAAGAGTTGAATGATGCCAAAGCAAAATATTCAGGAGTTTTTGTTTTGGCTCTGGAAAAACCCGAAACAATTGCACGATATGCATTGAGTATACAATCAGAAAACCTTCCTGCTAACTTTTATAAAACTTTTCTTCAAAAAATTAATGATGTTACTGTTTCGGAGATCCTAAAAACTGCCAAAAAACATGTGGCGCTCAATAACGCTCGTATTTTTGTAACAGGAAAGGGTGATGAAGTTTTAAATAATTTAGAAAATTTAGCTCCTTTTGGGAAAAGATTGAAGGTTTCGTATTACGATCAGTATGGAACGCCTATCGAACGTCCGGACTATTCGAGTCAATTGCCTGATGGGGTTTCTGCTGCTTCTATTTTAGATCATTACTTTAAAGCTATCGGAGGGCTAGACAAAATAAAGAACATTACTTCAAAAAGTGAAGTAATTCAGGGAACAATGGAGGAAATGCAACTGGAGATTATTTCTAAAAAAACAACGCAAAAACAGCACTATTTTACCCTTAGTATGATGGGGAATGTAGTGCAAAAACGAGTTGTAAATAAAGACAAAGGATATTCGGAAGCAAAAGGGCAAACACTGAAATTGAATGGGGATGAACTTGAAACTGCTTTAGAAGAAAGTGAAATTTTTGCTGAAATTAGTCTAAACCCCTCGAATATTAAGGTTAGCGTTTCTGATGTAAACGGAGTTGCCGCTTATGAACTAGAGGTTTCTCCAAATAAATCCTTTTTCTATGATCAAGAAACTTTTCTAAAAATTAAAATTTCAGAAACCCAAGAAGTTCAAGGAAATACATTAACACAAAAAACTTTTATGGGAGAATACAAGGAGGTTGATGGAATCTTATTTCCCCACAAAACTACTCAATCTTTTGGCCCTCAATCTATTGATTTTATCACCAAGTCCATCGAATTAAATGGCATAATTGATGCAGCAGATTTTAATTAATTGGGTTAGTTTAAATTGATAAAGCACACTATTTAGGTGTATGTTTTTGTCCAAAATAAACTCCGCATATGATTAAGAAAGCGGCTAGCCATTGAAGTTTGCTAAAGGTCTCCCCATCGAATATTCCCCAGCCAATAGCAACAATTGGAAGCAAATACGTAATTGAAATTGCAAAAACCGCTGATGATATTGCCAACAATTGATTAAACATAACCTTGGCGATTGCAGTACCAAATAAAGCAAGAATTAAGATGTATCCCATAGCTTTTAAAACAACCTCATCTTGATAAAAACCATACCAGTTAAAATCAGAAAAAAGTAATATCAATAATGCTGGTGGAGAAATCATTAAAAAATTTCCTAATGCAATTGCAAATGGAGAAACATCCGAAAGTTTATTTTTCAAGATATTAACATTAATTCCATAAAAAATAGAAGCACAAACTATCAATAGAGAGTATTTTGGATCGCCATTTGTGTTAAATGAAAACTCTTGAGCCACAAGCAAAAGAGTACCCAAAAAGCCTGCAAAAACACCTAAAAGCTGTTTTCGAAGAATCTTAATACGAAACAAAAAATAAGCAAAAACAACTGTAAACAGGGGCGTTAATCCATTGAGAACAGCTGCAACAGAACTATCAACCTCAGTCTCAGCAAATGAAAATAAAAAAGTAGGGAAAAAAGTTCCATAAAAACCCGTTTGTAAAATCCAGTTCCATTGTTTACGAGTAATTCCTTTCAAAGAATTGGCTCCTAAACACAGAAGAATGATTGTTGTAAAAAGTATTCTTAAAGACCCCAGCTGAAGGGGTGTTAGACCAATAAGCCCTTTTTTGATAAGAATATAAGAACTTCCCCATATGATTGAAAGGGAAATGAGGTACGCCCACTTCCTAAACATTATTGTCATACCCCTAATTTTTTATAAAAATGATCATTTTTAAGGAAATACATTCTTATTAAATCAGTATTTTTGTAAAAAATTTGGGATGGGAAAAAATTTAATTATTCTTATAACTATTGTAATTACAATTAGCTGTAAGCAAGCGACACCAGAAGTAAAAACAATTGAGATTACAAAACCTCAAGAAGTAGTTTTAAATTCTGATAACCTAATCAAAAGAGAGTTGAAAATTACGGGTATGACCTGTGCAATCGGATGTGCTGCTACCATTGAAAAAAAAATAAATAAAACTCCTGGAGTACAATCTGCTATTGTAGATTTCGAAAATGCTGTTGCCCAAATTGTTTTTGATCCAAACCGGATAAAGGACCAAGAGTTAATCAATGCTATTCAGGAAGTTGGATCAGCTTATGAAGTAACTGATAACAAGAGAGTTGATTCTTTTAGTGTCCTAAAACAAAATACTATTCATTAGAAGTATTTTTCCATTCAAAAGATTCCATTAATTGCATCATGTCGTTTTCTACATAATTTGCTGCAGGCATTAATGAATCATAATTAGGTCTTGTGTAAAAATATAAAGATCCTACAAGAAAGTGATCGATGCTATCTGTTAAAAAAAATTGTGCCTGAGAGGCAGCCTCTCCAACAACCCTAAATAGAGTTCCATAAACTCTCTTTTTTGGGTTTTGAAAAACTCTTTCAGGAATCTCTTCTGCTTTTACAATGTGTTTGCTCGGCATTTGATAGGCATCATAAAGAAGTGAATCCAAATTATCCTCAACGGATACATAAGATAAATAAATTGTTGCTTTCATTTTGGGGTATTTGATTTTGTTCCAACATTGAGCTTGTGGAACAATTTCAGCCGCCTGATTTACATCAAAAGAAAAAGGACAATCATCAACAATAATTTTATAAAAAGGTTCTGGATAATTCAAGCTCAGGTATGCTTTTGGTTTTGGAAGTGTATCTTCTTCACAACTAACTAAACTGAAAAATAAAAAAACTAGCGCCAAAAAAATTTTCATCACAAAAGGTATTTCATATAAATTTTATGGTAATGTTATCTTGATTTGTTTTATCCTTTTTTGATCTACAAGTTCTACAGTAAACAATATTTTTTTAAAAAATATTGTTTGGCCAAAAACAGGTAACTGCTGTGCTATTTCTAGGATAAATCCAGCCAATGTTTCTGATTCACCTTTTACTTTTTCAAAGGCCTCGATATCATTGATTTGTAATATTTTATAAAGATCTTTCAGGCTTATCTTGGCATTGACTACAAAGTTTTTCTCGTCTATTTTAGAATATTCCAATTCCTCTTCATCAAACTCATCAGAAATATCACCTACAATCTCCTCAATAAGATCTTCGAGTGAAACAATACCGGAAGTACCACCGTATTCATCAACTACAACAGCCATGTGTATTTTCTTGATTTTGAATTCGTTCAATAAATCATCTAGCTTTTTGTTTTCTGGTACATAATAAGGTTTTCTTAAAAGTTTTTGCCAATTGAACCCAGGTGTAGTTACGTTTGGCATTAAATCTTTTACGTATAAAATTCCATCAATTTGATCCAATTTATCGTTGTACACAGGAATCCTAGAAAACCCCTTTTCGATAATTAAAGGCAGTATTTCTTCAAAAGACATTTCCTTATCAAGGGCAAAGACATCAATCCTAGGACACATTACTTGCTTGGTGTCTGTGGCACCAAAATTAATAATACCCTGAAGAATTTGATCCTCTTCTTTAGTGGTATCCTTTTGTTGAGTAAATTCTAATGCCTGAGAAAGTGTATCAACCGAAAAAGAGTTGGATTGTTGTCCAAATTTGCCTTCCAAGAATAAGGTTATTTTACTCATCGGAATGGTTACAAAAAACAACAGGTTATGATCCAAACGATAAATCACCCCAGACATTACCCTGGAGAAAGTCATGCTGTTCTTGTTAGCATATATTTTTGGTAGGATCTCCCCAAAAAGTAAAATAACAAAGGTTATCAATCCTATTTCGATCAGAAGTCTTACAAAATCATTCAACATGCCTCGAAAAAGTAAATCACCTAAAGATGCAAAAAGAAGAACAATCCCAATATTTATAAAATTATTAGCCACAAGAATTGTTGCTAATAATCTTTTCGGCTTTTTTAATAAACTTTCAATCCTTGTGGTTTGCTTAGGGTACTTTTCTTTTTGTTCTTCTATTAGAGAAGGAGTCAAAGAAAAAAAAGCAACTTCTGCTCCTGAAATTAGTGCTGAACAAACTAGCAAAAATGCCAAAAGTATAATTTTTAGACCCACAACAGGTTCAATTGAAATGAAAAGAAAATAAATACTTAAGGGTTCAGGATCCAATTAGTTTTGGTTTAAAATTAAAAAGGTAAATCATCTTCTTTGGAAGGTGGTTTTGTTGAAGTTGGTAGTTGTGTATCTGGAATGCTTTTTTTAGTACTCAAAAACGTGAATTCATTCACATCAATTTCGGTTGTATACCGATCAGTTCCATCTTCTGCCTGCCATTTTCTTGTTTTGATTTTTCCTTCAACATAAACGCGATCTCCCTTGCTTAAGTATTTTTCGCAGACTTCAGCAGCTTTGTTTCTCATAACAATATTGTGCCAATCGGTATTGGTTACTTTCTCACCCGTTGCTTTTTTGGTGTAGGTTTCGTTAGTCGCTAGGGGAAATCTTCCGATCGCTCCTCCTCCCTCGAAATAGTGCATTTTTATGTCATCTCCAAGATGACCAATCAACATAACTTTATTAAGGCTTCCACTCATAATGATAGATTTTAAGGTTTAAACATATTTAAATATAATAAAGTTCTTGTTTTTAAAGATAGAATTTTTTAATAAATTTTTCTAAAACACTGGGGACTGGATAGTTATGAACTTCATTTTCAAACATTCCTTCTTCCAAAAGAATATTAGTTTTTACTTTCCAATATGTAATATACAACTGTTGATGAGATAATTTATGTCTAATTGGAATTTCGTTAATTTTAGATACAGAAGTATCTTTTATTTTTGTGTATCTCGAAATTAAAGAAGCCTCAGAAATTTCATTAATATTTAAAACATTTAAACTCTCTACCAAAGGGAATTCATACAAGTATTGCCAAATTCCTTTTGTTGTTCTTTGGTGTAAGAGTGTTTTTTTATTTGGTGTTTCAAAAACTAGGTAATTGAAATATTTATCGGTTACCTTAATTTTGTTTTTTTTTTGCGGAAGTTTACTGACTAAGTTTTGGTTGAATGCTGTGCAGACATTTTGAAAAGGGCATGTATTGCAAACTGGCTTTTTTGGTTTACACTGGAGTGCGCCAAACTCCATTAAAGCTTGGTTAAACTCACCGGGGCTTTCTCTTCCCATTAGTTCTGTTGCTAAGATCTTAAACTCCTTTAGAGCATAAGATGCATCTATTGGGGTGTCTTTTCCAAAATATCGAGATAAAACACGATAAACGTTTCCATCAATAACCGCTTGGGGTTCGTTGAAACAAATTGATGATATGGCACTAGCTGTGTAATCACCTATTCCCTTTAGAGTCAAAAGTTCTTCAAAAGTTTTAGGGAAAACAGAATCATATTCTGATACAATTACTTTTGCTGTGTAATGCAGATTCCTTGCCCGAGAATAATAACCTAAACCTTGCCACAATTTTAGGACCTGTTGCTCTTTGGCAGCAGCCAAATGATTAACCGTTGGAAAATTTTCAATGAAAGACTTGTAGTAAGGGGTTCCCTGAGCAACTCGAGTCTGTTGCAGAATTATCTCAGAAAGCCAGACGCTGTAGGGATCTGTACTTTGGCGCCACGGAAAAGATCTTTTGTTTATTTTGTACCAGGCCATTAATAGAGTAGTCCAAGTCATTAATTACAAAAGTAATGCTTCGCTCGGGATTTAAAAAGGTTAATATTAATGAATTAGGCTAGTGAATATTAAATTTATATATTTGCATTCCTTAAAATGGGATAATCTATAATTAAAAGTTATTATGACTAAAGCAGAAATCGTTTCAAGTATTTCGGAACAACTAGGAATTGACAAAGGTGATGTACAGGCAACTGTAGAAAAATTTATGGAAGAAGTAAAATCTTCTTTAGAGGGAAATGAGAATGTTTACTTGAGAGGTTTTGGAAGTTTTGTAGTAAAAACCAGAGCTGAAAAAACAGGTAGAAATATTTCAAAAAATACTGCTGTCAAAATACCGGCTCACAACATACCAGCTTTTAAACCAGCAAAAATATTTGTAGAGGGAGTTAAAAGTAAGGTTCCTGTAAAATAATTTATTAATCAACAACAAAACAAACTATGCCAAGCGGTAAAAAACGTAAGAGACATAAAGTTGCTACACACAAACGTAAAAAAAGACGTAGAGCCAATCGTCACAAGAAAAAATAGTGCAGAATACACTTAAAAAATTCATTGTTCTTTGAAATGAAGCCAATTAATTAAAATACGCTTCACAGGTTAAATCCTGAAAAATTATTGTTTAATCCGTTTGTACAAATCCATTTGTACGGACATAATATTACTCAGAGTGAATAAAGAATTGATTATCCGATCGAATTCCTCTGCAGTTGATTTCGCATTACTCAAGGATGGAAAACTAATTGAGCTCAATAAAGAAGTGGACGACAACAAGTTTTCGGTTGGTGATATATTTTTCGCCAAAGTTCGAAAATCAGTCGGAGGACTCAACGCTGCGTTTGTAAATGTAGGCCACGAAAAAGATGGCTTTTTACACTACCACGATTTAGGTCCCAAACTACCAACTTTATTGAAATTTATTAAACAGGTAAGTACAGGTAAAACAAAAGATTATTTATTAAAAAAATTCCGTTTTGAAGATGATATTGAAAAAAATGGAATTGTCGGTGATGCTATTTCCTCAAACCAACAAATTCTGGTTCAGGTAGTAAAAGAACCCATTTCGACCAAGGGGCCAAGAATTAGTTCCGAGCTTTCATTAGCTGGACGTTACATGGTACTGGTGCCATTTTCTGAAAGAATATCAATTTCACAAAAAATTGACAGCCAAGAAGAAAAAAATCGCCTCAAACGTTTGGTTCAGAGTATCAAGCCAAAAGGTTTTGGAGTTATTGTAAGAACGGTAGCCAAGGATAAAAAAGTAGCCGAGCTCGACGCAGATCTACAACAGCTTATTCAGCGTTGGAAGAATATGTGTTCTCGCCTTACTAAAATCAGTAAATATCCAACCAAAGTGTTGAGCGAAATAGATCGTTCGTCTTCCATACTTCGGGATATTTTCGATGATTCTTTTACTGGAATTTATGTAGACGACAAAGAGTTATTTGTTGAAATAGGTGATTACATAAAAACCATTTCACCCAAAAAAGCATCAATTGTAAAACATTACAAAGACTCATTACCCATATTTGAAAAATTTGGGGTCGAACGACAAATCAAAACCGCGTTTGGGGAAACAGTCTCCATGCAAAAAGGAGCTTACTTGGTTATTGAACACACAGAAGCTTTGCATGTAATTGATGTAAATAGTGGTAATCGATCAAATAAATCGAGAAATCAAGAGGAAACAGCCATGGAAGTCAATATGATTTCGGCTTCTGAAATAGCACGTCAGTTGCGCCTTCGTGACATGGGAGGGATAATTGTGGTAGACTTTATCGATCTTGGATCTAGTGAAAATAGACGTATTCTATTTGAACATCTGAAAAAAGAAATGAGTACCGATAGAACCAAACACAAGATTCTACCCCCTAGTAAATTTGGCTTGATTCAAATTACTCGTCAACGCGTTCGACCAGAAATAAATATCAAAACCAAAGAACCCAACCCTAACTTAAACGGAGAGGTTGAGGCACCAATTGTTTTACTTGACAAAATCAACGCAGACCTTAACAAAATTGTTAACAACGCACAGCATCAAAAAAAGAAAATTGAATTACACATTCATCCTTTTATTGCTGCTTATTTGAATCGAGGGTTCCCTTCCATCCGAACCCAATGGTTTTTTAAGCATAAAAAATGGGTTAAAATTATACCCAGAGATGCTTATCAATATTTACACTATCGTTTTTTTGACAATAAGAAAAAATCGATTCGTGTTTGACACTTTTAAAAAGCGGTACTCAGTAGAGTGCCGCTTTTTTTATGCCCTAAAACCACAATCTTAATAAATGGTGTATTTTTGAATATGCAAAAACAAACTTCTTTTACGGTACAAGAAGCTCAAAAAAAACTGGAACACTATTGTGCTTATCAAGAACGTTGTCATAAAGAAGTGATTCAAAAATTAAAATCATTGAACATGATTCCCTTGGCAATTGACGTAATCATAGGTCAATTGATTATCAACGACTATTTGAACGAAACTCGGTTTGCACAAAGCTTTGCCCGAGGTAAATTTAGAATCAAAAAATGGGGTAAAAATCGAATTTTGAGGCAACTTAAATTCCGCGAAATTAGCGCTTGGAATATAAAAAAAGGTATGGCAGAAATCAAAGCTGACGAGTATTTAAATATGTTTGAGACACTCTTTAACCAATTATGGAACCAATTCGAACATTTAGGTAATTCAAAATGCCAAAAAAAAGTGTTTGATCGTCTACAATATCGAGGATGGGAAAATGAACTGATTTACGAAGCAATCAACAATAAAAAACAACAAACTCTTAGAAACTAAATTGCATTCTTAGACTACCGTTTCTTTCAGGCATTGGAACCATGTTTGTTTCTGTGTAAACTTCATCAAATATATTATTCAAAAGTAAAGTAATGTCAAATTTATTAGCCGGTGAAGACCATTGTAAGTTTATATCAAATACCGAATAAGGCTCTCCACTAGTTCGTTCAGCTACTTTGAATACACCCCCCGAAGACAAAGTACCTTTGAAACCAAAATCTTGGGCAGACCACTTATTGAAAGATTTTAAAATGAAATGATTTTTTAATGAATTGATGGAGTATCGTGAAAAATTGTACTCTGATACTCCTTTTACATCATCATCAATATAGGTGTATCCTAATCGAAAAGATTGAGGTTGATTGAATAAACTATAATTATGGTTGTATTCCAATTCAAAACCTTTCGTTGTTACTTTTTGAATGTTATTGGCTACCCATAAAGCCTCCTCTCTATCTTTCACATAATCTATTAAGTTTTCTGGGTTTCTGATAAAGTATGCAGCACTAAAAGAATATGTTGAATTAGTGTGTCGAAAGCCCAATTCGGCAGCAAGAGCACTCTCAGGTTTTAAATTTTCGTTTCCAGAGGTTGTACGATCACTATAAAACAAATCGGTGTAAGTAGGAATTCTATATGTTGAACCGATGTTTCCATAAACTCTAAATTTATTATCAAAAGCATAACCAAGATCAATCCCTGGAAAAAAATGTATGCCAAAATCGGTATAACTATTAAATGCTATCCCAGGTGTAATGTCAAGTTTATCTTCAAAAAGTAAAAATTGGTGTTCAGCAAAAATGGAGGTCATACTTCGGCTGTGCTCTCCCAAATTATTGCTGCTTATACCCACACTAGCAAAATCAATTCCAATTCCCGTTGTTCCAAATGAAGAAAATAAGCTATAGTCTAAAGCTACTCCCGCCTTATTGGTAATGTGTAAGTTTCTGTAAATACTCGGGTTGTCTCGAATGTATACATACATATCTTGGTTTCTTCTCCAGTAAATTCTGGGCTTAAAAATAGACCGTTCTGTCTTCTTAACTGCCGAAAGAGCCACTAAACTTCCTTGTGTTTCTTCATATTGCTCGGTAGCGGCTGAAGTAGCATAAAATCCATTTGCACCAAATTCACGATCTGAAAAGTATCCTATAAGATTAAATGATACTTCTTTTGTTTCGAAATTCCCTTTTATAAAATAATTTCTATTGTTAAAATCTGTGTTATGACGATATCCGTTTGATGTATTGTAGGAAAAGTGTCCTAAAATACCCCCCTTCTTAATTTTGGTTTGAAGTGTTGATTTAAAATGATATTGGTCAAAAGAACCGGCTTGAGCTGAAAGTTGATTTTTCCCTAAACCCGCTGCCCTAGTTACAATATTTACAGCTCCTGTAAATGCATTCTGGCCATAAATTCGAGCAGCTGGACCTTTTAGAACCTCTATGCGTTCTATCAAATTAATAGGAGGGAGTAAGTTGAGTGAATGATGACCTGTTTGTGCGTCTTCGAGCTTGATTCCATCAACTAAAAGTAGGGTCTGATCAAAGCTACCTCCTCTTATGTACAAATCGGCTTGCATGCCTTCTACGCCTCTCTGTCGGATGTCAATTCCCGAAACTTGCTGCAATAAAGTTACAACATTCGGAGCTCCACTTTTTTTTATATCAGATAAACCTATTACTTTGATGGTTCTGGAGTGCTGAGAAAGAGGTAAATCAATTCGAGTTGAATTAAGGATTATTTCATTCAGTTTGTTCGTTTTAACTTCGAGGGAGTCTGATTGAGAAAAAAGCCTGGTAATACTCAACACCAAAAGAGATGTTTTGTGATTTATTTTCATTTGTTTAGTTCGGCGAGTTATAAAATAAAAGAGCTTTATCAGTCAACTAATAAAATCATCTTATTGTCTTGTAATTCAATAGTTCCTGAGGATATTTCAAGAGTAACTGAATTAGACTCATTTTTTTTAAATAGTGGGTCAAAAGACTTTGTAGAATCAAAAGTTCCTTTGATTTCAATTTTACCGTTCACTAGGGTAGATACAATAGCTGCATGATTTTCTAAAACTTGAAAAGATCCATCGGTTCCAGGAACAGATAAAGATTCAACGTCACCCGAAAAGAGAGTGGCTTCTGGAGAGATAATTTCTAAATACATAATCTATTCTTCAGATAACATTTTTTCGCCTGCTTCAATTGCCTCTTCTATACCTCCCTTTAGGTTGAAAGCTGCTTCAGGAATGTGATCTAATTCTCCATCCATAATCATGTTAAATCCTTTGATCGTTTCTTTGATATCTACCAACACTCCTGGAATTCCAGTAAACTGTTCTGCAACATGGAATGGTTGAGACAAGAATCGTTGTACCCGTCGAGCACGAGATACGGCAAGTTTATCCTCTTCAGAAAGCTCTTCCATGCCGAGAATAGCAATAATATCTTGAAGTTCTTTGTAACGTTGTAAAAGTTCTTTTACTCGTTGAGCACAATTATAGTGTTCGTCTCCTAAAATTTCAGCTGTCAAAATTCTTGAAGTGGAATCCAAAGGATCTACAGCTGGATAAATTCCAAGCTCTGAAATTTTACGAGATAGTACTGTAGTTGCATCTAGGTGGGCAAAAGTAGTTGCTGGTGCAGGATCGGTAAGATCATCCGCAGGTACATATACTGCCTGTACAGATGTAATAGATCCTCTTTTAGTTGAGGTAATTCGTTCTTGCATGGCTCCCATTTCAGTAGCTAAAGTTGGTTGATATCCTACTGCTGAGGGCATACGCCCAAGTAGGGCAGATACTTCTGAACCTGCTTGTGTAAACCGGAAAATATTGTCAACGAAGAAAAGTACATCTTTTCCTTGTGCTTCTCCAGCACCATCACGGAAATATTCTGCAATTGTTAAACCCGAAAGTGCTACTCGAGCACGAGCTCCTGGTGGCTCGTTCATTTGTCCAAACACAAAAGTTGCTTTTGAATCTTTCATCGCAGATTTATCAACTTTACTCAAGTCCCAACCTCCTTCTTCCATTGAATGTAAAAAGTCGTCACCATATTTGATGATTCCTGATTCTAGCATTTCGCGTAACAAATCATTACCCTCACGAGTACGTTCACCAACACCTGCAAAGACAGATAATCCTCCGTGTCCTTTGGCAATGTTATTAATTAGTTCTTGGATCAATACTGTTTTACCTACTCCAGCTCCACCGAAAAGACCAATTTTACCTCCCTTTGCATAAGGCTCAATAAGATCAATTACTTTAATACCTGTAAAAAGAACTTCGGTTGAAGTTGACAATTCATCAAAAGCAGGTGCCTGACGGTGAATTGGCAATCCGTTTTCACCAGATTTTGGCAAGTGGCCAATTCCATCAATTGCATCTCCAATTACATTGAATAATCGTCCATAAACATCGTTACCGATGGGCATTTGAATTGGACTACCTGTGGCAACAACTTCTACACCTCTACTCAACCCATCAGTTGAATCCATTGAAATTGTTCTTACGGTATTCTCTCCAACATGAGACTGTACCTCCAATACCAGAAGTCCACCTGATTTGGTTTTGATTTCTAATGAATCATAAATTTTAGGTAATTTAATGTTTGATCCTGTAAAGGTAACATCTACTACGGGGCCTATGATTTGAGAAACTTTTCCTACAGTCGCTGCCATATGTTGAAATTGAGTTAGTTTTTTGTCTTTTATTTCGCTTGCAAATATAACGTTTCCCTTAAAAAGAATCACTTTGAAAACTAACTTTTTAATAAAAAAAAACATCCTCTATTTTATTGAATTTACAACATCCTAAAGTGTTCATTAATAATCATTTCGTTTAATGATTTATTTTTTTGAAAGAAAAGGTTATCGTTTTAAATAAGTTATTCATTTAGATGATTACATTTAATTTATTTATCTTATTCAAACTTGGTTTATTCTCAATGAAAACACTTTTTTATAATTTGATTTTATTAGTTTTTAAAAAATACAACCTTTTTTATTTTAAAAAAATTAAGGTTTATGGTTTGGATAATATCCCCAAATCAGGTGGTGTGATTTTTTCACCAAATCATCAAGGTGCATTTCTTGATCCCTTAATAGTTGGAACAACTTGTGGGTTTAAAGTAACATCTTTAACAAGGAGCGATGTATTCGGTGGCTCATTTCAATGGTTTTTAGATGCCCTTAAAATGCTTCCTGTATATCGAATTCGAGATGGGTTTAGTAGTTTAAAAAAAAACCAAGAGACTTTTGATCAATGCTATGAGTTGTTGGCCAATGGTAAAAAAATGATGATGTTTCCCGAAGGAGCGCATCATAATGAATATTACCTTCTACGCCTATCAAAAGGAAGTAGTCGTCTTGCATTAGAGGCTCAAGAAAAATCTAAAAACTCGAAAGTTTTCTTGGTTCCCGTTGGAATCAATTACAGTCACCATCAATTGCCTTGGCAAGAAGTCCATGTGGTTTATGGAAAGCCCATAGGTGTATATGAGTTTTTAGATAGTTATCAGAAAAACAATGTTAAAGCAACAAACTCACTACGTGATGATTTAGAGGCTGGAATGAAATCTTGCTTATGGCTTCCAGAGAACGATGAAAATTATTTAGAAAAGAAAAAATATATTAACCTTAGCAACACCAAGCTTGGGTTTCCTGAATTGAAAAAAAAACTTGCTCTTTCAACAAAAGAATTAAAAATATTCGACCGAAAGGGCACGTTTATTAAATTTTGGATCAAACTCTTAAGCCTTCCAAATCTGTTACCTTTATTTGTTCTTCGCAAAGTACTAAGATTTTTCCCTGATATTGTATTTCAAAACTCTGTAAAATACTCCATGGGTTTATTTATTTTTATTTTTTGGTGGTTCATGTTGTTTTTTTTAGGAATTTACTTCTATGGTGTTTTAGATGGAATTGGCCTTGTAATGGGTTCTCTTATTTTATTATATTTAAGACAAGAGTTTATTTCTATGTATTTTTGTAATGAATAATAAAAGATGATAAACAAGCTTTTTTTACCCAAAATAATTGCATTATAGTTATATATATTATTTTATAATAATAAATTATTATTATAAAATAAAAACTATAACTATATATTATATATATATTATTTATTCCTAAAAGGTTTCTTTCCTGTTTGTTTTATATTTGAATTATGAAAGATTTAATCATTATTGGAGCAGGACCTATTGGGTTAGCTTGTGGAATAGAGGCTAAAATAAAAGGACTCGATTATGCCATAATAGAAAAAGGAGTTTTGGCAAACTCCATATACCACTACCCCCAGAACATGACTTTTTTCTCAACCTCTGACCGTTTAGAAATAGGTGATGTTCCTTTTATTTCAAACAACCCAAAACCAACTCGAGCTGAAGCTTTAGAGTATTATCGAAGAGTTACTACAGCATGGGAACTCAACATAAATCTTTATGAAAAAATTTCGAGATTTAAAAAAACTTCCAAAGGTTTCGAGGTTCATTCTCCCAAGGGAATTTATTACACAAAAAATATTGTCTTGGCAACAGGCTTTTATGATTTACCTTATAAATTAAATATTCCTGGAGAAGAACTCGATAAAGTTACGCATTACTACAAAGAACCTCATCCGTACTTTGGAATGGATCTTGTAATTGTTGGGGCAGCAAATTCTGCAGTTGATGTAGCATTGGAAACCTACAGAAAAGGCGCGAAGAGTGTAACCCTGGTTGTTCGAGAAAAGGAAATTGGAACAAATGTAAAATACTGGGCAAGACCAGATATTGTAAACAGAATAACAGAGGGAAGTATTCCTGCTTTTTTTGAGTCTAATTTACTTGAAATCAAACCTGAAATTGTTCGTGTTCAAACACCAAAAGGTGTTATTAAAATCCCAAACGACTTTGTATTAGCCATGACTGGTTATCAGCCTGATTTTTCGTTACTAGATTCTCTTGGAATTGAATTGCTTTCTGATGAATTTAAAACACCCAAATACAACCCCCAATCAATGGAATCCTCTCAGAAGGGAGTCTACCTAGCAGGTGTTATTTGTGGTGGATTGAAAACTAATAAATGGTTTATTGAAAACTCTAGGGTTCATGCTAAACAAATTATAAACTCCATAAGCAATGCCTAAACCAGTTTTGCCAAAGCTAAAACAGATCCAATGTGAATTCCGTCATGAAATAAAATAAATGGGAATGCTGTGTCAATAGAATCTAATTCCATCTTTGAAGAAGTAGCGTAGGGTTGAAATTTTTTGAAAAGATTAAAACCCAAATCTTCTTTTAGTTGATTCAACGAACTGAATAATGCTTTATCAATTTGATCTACCTGCTCTTGTGAAACATCTCTCTCTGGCTTAGTCCCCTTCTTGTAGGCATCAATCCATTCTTGAGGTACAAGTGGTGTTACTCCCGATAAACCATACATAATCAATTGTTGGGTTACCAAGGCATGTGCTACATTCCAGATGATATTGTTATTAAAACCTTTTGGAACGGTGTTGAGTTGCTCTAAAGTAAAATGATTTAAAAAACGTGAATAAATGGCTCGGTTATGAGCTAAAATCGTCCAGTTCTCTTCCATGAATTTAATTTATTGAATAAAGATAAAAAAAAAAGAACTCTAAATTTAATCTCTTATTTTAGTGAAACAAAATACGTCATGATTTCAGCTTTCAGCTTAATTTTAATAACAATTATGTGGATTGTAGTAGGAACTACAAAACTAAAATTGCACCCTTTTTTTGTTTTACTTGCTGGTTGCTTCTTTTTAGCATTTTCACTACAGTTACCTTTTGAAATTATCCCTCAAGTCTTTGCAAAAGGGTTTGGAAAAACCTTTCAAAGCATTGGACTACTCGTTATTTACAGAACCATTATTGAGGTTGTTTTAGAAAAAACAAATGCAACTCACAGCATCGCAAATGCACTATTAAAATTACTCCATAAATTACCTTTTCCCTTTGCTCTAAGTTGTATTGGTTTTTTCGTTTCGATTCCTGTGTTTTGCAATTCAGCTTTTGTCATTTTATCTTCCTTGAACAAATCATTGGCTGAAAAAACAAATTCGTCAAAGATAGCGCTGACCATTGCTTTGTCTACAGGTCTTTTTGCTCCTCATGTATTGGTCTCACCAACCCCAGGCCCTTTGGCTGCTGCTGTAAATTTAGAAATGAATAATTTATTTCTCTTGATATGTACATTAGGTACACTGGCTTTTATTTTGATTTTAGTCGGAGCTTTTTACGCTCATTCTATTTCAAAAAAAAGTAGGATTCTGACAAGTAATACAGCTACTAAAAAAGATGATCTCAATAAAACTATGTTTTACCACCATCAGGCATCTCATTAGCTCCAATTATTCTTCCCATCATTTTGATGGCTTTGGGAACCTTAATACAGGTATTACTCGGCCAGATTTCCAACAATATCTTTGTTGATTTTATAAGATTAATAACAACTCCACCCAATGCCCTTTTGACTGGTGTTTTCTTTAGTTTTGGGTTGCTCAAATACAGTTCTCTTCAACTAAAAAAATCAATTGAACTGGGTATAAAATCAGCTGCACCAATATTAGTCATAACAGGGATGAGCGGAATATTGAGAGAGATAATTCAACAAATTCCAATAAAATATTATTAAGAAAATACTTTAATTAATAATCAACTAGGTATTGTAATTCCCTTTCTTATTGCCGCTGTCCTAAAAACAGCTCAAGGCTCTTCAACTGTTGTAATCATAACCACATCGTCCATTGTATTTCCTTTGTTCGCTGTTCTTGGAATGGATTCAGAGCTTGGTAAAGTGTGGGTGATTATGGCTTTGGGTGTAGGTTCTATGACCGTTTCTCATGCCAACGACCCCCTTCTTTTGGATTGTTTCGCAGATTAGAGGCTTAGACATCAAAACAGCCTATCGTCACCGTAATTGGGCAACATTCTTAAAAGGCGCAGTTGGTTTTATTATCGTTTGGATTGGATACAATCTTTAGAAAATAATCTAATATTCACTTATTGCAAAAGGATCATTTTGGAACCCAAACGTTAACTCCGTTGGGGTGAACCTTAATTTTCAATTCATTAGAAGAAATTTGACTAATTTCACCATCCAATTGAATTAAAAAATTCTGGGAAGCGTTTTTGATTTTTACTTCCGTTATTGGAATAATTTCTAAAAGTTTCTTGGATAATTTTAATCCAAATCGACTGGCTATAAGCAAGTTAAAAAGTGCCCAAAAAGATCTTTTATTAAAAAGGATTAATTCAAATTTTCCATCGTTGATGACTGATTTTCTTGATATCGAAAAATCATACCCAAATTGATTGGAATTAACCACCATCAATAGAAAAGGACTTACCTCTCTTTTCAACCCCTGATAGTAAAGTGAAAAGTTTTCCGTTTTATGTTTAGTGAGTGCTAAAAAAAGGGCTTTTAAATAGCTGTAAAAACCTCGAGAAGGTATGTTTTGATATGAGTTAATAAAAGTAGCATCAAAACTTACTCCCATGTTTGAAAGAAAAATTAAATCGTTTACCGATCCCGCATTTATGTTGATGTCATTTTGATTCTCAATAATCTTCAGTGCGCCTTCAATATTTAGTGGAATCTTAAAATGTCTTGCGATACTATTTCCAGATCCTAAAGGGATAATTCCCAATGGAATTTTGGTTTCAACAAGAAAACCAACTATTTCGTTGATAGTACCATCTCCACCACAGGCAACAATCCCAAAGGTCCCGTCTTCGACAGCTTTTTGAGTAAGCTCCAGAGCGTGATGTTTGTATTGTGTTTCCCATAAAAAATAGTCGAATTCTTTGGTCCAATAAGAACTGTTTTGCAAATGTTCTTTTACTTGAGCTATTGCGTTCTTTGAACGAGAATTAATGATAAAATGAATCTTTCTTTTCTTCACTATTCTGCTTCTAAATTACCTCTGACAATTCGATTGTTGTAATCCTGAAGAAAGGCTTTTCCTTTTTCAAGAATATCGTCCATTTCTTTGTTTCTGTATTGAATGAGATTCTCTTCGAGTCCATAATCTTCTTTATCATAAAATCCAATGACTTCAGATCCATTGTAAATACAAATGTACTGCTCATTCATAAAAAAGTATGATCCTGCACCAAAGTAGTCGACCACTAAAGAGGATTCTTCTGTACTTACCAAACTTCTTCCCCAGCTTCTAATGGGTTTTTCATATCCCATAAGTTGAGCAACCGTAGGCATTATGTCCATGTGCTGCGCAAGGTCAAAACGTTCTTCTCCCCAAGACTTTCCTGGTGCATAGAACATAATTGGGATTGCAAAACGATTGATTGATTTTTGATAAAATTCAAAATAAGATAGATTAGCGTGATCTGCTGTAAAAACAAAAATTGTGTTCTCAAACCAAGGTTCTTTTTTACTTGACTCAATAAAACGAGCAATGGCATAATCTGTGTATTGAACACATGGATGCATTGCCACATATCCTTCTTTAAATTTTCCTTCATACTGCACTGGTATCTTGAAGGGTGCATGCGAACTTACAGAAAAGATCGTTGCAAGAAATGGGCTTGTATTTTCAGATAATTTATCCTGAGTAAATTGGAAAAAGGGTTCATCCCAAATACCCCAAATACCATCATAATCTGCATTGTTGTCATATTCATTTTTCCCGTAATATTTGTCAAATCCCAAAACCTGAGAGAAACCCAAAAACCCCATCGATCCATTGGGTGCCCCATGAAAAAAAGCGGTTGAATATTCCATTTCTTCTGCAATTGAAACAAGAGATTGAAGGGATTGATTGGAATATTGTGATGAAGTATAAGCAATATCAAAAGAAGGGATTCCTGCCAAAACAGCTGGCATTCCATGAATAGACTTTCTACTGTTTGTAAAACCATTTGAAAATACCAGGCTGTGTTGCGCCAAAGAATCTAAAAAGGGAGTATAACTTTCGAAGTTTTCTATTTTTCTTGAATAATTCATAGCACCCCAATATTCTCGCCCAAAGCTCTCTAAGATGAAAACAACTACATTAGGTGGGGTTGAAAATTCTTTTGAAGGTTCGTATTGTTTAATGGGCTGGATCAATTGGTTTATTTGTGCATCGCTAAATTCTTCTGAAATTCTAAAATTATTTTTGCCAAAGGTTCGTATGAAAGTAAAAAGGGAGTTGAGTACTACGTCTGCTTTTGTAGGGTGATCTACTTTTTCCATCGCGTGTACCAGAGTAATTGGGCGTGTACTATGCCTCCAGTCTCCTCTAATCCCTATGATTGCTGTTCCTGAGACAAATAAAAACAAAACAATTGAAGAGAATACATAAGATCGTATATGAACTGTCCGCACTCGTTCTATAGTAAAGTATTTGTATAATTTTCCCCAAAAATATAGAGACCCAAAATATAAAAGGAAAAGATGCCAATAGTCTATCAAAAAAGAGCCCAAAAGAGCTAGTCCGTTACTTTCATTCACCAGTACTTCAAAGACTTTACTTGTTAGTCTACTTAGATTAAACCGGTAATATGCTACGTCCAAATAATTTAAAGCTAAGGCAAGTCCGTTAAAAAAAATGTAAAGATAAAAGAGTCCTTTTTGATAATTTTTGGATGTTGTAAAAGTTCCCGGAAGAATAGACCCCAGCAAAAAAAGTGCATTAGCATAGAACATTGCTGAAGTATCGAAAGTTAATCCATAAATGCAAAGTTCAAGAAAATCGAAAAGATCAGCTATCTCTAGGAGATCTGAATTAAACAGTACGAAAAGACAGCGAGCAATGAAAAAAAATAAATATCCCAAAGAAAAGCGATAGACAATTAAACCGAATTCTTGGAGTCTTAAATTCATCATACCAATATAGTGAGAATTCCAAAATATTCCTTTTTAAGCTTTGTGTGATCCATAACAAAAAGGTTTGTTCAAAGATTTAGAACAACCACATATAATAAAACGTGGTCCATGTTTAATTTCATTTCCATCAATCTCAACCAAATCAACTGACCCTTCAACTGCAAATTGACCATTTGGTTTTACCCTTATTTTTGTGTTTTCCCCTTCCATTTAATCCTTCTTAGTATTAGTAATTGTAATTGTCTAAAGATAAGTTTTATTCAACAGTAATTAGTAAAGAAAAATCTGTGGGATGAATAATTATAAAAACTGATTTTCATGTAAAATGTCGTGAAGATGTCGTTTTACTAATCTTTTATTTAATTTACATTTGAAGAAAATTATAATTTTGAAAATAGGATGTAAAATAAAAGAACTAAGAAAGAAATTTAATTAAACCAATCTGAACTTTCTGAAGTCTCTGGTTTATCAATAAGAACTATACAAAGATCAGAAAACAATGAAGTTTTTCCAAGTTCTTATACTTTAAAAGTTTTAAGTGATATCTT
>CAJWBA010000016.1 GCA_913020155.1 uncultured Flavobacteriales bacterium
CACTTGGTTTACACCCAAGGGGTCAGGGGTTCGAATCCCTTAGCGCCCACAATTTCAACTCACTTACAAAGTGGGTTTTTTATTATAAGATTTTAAAATTATACTTCTATCAAAAAAAGTTTTTTGGCAGATAAATTAATTTATAATTTAAGTATTTTTGAAATTATAATAGACTAAAATTTTCTAAAGTCACTTTCAATTATATCATATTTCGATAGTTTCTTCAAGTTCTTCCCAGTTATAAACATTATCACCTCCAGAAAATCTTCTAAACCATTTTTTATTTGTGTACCCTCAATCACCCTTACTGATAAATTTTCATAACTATCTAAAGTTTTTACTTGAAGTAAAGCTTGGAATCTCACGACACAAAAACTTACTTTTTCAAGTTTTTTTGGAATGAATTTACAAAAGCGAGAAAGATATTATTACGGTTACTATTAAGTTTCAAAGTTTCTGACTTTTTAGCTCTTTCACTTTCAATACTTCTATTCTCCGAACAATAGTTCAATTCCTCCAAGTTGGTTTACTTGGAATCTGTTAATTTATTACACATATGTAATCTTCAATTAGTGCAAGTTTAGATCGATCACATGAAATATGATAAGATGTTTCACAAAAAAGTAAATTAAACCTTACAGATACACATCAATATGAATGCAACGAATAAGAAAGAATTAATATAGAAAAGTACAAGGAGTCTAGCTTTATGGACATCAACATGGCTTATTACGCTATTTATTGTTTCCATTGGACCAGATATGTTATGGGATAGTGCTAGGGTAATAATGATCGGAATCTTAATAAATCTGGTTATTGGGATAACAATGCTAATTTCAAACAAAAGTTTGTTTTATCTTTATGATGAATTTCAGAGAAAGATTCAAATGTAATCTATGGCTTTTACCCCAGGAATATGACTGATCTTTGGAGTTTTGTTTGAAAAAACACATGACTTAGGATTTATTGATTTAGAACCAAAAATTCATTTGTTGATTATTTTTATTTCATTGACCTACATCATCTCGTTGATAACCAATTTGAGAAGATTTAAATGAAAAATAAATTTAAAGAATTAAGAAAAAGTCAAGAATTAATTCAAGAAGATTTGGCAGATTTAGTTGGGGTTTCCAGGCAAGCGATCAATGCGATTGAAAAAGAAAAATTCGATCCGAGTTTACCTACTGCTTTTAAAATTGCAAAGTTGTTTAAAATAACTATAGAAGAATTGTTTATTTTTTCAAATTAGTTTCCATAAAAAAGCTGCTTATTAGAAACTTTTTTATAGATGAAAGTCAAACTCTTAAAGACTTTTAATCATTTTATTTATTTTTTCATGTTCTTCCTTTGCTAGTTCGGCGTCCACAAGAATTCTACCGCTGTATTCGTCCGTAATGACTTTTTGACGAGAGGCAATTTCCATTTGTATTTGTGGTGGAATTGTAAAATGTGATCCGCCAGAAGCACCTCTTTCAATAGGAACAATCGCCAATCCATTTTTGACACTTCTTCGAATTCTTTTGTAGGCAACTATGAGTCGGTCATCAATTTTCTGCTCAAAAGTTTTAGATTGAGAAATCAAAAGAGCTTCTTCTTTTTCTGTTTCTTGCATTATTTCACCAAGTTCATTTTTTTTGGCACTCAAATGATCTTTCTTATCCGTTAGCCTTTCGTTCAGTAGCTCAATAGTTTCTTTCTTTTGTTCAATTTGGGCTTTAAGTTCTCTTATTTTCTTTTCGGCTAACTGAATTTCGAGTTGCTGGTATTCTTCTTCTTTAACAATGGAGTTGTATTCTCTATTGTTGCGAACATTTTTAAGTTTTTCAGCATATTTTACAATGAGACCATTTGCACTTTCAATGATATTTTTATTTTCTTTAATTCCAAGATCAAAGTCGCTGAGTTCTGCTGTGAGTTTTTTTAATTTTTCATCCATTCCATTTATCTCGTTTTCTAAGTCTTCCACTTCAAGTGGAAGTTCTCCCCGTACATTGCGAATTTCATCTATTCGCGAGTCAATGATTTGAAGGTCAAAAAGTGCTCTAAGCTTTTCCTCTACTGAGATTTCGGTTTTCTTTGCCATACTAGGAGTAATTAACTGGATTGGTTGATTGTTTCGATAAAATGCACGCAAAATTAGGGATTTTTTTTGTAAGATAGGTTGCTATTAATTTTTTTGTGTATTGTTCAGTTTCATAATGACCAATATCCATTAAAATAATTTTATTTTCCGCCTCAAAAAAATTGTGATACTTAAGGTCTGCAGTTATCAATACATCTGCTCCTTTGCTTATAGCTGTATTGACTGCAAAGCTCCCTGACCCTCCCAGAAGAGCCACTTTTTTAATTTTTTGTCCTAGATAATTTGAATGTCTTATGTGGGGAGTATTGAGGTGTTTTTTCACATACTCAAAAAAAGTTATTTCATCCATTGATTTTTCGAGTTCTCCAATGCTACCCATCCCAATGTCTTGATTAATATTTGATAGTTCGCAGATATCATAGGCTGCTTCTTCATAGGGATGGACTTTTTTTAAGGCTTTGATGATGTCCATCTCTTTATTTTGATCAAAGGTTAGATGAAGTTGTTGTTCTTCGCTTCTTTCAGGTTTTCCAGTTTTACCCGTATTTGGATTGCTGAAGTCATTTCCTGTGAACGCTCCAATTCCTTTGGTTGAAAAACTACAGCCATAGTAGTTGCCCATTGCCCCGGCCCCTGCCGTGTGAAGTACTTCTAATACATTTGAAACAGAATCAGAGGGCACATAAGTAGTGAGCTTTCTTAAGGTATTGTTTTTTGGAATTAAAATTCGTTGTTTTTTTAAACCCAATTGGATACCCATTTCGTGACTAACTCCATTTTTATGATTGTCCAATGCTGTGTGAATGGAATAAATTGCAATATCATTTTTTATGGCCTTGATCACTGCTCGTTCGACATAGGTTTTTCCTGTCAATTTTTTTAAACCCGCAAATATGATGGGATGAAAGCTTATAATTAGTTCACAACCTACTCGAATAGCTTCTTCTACTATCTCTTCAGTTGTATCTAGTGTAACTAGAGCCTTACTGCATTCCGAATTTAAATCTCCTACCAACAAGCCTACATTGTCAAAATCTTCAGCATAGGTCAAGGGTGCCCATGATTCAAGGATTTTGGTGATTTCATTTATTTTCATTTGTACAACTTCATGTTTTTTTCCTGTAGATTGATTGCTTAAACTACGAAATGTTATCTTTACAAATATAATATATTCGTGCGCATGACCTTCTTTCGCCTCTTTCTTTTTCCTTTTGCGGTACTTTACAGTATGCTAACCTCATTTCGTAATTTTTTATTTGATGTAAAAATTTTTAGATCTGTTGGTTACGAAAATCCTACCCTAGGAATAGGAAACTTATCTGTTGGAGGTACAGGAAAATCTGTTTGTGTAGATTATGTTGTTTCTATTTTGAAGCAAAATCATTCAATAACAATTTTGAGTAGAGGTTATGGAAGGACTTCTAAAGGTTTTGTGGAAGTTTCAGGTAAATCAACGTCAGAAGATGTGGGTGATGAGCCCTTGATGTTGAGTTTAAAACATCCAGAGGCAAGAGTAGCAGTGGCAGAGAAAAGAAGGGTAGGGATGGGTCAGCTTTTGAAGGATTCAAAAAAAGACGATATTTTTGTTTGGGATGATTGTTTTCAGCATCGCTGGGTAAATCCACGTCTCATGATTTTGTTAACTTCTTACAAGCATCTTTTTGTCGATGACCTTCATCTTCCTATGGGTAATTTAAGAGAATTGAGTTCAGGTAAAAAAAGGGCTGATGTTGTTATTATAACTAAATGTTCAAAGAATATGAGTGTTGAAGAAAGAAAGAAAATAATCCAAAAACTTGGGCTTTTAAAAACTCAATATTTATTTTTTGCTCAAATTAAATATTCTGATCACATCAAAAGTATCAATCGATCACTTCCAGTTTCAAATTTGGTAAAATTGCCTTTTTTATTGGTAACTGGAATTTCTGATCCAACACCTCTAAAGAATTTCTTAGAAGCAATTGGGTGTAAATTTGAGCATCTTAAGTTTTCTGATCATCACAATTTTACAGAAAGAGATGCAAAAAGAATCAATAATAAATTGAGTAATCGAATGATTTTAACAACTGAAAAAGATTTTGTTCGGTTAAATCCAATTTTGTTATCTGATGTTTTATTCTATTTGCAAATAGAAATGGAATTGTTTGATGAGGACAAAGAAACTTTTGATAAACTTCTGAAAACTACAGTTGAAATAAAGTAAATTAATCAATGTGCTTGTGTGCTTTGTATGATGAGCGAACTAGAGGTCCACTCTCAACATGCCTAAATCCAAAATCTTTTCCGATTGCTTCGTAATGCTCAAACTGTTCAGGTGATATGAATTGTTTTACACCTAAATGTTTTTTTGTCGGTTGCAAGTATTGACCAATTGTAACAACATCAACTTCGGCTTTTCTCAGATCAAGAAGGGTTTCAACAACCTCTTCTTCTGTTTCTCCTAAACCCAGCATTATTCCAGATTTTGTTCTTCTTACTCCTTTTTGTTTTAGATACAAAAGAACTTCGAGACTTTGATCGTATTTAGCTTGAATTCGAACCTCACGAGTAAGGCGTCTTACAGTTTCTACATTATGAGAAACAACTTCAGGGTGAACTTCAACAATTCTGTCTAAATTTCTTAAATTTCCTTTGAAATCTGGTATCAAAGTTTCGAGAGTGGTGTTTGGGTTCATTCTTCGGATTGCATTTATGGTTTCTCCCCAAATGATCGAACCTCCATCTTTTAAATCATCCCGATCCACCGATGTAATTACTGCATGTTTTATGTTCATTAATTTAATGGAACGAGCAACTTTCTCAGGTTCATTCCAATCAACTGTTTCGGGTCTACCTGTTTTAACGCCGCAGAACCCACAAGAACGTGTACAGATGTTTCCTAATATCATAAAAGTAGCGGTTCCCTCTCCCCAGCATTCACCCATATTCGGACAACTCCCTGAGGTGCAAATGGTATTGAGTTTATATTTATCAACTAAGCCTCTAAGTTCAGCGTACTTTTTCCCAGTAGGAAGTTTTACACGAAGCCACTTAGGTTTTCCAGATGCTTTTTTTATTTTGATTTCCGTCTGCATAGATTGTTTTTATCTGATGTAAATATACAAACTTCTCTTTAGAGCATCAAGAGATACACCAAAGCAAAACTACTTAAAAAAAGAAGCCCTAATACACTGAGGATCCTCAGCCCCTTTGAAGGTTTTGCAGCATCAGGCATTTGATCACTAAGCACCAATCTGTAATTTAAGAATGCATAAAAAGGAGCTGTCATAAATGATAGAACTGTTGCAATTTGAATTAAAAGTCCCATTTCTGAAAGAAGAAATATGAAAATACAAATGGTTCCTCCAGCTAGAATAAGCAGCCATATTTTGTAATCATTTTTTTTTCGATTAGGATAAAGTAGCTCTAAGGTTTTACTCATTGCTCGAGGCGATGCATCTAAGGTGGTGATTGTTGTACTAAACATCGTTGTTAATGCTGCAGCAGCTATGATCCAATAAACTTCATCACCCAAGGTAGTGGTGTATATATTTATAAGTTGAGAAGCAAAAACTCCACCTTGATCAGAAAACTCCGCTCCACTTCCAAACATTACAAATGCGCCTAAACCCATAAAGCAAATCCCTAAAATTAGAGTTACCCAATAGCCTACGTTAAAATCAAATAGACTTTCACTCATCTTAACTTCAGTTTGAGTTTCATTGTTTTTTTCAATGCTCCAGAGTGAATGCCAAATTGAAATGTCCATGGGAGCAGGCATCCAACCCATAAAAGCAATCAAAAATAAAAAATTTGATTCGTCTGGGAAAATTTGAACCAAAGAGAGTTGGGATGAATTTTTCACATAAGCGATTCCTGTTGCGATAAATGTTGTTGCAGTTAATGTTAAAATAATCCATTTTACAATTCGATCAAGAGAAGCGTATTTACCTATCCATAAAATTAGAGTACAAATTAAAATAATACCAATTGACCAGTTTACCAAGTTATCAGAAACTCCAAATATCTGTGAAGCTAAGCCTGCAGTAACTATTGTAACTGCTGTTTGAATCGTAAACATAGTTGCTGTGTTTAGAATAAAATAAATATTCAAATACGCTCTCCCAAGGTCTAAATATCCATCAAGTAAGCTTTTGTTTGTTGCAATAGAAAATCGTGGGCCATATTGAAAGAATGGGTATTTAAATAAATTTACAAGAACAATTGCCCATAATAGCCCCCATCCAAAATCGGCTCCAGCTCTTGTAGACTGAACTAAATGCGAAACCCCAATAGCAGCCCCAGCAAATAGAAGTCCTGGTCCTAGTTTTTGTAATTTACCCCTCATTTTTAGTTATTTCTTGCGCCAATATTTTTTTGGCTCTAAGGAGTGTAACCTTTACTGTGTTTAAAGGAAGTTTTAAACGCTCACTTATTTCCTTGTAAGAAAGTTCTTCGAAATATCTTAGTCGGATTATTATTTTGTATTCCCTTTTTAGAGTTTTGATTTTTTGAAGTAAATCAGATAAATTTTGAGTTATTATCAGGAGGTCTTCGGGAGTAGGATTTCCATCTTGAACTTTAGTCACTGTCCTTTCATCATAGGTGGTAGAGTCAATTTTCTTTTTCGAATTTTCTTTTCTGTGTTGGTCTATTTGAATATTCTTAGAAATTGTTGTTAACCATGTTTCAAATTTAAAACTTGGATTGAAAGTGTGTATTTTATCAAATGCTTTAGCAAAAGTTCTAACCGCAATGTCTTCTGCTTGATCTTCGTTTCCAATTTTTTTTAAAAGATAACCGTAAAGATAATCCCAAAAGGATTCAAAAAGATATCCAAAAGCTTTTTGATTATTAGTTTTCGCTAAGTTGATCGCCTCGTTAACAGCTTTAGGTTTCATCTTAAAACTAAGGTACAAAAAAAATTATGATGCCTATTGTTTGGCAAAATCTGAATTTTTACATTCTTGTTCTTCTGGGAGTTTTCCACAAAATCCACAAGGTTGATTTGACTTATTTAGAAACGGACTTTGACTGGCGCAAGTACCCGCAAACTTTCCGTTTTTCTTAACTAATATTTTTATGGCAATACCAGCGAAAGCCAAAGAGAGCAGGACAAAAGTTAGAATAAATAATTTCATCATATTGATGTAAAATTACACAATTTATGCCTAGTTGCATAAAAATTAGGTGTAAAACAATTTGACCCAGCAAATCATTATTATTACTTTATTTCACCAAAACTTACAGTATAATCGCGACCAGAAATTACAATCGTTAAGCTGATTTATCTCAAATCAATCAATTTTGAGGAGTAATTTATAGATAAGGGAACCTGAACTAAATTTAATTTAATAAAAATGAAAATTAATTTTATGCTTACCGATTATAAATATAAATTCTCAAGATACTATTTCTTTAGGATGGGTCCCTTTCTATTCAAAAAATGTTATCTCTAAAGATCGATTGTTTTTAAAAAATTAAGTCAAATCTTTTCCTGAAACTCAAACTTCAAAATATCTATGTTGCAGTCAAAAAGACCAATAAAAAAACCTTGAATCAGAGAGTTATCTGTAATCTATGTCAATATTAAAAAAGGTGTAAATCAGTTCGAAATCCCAAATAATCATCATAATGTATGGTTTATGCAGACGAACAAGATTTTTTTCATGAAGAAGTAATAAGTTTTTCGGCAAGCTATTAAAAGAAAAAGAAAGGAAATTCAGTAGTTCAGCTTCCAAACTTTAAAAAAGGATTTACTTGTTACATTACTTAAAAATTAAAGACACTTTTTAATGGGAATTCATGATTTATAAGAAAATTTAGCTACAGAATCTCGTTCATTTTTAAAGAATCATTTGTATGGAGTTCAAAAACTATTAAGTAAATTTTATGAATTTAGATTACCATACAAAAAAGCATCTTTAATTACTGATGCTCCAGAATATATTATAATTAATAATTTTGGATCAAGGAAAACAGGTTGGATGACATACAATCCAGTAAAAGCTAGTGCAAGTATTATTGGTCAAATAACCAAAAAAAAAGAAAATATTTAGAAAGAAGGAAACTCCCTTTTTTGTAAAAACACAATAATTATTGGCACACCTTTAATTACATGTCATAACCCATTATAATTTCATAAATAAATATAGTGTTGTGGTTTGATTGAAGATATATAAAAAGGGGTTCTTCATTTTTCTAGAGTAAATAATTCCAAATAATAGCACTAAAAAAATACAGGTATATTAGCGCAATGGAGAATTTTAAAAACGCACCTCCAAGAAATCCTACAAGAGCCCCTAGAGCTGCTTTAAAGGCTTTTTTCCGATTACTATCTTGCAGAAGCTCTCCAGTGTAAGCTCCAAAAAAAGGGCCTGCGATAATTCCCAATGGACCTAAAAAAAGTAAACCAATCACCAGACCTATGGATGCTCCATAAACTCCAAACTTTGAGCCTCCAAACTTTTTAGTTCCTAATGCAGGGATTATGAAGTCTAACAAAAAGAAAGTTAAAGCTACTCCAAAGGTAATCCATAAAAAAGAATTATTGGTGGGAACACCAGAGTGCTGATGAATGAGAAGTAAACCCAACCAGCTGGTCAATGGACCGGGTAATACAGGCAAAAAACTTCCTGCAATTCCGAGTAAAATTAGGGCTGAAGAGAGTGTAAATAAGAAAATATCCACTATGATATAAAATTGTTTTGTTAAACGTTTGTTCGTCATTTTTGAAAACTAGGGTAAAAAGTAGTAATTTTAAATTATTTTTCAAATCAAAGTTGTTTAATGTTGAATTTTTAAATCATGTCAAATGAATTTTTTAATCAGAATATCTTTTTTAATAGTTTTATTTTTAGTAATTCAAAGTTGCGAATATTTTAATACTACAACAATAAATCCCAAACAAATAAAGGAACAGTCCAACTGGAATGATAAAGATCAACCGCCCTCTTTCCCTAAATGTGATGGCCTAGACTCACAAGATCAGATGGATTGTTTTAAAAACATTGTATCTCAAACAATTTCAGATATACTTTATCAGTACAATTTTACTGCCTCTAGCCAGTTGGACGAGGAAGTGATTCTCAATCTTGAAGTTGATACAGAAGGGTATTTTTCTTTGCTTGAAGTTGAAGATGAAACGGATGTTCTTAGTCAAATTGAAACCCTATATTCTTCCATAGAAGAGGCTGTTTCGGGTTTACCGCAAGCACTTCCAGCAATTAAAACTAATGTGGGAATTAAAGTCAAAACATCATTTAAACTCCCAGTTAGAATCATTGCCTCACCACAAAGCTAATGCATGAAAAAATAATTTTAGGTATTGATCCAGGAACAACAATTATGGGTTTTGGGCTAATAAAAATAGTGAAGGGAGAGATGCAATTTATGCAACTCAATGAACTGATTTTATCAAAATATGATAATCACTATTTAAAATTAAAGCATATTTTTAATCGTACCCTAGAATTGATCGACACCTATCTTCCAGATGAAATTGCACTAGAAGCTCCTTTTTTTGGTAAAAACGTACAATCAATGCTTAAACTTGGAAGAGCACAAGGAGTAGCCATGGCAGCAGGTTTATCTCGTGAAATTCCAGTGATTGAGTATTCTCCAAAAAAAATAAAAATGGCAATTACAGGAAACGGTAATGCATCTAAAGAACAAGTAGCCAAAATGCTCCAAAGTTTATTGGGATTTAATACCATGCCTAAGAATCTCGATTCAACAGATGCTTTGGCTGCAGCCGTATGTCACTTCTTTAATGGAGGAGCAAAATCAAAAGGGAAAAAGTATACGGGTTGGAATGCTTTTGTTTCACAGAATCAGGGAAAAATAAAGAGCTAATATATTTATGGCTTCGGTATACTTCCATGTTCCTTTTTGCAATCAAGCTTGTCATTATTGTAACTTTCATTTTTCAACATCTCTAAAGAATAAAACTCTTTTGGTAAAAACGATGTTGAGTGAGTTGGAATTGAGAAAAACTGAACTTTCCAAAGCAGAGCTGATAAGTAGTATTTATTTTGGAGGGGGAACACCATCATTATTATCCGCTATTGAAATTAAAATGATGATTGATGCTGTCAAAACTAATTTTGATCTAGATTCAGAATCGGAAATCACCTTGGAAATGAATCCAGAAGACGATCGACCTAACTATCTAAAAGAGTTGAAGGAGGTTGGAATCAATAGATTGAGTATTGGAGTTCAATCTTTTTTTGATGATGAATTGAAGTTAATGAATCGAGCACATAATGCTCAAGAGGCCTTTTTGCTGTTAAATAAAGTAAAAGAGCTTTTTGATAATTTTTCTTTGGATCTTATTTATGGAATGCCTTTGAGTAATCTTGAAAAATGGAAAAAAAATATTGAACTTGCGCTAAGCTTTGATCCCAATCACATTTCAAGTTATGCATTAACTATTGAACCGAAAACTGTTTTGAGCCATAAAGTAAAAAAGAAGCAAGTTGAGGTTTTGGATGAAGAAGTGGTTTTAACACAATTTAATTTTTTGATTGATCGCTTAGAGAAAGAAGGTTATGAACATTATGAGCTTTCTAGTTTTGGAAAACCAAGTTTTCAATCTGTAAATAATAGTGCTTACTGGAGTGGCAAGTCTTATTTGGGAATCGGACCATCAGCGCATAGTTTCGATGGTATTACTAGGAGTTGGAATATTTCGAATAATGCTAAATACATCAAAGGTATTTCGATTAGCAAACCCTTTATCGAGCGGGAGGTTCTCAATGAAATTGATAAATACAACGAGTATCTTATGACTGGTTTAAGAACAAAAAAAGGAGTTTCCTTAAGTCATATTGAAGATAAATTTGGCCCTAGTTACAAAGAACTGCTAGAAAAAGAGGCTCAAAATCATATCACTACACAAATGTTGTATTGGGATGGTAATGTTCTAAAAGTTAGTCGAAAAGCTAAATTTTTGGTGGATGGGATAGCTTCAGATTTATTTATACTTAATAACTAGTTTTTCTTTTTTTTGAATAAAGCAGCATAATGTTTGTAGAATAATGGAATGGTTTCAATTCCTTTAAAAAAGTTGAACAATCCAAAATGTTCATTTGGGGAATGGATAGCATCACTATCGAGACCAAACCCCATCAAGACACTTTTAGTTCCCAGAACATCTTCAAACAATGGAACTATTGGAATACTTCCTCCACCTTTATGAGGAATGGGCTCCACAGTAAATGTTTCAGTGTATGCTTTATGTGCCGCTTGGTAACCAATATTGTCTGTGGGTGTGACGTAGGCTTGCCCTCCATGATGTTTAATGATTTCCACTTGGACACTTTTTGGAGCAATAGTCTCAAAATGTTTTTTAAATAAATCACTAATTACTTCCCAGTCTTGTCCCGGAACTAAACGCATTGATATTTTAGCATGGGCTTTACTCGCAATAACAGTTTTTGCCCCTTCACCGGTATACCCCCCCCAGATTCCGTTAACATCCAAGGTTGGTCGAATCGAATTGCGTTCAGTTGTAGAGAAACCTTTCTCTCCAGATACTTCCTGAATGTTAAGCTTATCTTTATAATCTTCTAAATCGAACGGGGCTTTTGCCATTTGAAGCCGCTCTTGGTTGCTTATTTCTTCTATTCCGTCATAAAAACCCGGAATGGTAATACGGTAATTTTCATCATGAAGCTGTGCAATCATTTTTGATAAAATATTAATTGGATTTGCTACCGCGCCACCGTATAATCCGGAGTGCAAGTCACGATTTGGACCTGTGACAATAACCTCCATGTAACTTAGCCCTCTTAATCCAGTTGTAATAGAGGGTTGGGTATTACTTATCATTCCAGTATCGGAGATAAGGATGACATCATTTTTTAGTTTTTCTTTATTATTTCTGATGAAAAGCTCCAAATGATCACTCCCTACTTCTTCTTCTCCTTCAATCATAAATTTCACATTACAGGGAAGTTTATCTTGATTGACCATTAACTCCAATGCTTTGATATGCATGTAGATTTGACCTTTGTCATCACAAGCACCTCTTGCAAAAATTGCACCTTCTTGATGAAGTTTTGTTGTTTTTATGACAGGTTCAAAAGGAGGGCTATCCCAGAGCTCAATTGGATCTGGTGGTTGAACATCGTAGTGCCCATAAACCAAAACTGTAGCTAGTTCTTTGTCAATAATTCGGTCACCATACACAATGGGGTGTCCTTTTGTTTCAAATATTTCTGTATTAGTACAACCTGCTTTATGGAGTGCATTTTTTACCCAAGCAGCTCCTTTTTTAACTTCATCATTGTATTTTGAATCTGCACTTATGGTAGGTATTTTGAGTAGATCAATTAATTCATCAATAAAATGACGTTTATCTTCGGATTGTATTACAACCATTTGCTTCAGTTTTAGTTTGTTTTAATTCTTGCAAAGATTTGAGTTTTTATCAGAGAAAAAAACTTTTTTCATAAAAACTTGATTATATTTGCGCAATTAAATTTTACTGCGGGTGTGGTGAAATTGGTAGACACGCTAGACTTAGGATCTAGTGCTTCACGGCTTGGGGGTTCGAGTCCCTTCACCCGCACAAAAAAGCCTTCTTCTACAGGATGTTTTTTTATTAATGGGTATTTATTTGACTTGGAAAGCTACTAGCGATTGATTTTAAAATTGTCAAGTTTAATATCGTCAAGTCCATCATTATCAAAGGGATATTCCATTTGATCTTGTATGTTGTATAAAGAAATTAAAATAAATTCACTTATTATGACTACGAAATAAGTGATATAATGATTTCCATCTAATCCTATTTTATCAATTATTGTTGGAGTGTAGATTAACGGGAAAATATAAATGAAGATCAGGCAATAAGCCTTCAAACTGATAGGTGTTCTGTGCGTATGAATGGCTTCTAAGTTTTCTAAACCTTCGTGAAGTGATCTCATGAATCCAAAAATTTTAAGGCGAAAGCCACCTGAGATCATTTCATCATTTCTATTTATAAATTCTTCAACCTTATTCATTGACTGGTCAACAGACTGAATGTTAACCGAATTATTTTTTAAATAATTTAAAAGCTTATCACTGATTTCAATTAAAATACTGTCAATTTCATTTTTTTTATCCTTAGGAATTTTTGTGTTAGAAGAAAAAGAATATTGAATTATTTTTAGTGCCCCCCTGAATCTACTTAGATGTTCCAAAGCTTTTTCTCTTCTTCTAAAAGCTCCTCTTATTGCAAAAACAAGTGGGAATATGATCGCAATACTTATTAGGGTAAGATCAATATTGTAATTAATTTCAAAAAGGTATGCGATATAGGGTACTGATAAAGAGATTATTAGTGTTATAAGCGTCCTTCTATTTATTATGGAAAAATATTGATTCATCTTTTTTGTTTATAAAAGTTTATATTTGATAAATTTATTAACTAAATACATGTTATGCAAACACTAAAGACATTATTAATACTTTTATATTCATCTACGTTTTTATTTGCTCAAGAAGAAACAACCGTACTTTTTCAATCAGAAGACATAATTCCAATTCAAATTAGTTTTTCAAATAAAGTTTTGAAGAAAAGTAAGAGCGATAGTATTTATTTTGACACTAACATGAAATATCAAATAGCTGATGGCTCATGGAGTGAGATAAATGTCGGGCTCAGAGCCCGGGGAAATTTCAGAAGATCTACTTGTTATTTTCCTCCGATCAAGATGAAAATCAAAAAATCGGATGCTAAAGGCACAATTTTTAAAGGGAATAAAAAATTAAAACTAGTGATCCCTTGTTTGCTCGAGGATAATAAAAATGATAATATTCTTAAAGAATATGTTGCCTATAAGCTTTTTGAAATTATATCTCCATATCACTTCAAGACAAGAAGAGTAGCAATAGATTTTGATGAAATCAGAAAAAAGAAAACAAAGAAATTTGTGCTTAATGGTTTTTTAATTGAGGACGATAAGAATGTGGCAAAGCGTTTCGGCGGAAAAGTTTTTGAACGTTTTATACATCCATTAGCAATGAGTGCAGAGGCATCTGTTCAAAATACTTTTTTCCAATATATGATTGGTAATACAGATTTTTCTGTTGCATATCAACACAACGGTAAATTGCTTTACTCAGATAAAAACATCATTCCTTTACCCTATGATTTTGATATGTCTGGTATAGTAGATCCTAGCTATGCTGTAGCTAATCAAGTTTTAGGATTAGAAGATATTCAACAAAGAGCTTACAGAGGTTTTAAAAGAGATGAGTCATTAATGTTCAGTATACGTGATCAATTTTTAAATAACAAAGTTAAGTTTTTTGCAATCATTAACAGTTTTAAAGCTGATTTTGATAGCCCAAGAGAGCATCAAGAAGTAGTTGATTACATATCTTCATTCTTTGACATAATTGAGAGTGACAGTAGTTTTAAAGAGAATGTGATTGATAAAATGAGAACTAAATAAGGTTATTGATTAACAACCTTGAGCATCTTCTTAAATATTGATGTGTTGTCATAAATTCCTGAAAATATTTCAGCAGATGGTCCCTTAGTGAAAACGGGAACCATTGTTGCAGTATGACCTATAGTGGAGAATGCACCTTCTACTCGGAAATTTTTTATTTTTCCTTTAGGAATTGAAAAGCCACCTGTTTCATGGTCGGCTGTAACAATTACGAGTGTATTGGGGTGATCTTTGGTAAAATCCAAAACAGTTTGAATAGCATCATTAAAGTCATTGAATTCTGAGATTACATAACTCATATCATTTGCATGTCCTCCCCAATCAATTTGAGAGCCCTCTACCATCATGAAGAAAGGTTTCCTGTCCTTATCTAATTGATTCAAAACACTACTTACAGCATCTTTCAAAGGTATTCTAATTCCATCTGAAATTCGAGTTGGTTCATCCCTGTTGGTAAAAAGTCCAACTTTAGGAGCTTGTGATTTATTGAATCTGGATAATGAAGAAACGATATCGAAATCTTCCATTTCTTGTAATAAATTTCTTTTATCGTTTCTTTTTGTAAAGTGTTTTTGTCCTCCTCCAATAAAATAATCAAGATCACTTTCGCTCATTTGAAATGCAATTTTCTGGTATTCTTTTCGAGATAGTACATTAGCATAAAAAGAAGCTGGAGTTGCGTGGACGATACTGGATGTTGCTATTAATCCTGTCTGATACCCTTTTTCTTTGGAGATTTCTAAAATTGACTTGACCTTTTGATTTTTGATGTTGATTCCAATCACACCATTCATCGTTTTTACTCCACTTGCCATGGCAGTCCCAGATGCAGCTGAGTCGGTTACCAAAGAGTTGTGTGAATGTGTTTTCGATAACCCAATGAAAGTAAAATCTTCAAGGGCAGTTTTATTTCCATTGGAATACATACCCGCCGTTATCTGAGTTAATCCCATGCCATCCCCAATCATAAGAATAATATTGGGTTGTGTTTTTTCTTGTCCAAATGAATTTATTGGAAAAAAAATGATGCATGAAAGTAAAATTACTTTTTTCATAAAAAACCTAATAAGAATGCAAAATTAATGATAATGGAGGAATTATTTAGATATTTAATAAATGATTTAATTCTTCAAAAAAAACATCAGTTGCACCTGCATATTTATTGATGTACTTGATGTTTCGCTTTCCCATTTCTTTTGCAAGATTTGTACCAAAAAGTATATTTTTGAATATTTTATTGAATTCTAAATTAGATTTAACGCTAACAACTCCACCTAAGCTAACAAGGTCAAGGGCTTCTTGATATCGCTTGTAGTTTTTACCAATGATGATTGGAATTCCAAAAACAGCAGGTTCTAGGGTGTTATGAAGTCCATTGGTACCCATTCCCCCTCCTATATAGGCTAAATCGGCATAACTGTAAATTTTTGTCAAAACGCCAATACAATCAATCAATAAAATATTGGCATTAGTTTGTTCCATTTCATTTAAATTACTCAAGCGAATTGAGGGCTGCTCAAAAGAGTTTTCAAATTCTTTGAGCGATTTTTCATCGACAAGGTGGGGAGCTATTATTGTTTTGATTTCAGGTTCTTGCTCGAGGGTATCAGATATCAAAGCAATATCTTCAGGCCAACTGCTCCCAACAACAAAACAAGGACTATTACCTTTAAATTTTTGGATAATACTTAAAGTGTTGTTTTGTTTTAAAATACTCAATACTCGATCAACTCTAGTATCACCAATTATTTTTGAATTCGTTATGTTAATGGATCTCAATAAATTTTGAGACTCCACGTTTTGAACAAAAAAACAATGAACTTTTTTCAATAAATTTTTCATGTAAAAGCCATAAGGTTTGAAGAATACCTGTTCTTTTCTAAAAATGCTAACAACAGAGAATATTGGAATTTCTTTTTGATAAAGTTCTTGGATCAGATTTGGCCAAAATTCATACTTGATCAGAAAAAGTACCTCTGGATTTAAAATCTCAATAAATTTCCGAAGGGTTCTTTTTCGATCAAATGGAAGATAAGTAATTACATCTGCTAAAGGATAATTTTTTTGAACATCATATCCAGACGGAGAGAAAAAAGTAAGTATTATTTTGTGATTGGGATATTTTTCCTTGCAACCTTCAATTAAAGGTCTTGCTTGCTCAAATTCTCCCAAAGAAGCACAATGAAACCAGAGAACCCGATCATTAACTCGAATTTTTTGCAATACTGTTTCTAGAATTCCGTTTCTGGTTCTCAGAAAAACTTTAATTTTTTTTGAGAATATTGATACAAACTGCAGAAAAACAAGAAGAATTTCTACCATAAATGAATACAACATACTAACTTATTCAATATTCAAAAATAGTTTATCTATGAATCACATGAAAGAAGAATCCTTTTTTTAAATTTGTACTTTAAATTTTCTTAATGAAAAAAATTCAAATGGTAGACCTTAAAGGTCAATATGAATTCATAAAACCAGAGGTCGATACTGCGCTTCAAAAGGTTTTGGAGACAACTTCCTTTATTAATGGACCCGCGGTACGAGAATTTCAAACAGATTTAGAAAATTATCTTGGCGTAAAGCATGCAATTCCCTGCGCCAATGGAACAGATGCTCTACAAATAGCCCTGATGGGATTAAAGTTAAAGCCCGGAGATGAAATAATTACAGCAGATTTTACTTTTGCAGCCACAGTAGAAGTAATTTGCTTATTAAATCTGACACCAGTATTGGTAGATGTAGATCCCAAAACCTTCAATATTGAAATAGGCGAAATAGAGAAAGCAATAACACCAAAAACCAAAGCAATTATTCCTATACACCTGTTTGGTCAATCAGCACCAATGGACGAAATCATGGAATTAGCTCATAAGCACCAACTTTATGTAATCGAGGATAATGCTCAGGGAATTGGAGCTACATACACTCACAAGGATGGAACAAAAGCTAAAACGGGAACCATCGGTCATGTTGGGGCAACTTCTTTTTTTCCATCTAAAAATTTAGGAGCCTATGGTGATGGAGGAGCAATTTTTACAAATGACGACGACTTAGCTCATTTTATTCGTGGAATAGTAAATCATGGAATGTACACCCGATATTACCACGATGTTGTGGGCGTAAATTCACGCTTAGATTCTATGCAAGCAGCAGTTTTAAAAATAAAATTGCAATATCTGGATTATTACAACGAAAGAAGAAAAGAGGCATCAATAAACTACACCCGATTACTTTCTGGTCATCCCAATATCATAACTCCTTATCGTAATTCAGATTGTAATTCTCATGTCTTTCATCAATACACCTTGAGGATATTAAATTGCGATCGCGACGCTTTAGTTAAATTTCTGAATGAAAATGAAATCCCTTGTGGAGTTTATTATCCAGTTCCTTTGCATGCTCAAAAGGCATATACGCACGATGGATATGATGAAGTGAATTTTTCAGTTACGAATCAACTGGTTCAAGAGGTGATATCTTTACCAATGCATTCAGAACTTACGCTATGTCAGGTAGAATATATTACCAATAAGATAAAAGAATTCTTAGGTTAAGTTAGAGGTGCTTTACAAAATAATATAAAGAATAATGACAAAAACACTTGTGTTTATTCTAACTGTTCAAGAAGTTTAATGCTTTTTGGATAACACTATTGGTTCGTAATATCCTGTAATGCCCTGTGCCTGTTATTTCTTCCAAACGTGCTTCCTTCCATGCAACTTCGACCTGTCGAGATTGTTCAATAGGCAAAATTTTGTCATCAATATCATGAAGAATTAAAGCCTTTTCAACCGATGCTTTTTGAACGTAGTCTACCACATTCATATTACCAACGATAATTCCCTCTTCAAATTCAATTTTTTTGACAAGTCTTTTGGTTACACGATTTGAGACACCAATCGTATCAGCAACAAATTGAATTCGATCAAGTAACTTATTTGGTGTTGTGAATAAAACGAAGCGTTTAATTGTAATTTCTGGAAACATTCCTAAACCAATTAAAGAAGCAACCCCTCCAAAAGAGTGGCTAATTAAGTGTTCAACTTTAAAAGATTTGATTAACCGAACAACGAGTTTATTAAACTCAAATAAACTGGGTTTTCCTTTGGTACTTGCTCCATGCCCCGGCCCGTCAAAAGCATAGACTGTGAAGCCTTCATTGATTAAAAGTTCGATCAAATCCGTAAAATTACCAGCTTGACCTTCCCAGCCATGAACCAGCAAAACAGTTTTAGAACCTGTTCCCAAATGATAAGTTTTTATGGTAAAACCACCAAAAGGGAAATCAGTATGAATTGCTTTTTTTTAGACCAGTAGCTTAGTGTGGACGAAGTTTATGGATTCTTGGAGCTGTCAAGTGTTTGTATACAACATCGACAAAAATGTCAGGAATAACGGAGGAAAGTAAGTGGATTAGTTTTTTTTCAAAAGTCTAAATTCGTTTGAATGTCTCTAAAAAGTTTTATAAAAATAGTATCTTCATTCAAAACATTACCGTTATGAAGAAAATCATTTGCATTGCATCTATTTTAATAACCTATGGATTGGTAGCTCAAACAGCATATTTGCATTGTGGTCAAGTTTTTGACAGTGCTTCTGGAAAAATGAAAAAAGAGCAAACCATTGTTGTTGAAGGAACACTCATAACAGCAATAAACAAAGGGTATTCAAGGGTTGATTCTGATGACATAAAGATTATCAATTTAAAAACAAAAACAGTTTATCCGGGATTTATTGATATGCATGTTCACATAGAGTCTGAATCTAATCCACAAGCATATTTAAATCGTTATCGATTAAATGAAGCAGATGTTGCATATAATGCTGCGGTTTATGCTAAACGTTCCCTAATGGCCGGATTTACCACTGTTCGTGATATGGGTGGATCAGGAGTGAATATTGCACTTCGTAATGCTATTGCAAAAGGTAAAATTTCGGGTCCACGTATTTTTACAGCAGGAAAAACTCTTTCTTCCACTGGAGGTCATGGAGATCCAACAAATGGGAATAAAGCCGCTTTTCAAGGTGATCCCGGTCCAAAAGAAGGAGTTGTAAACTCTGTAGAAGATGCGCGAAAAGCTGTACGTCAGCGATATAAAAATGGTGCAGATTGGATAAAAATAACCGCAACAGGGGGTGTTTTGAGTATTGCAAAAAGCGGTCAAAATCCACAGTTTACAACAGAGGAAATAAAAGCCATTACTACAACAGCAAAAGACTATGGAATAAAAGTTGCAGCGCATGCTCATGGTGATGAAGGGATGTACCGAGCGGTTGCTTCCGGTGTAAAAACCATTGAACATGGAACCCTTATGTCCAAAAGAACCATGGAGTTGATGAAAGAAAAAAACGCTTATTTGGTTCCAACTATAACAGCTGGAAAACAGGTAGCTGAAAAAGCTAAAATTCCTGGATATTACCCAGAAATCATCGTACCCAAAGCTTTAAAAGTAGGTCCTAAGATTCAAGGAACATTCAAAAAAGCCTATATAATTGGAGTGCCAATCGCTTTTGGAACTGATGCAGGGGTATTTCCTCACGGTCTCAATGCAAAAGAGTTTGGTTACATGGTAGAGGCAGGGATGCCCGCAGGTGAAGCTCTTCAGTCAGCAACTTTAGTTAATGCAGAACTTTTGGATCAGGCAGAGAATTTGGGTCAAATAAAACCTGGGTTTTATGCTGATATTGTAGCCTCTGATGCGAATGCATTGGATGAGATTTCAACTTTAGAAAATATCACCTTTGTGATGAAAAATGGTGTGGTTTACAAAAACAAATAATTAGACAATTGTTCCTGAATTTGTCTCAGCAGAGCGATCTATTTTTTTAACCAAACCTTGAAGCACCTTTCCAGGACCAACTTCTGTAAAAGAAGTTGCACCATCATTTAGCATTTGTTGCACACTTTGAGTCCATCGAACTGGAGCGGTCAATTGTGCAATTAAATTTTCTTTTATGATTGATGCATCATGAATGCCAGTTGCAACTACATTTTGATACACCGGACAAATTGGATTTTGAATGTCTGTTGTTTCAATTGCAGCAGCCAGTTTTATTTTAGCTGGTTCCATTAGTGGAGAATGAAAGGCTCCGCCTACGGGAAGAGGTAAAGCACGTCGAGCACCAGCCTCCTTCATAGCTTCACAAGCCATGTTGATAGACTTTTTCTCCCCAGAGATAACCAATTGGCCAGGGCAATTGTAGTTTGCTGCGACAACAACGCCCTCAGTTTCATCACAAATATTTTCGATAATATGATCTTCTAACCCCAAAACCGCAGCCATAGTGCCTGGGATTTCATCACAGGCTTCTTGCATAGCCAAAGCTCTTTGATGAACCAAGCGTAATCCATTTTCAAAACTCATTGCCCCAGCAGCTACAAGTGCCGAAAATTCTCCAAGAGAATGCCCTGCAAAAAAATCAGGTTTAAATTGGGACATCATATGTTTACTCAAAATAACGGAATGTAGAAAAATAGCAGGTTGAGTAACTTGTGTTTGTTTTAGAGCTTCACCATCCTGTCCAAACATAATTTTTGTAATCTCAAAACCTAAAACATCGTTTGCTAGATCAAATAAGGCTTTTGCTTCAGCAGAAGCTTCGTATAAATCTCTTCCCATCCCAGGGAATTGAGCCCCTTGACCAGGGAATAAAAATGCATTCATGGATTTATTTTTTTTCGTAAGTAATGTATGAGTAACTGTAAGGTTGATTTTCAGTTTTAGAGACAAATTCCTTCTTGCTTATTTTCCATTTTGAGGCATCAATTTTTGGAAAAAAAACATCTGCTTCAAACTCGTGATGAACACGAGTCAATTCAATTCGATCACAATATTCCATGAAGAGCGAATAGATTTGTGCCCCTCCAATAATAAAAGGTTGGATATCTTCTTTTGTTAAAACAAGAGCTTTCTCAACAGTTGATGTAACTAATGCTCCTTCAGCTTTGTAATTTTTATTTCTCGTTAAAACAATATTGGTCCTATTGGGAAGTGCTTTGGGCATTGATTCAAAGGTCTTTCTTCCCATGATTATTGCATGACCTGAAGTCAATCGTTTAAATCGTTTTAAGTCTTCCGAAATATGCCAGATTAAATCATTGTCTTTTCCCAAGGCATCGTTTACAGCTGCAGCAGCGATTAAAGTGATGGTTTTCTTTTTCAGCATTGTTGAATTAATTTTAAATACAAATTCATCTCCATAAAGAATTTGCTCGTTTAGAGATTTTATGTCATTTTGCTTGATGCTTCGGCTTCTTCCTTTTAGATAAGAATTTTCCAATATCTTTTTTGGATTAGAATCAAACACAAAGACCGTAAAAATAAGCTTAAAAAACAAAGTGTTCTTGAGAAATATGTATTGTATATGTAGTTTGTTATATTTGATTTAAAAAACAACCAAAAATTTGACACACCATAAATATGGATTATAAAAATGATCTTGTCGAAACATCAACTTATTTGAATACGGCATATACAGGATTGACCTCGGATGCTTTGCAAAAATGGAGGACGAAGACCGATCAAGAGTTTACATCTCATGCGGATCATTTTAAAAGCGTGCAAGCCAAAATTCTCGAAACAAACACTTGCAAGCAAATGGCAACTTTTTTAGATGCTAAAGTTTCTGAAACTTTTTTGACTACGAGTTGTTCAGCTGGACTACAGTCTTTTTTGTTTAAAATCCCCAAAGCCTTTAAATTCTTACTTTTAGAGGATGACTATCCGGTAATCAAGCAAATAGTAGCTGAGCATCAATTTGAATATGCCGAAATTTCATTGCGTTTTGAAGTAGAATTGTCTGTTTTAAAGGCATTGCGTGAAGGGAGATTTCAAGTTTTTGCATTCAGCGCAGTACAATACAACTCGGGTCTTTTATTTGACATGAACTTTTTAAAGCTTATCAAAAAAGAATTTCCCAATTTGATTGTTTTGGTAGACGGTACTCAGTTAATAGGTGCTGAATTTTTTAGTTTCAATCAAACTGCTGTTGATGGTATTTTTGGTAGTGGATATAAATGGTTACTCGCAGGACATGGCAACGGATTTATGTGCATAAAAGAAAGCCTTATGAATCAACTGGGAACTTCACAAGATGAGATTTTTGATCTTTTGGATCGTGGTCATAAGTCTCCCTTAGCTGTTGGTTCTTTGGGGTTTGCGGTTGAACAATTGTTGTCAAACGATTTTGAAGTCTTACTGAAAAAGAAAAAAGAATCGAGTGATCTTTTATTTCTGGGACTTAGGGAAAGAGGTTTACTAGAAGATTTTGTAGCTATCCGAAAATACCACTCTTCTATTTTTACTATCAAAGCAAATTCAAAAGTTTTTGAAAAATTAATAAAAGAGAATATCCGTTGTATTCAGCGTGGAATAGGGGTTCGAGTATCAGTTCATTTTTATAACACCCAAAAAGACATACAAAAGTTTTTCCGGGTAATGGACCAAATCACTAAATAGCTACAGCCCCTTTTATCAAAGGGTGTGGGTCGTAGTCAATCAATTCGAAATCTTCAAAAGTAAATTCAAAAAGATCTTTAATCTCGGGATTTATTTTCATTGTAGGAAGACTCCTTGGGATACGAGATAGTTGAAGTTTTATTTGATCTTCGTGATTAGAATAAATATGCGTATCTCCAAATGTATGGACAAAGTCGCCAGCCTCTAGATCGCAAACCTGTGCCATCATCATTGTTAGTAGGGCATACGATGCAATATTGAACGGAACCCCCAAAAATACGTCAGCACTTCTTTGGTACAATTGACAAGATAATTTCCCATTTGCAACATAGAATTGAAAGAAAGCATGACAAGGCGGCAGAGCAGCTTTGTTGTTGGCCACGTTTTCTTCAAAACTTTTCGAAGTATCTGGCATTACACTTGGATTCCATGCTGAAACTAACATTCTTCTGCTGTCTGGAGATGACTTGAGAGTTTTTACGACATCTTTTATTTGATCTATTTCTTCATCATTCCAATTCCTCCATTGATGCCCGTAAACGGGTCCAAGATTTCCTTTTTCATCAGCCCATTCATTCCAGATTCTAACCCCATTTTCTTGAAGATACTGAATGTTTGTATCACCTTTAAGAAACCATAAAAGTTCATGGATAATTGATTTCAAATGAAGCTTTTTTGTGGTTATCATCGGGAAACCCTTCGAAAGATCAAAGCGCATTTGGTAGCCAAAGACACTTTTAGTACCAGTTCCTGTTCGATCTGTTTTTTGAACCCCCTCAGCTTGAATGTGGCGAATGAGATCTAAATATTGTTGCATTGAAAAATGTTTAAGCTCAAAATTAAATTTTTATATTTTTGGAATTTAAGAATGAAGCGATTAGTTATCAAAATTATCCGTTAACAACTGTAAGATTATTTTCTTCTTGAGAGTTCATCTCTTATTTTGGCTGCTGCTTCATAACTTTCTGCTTTCACAAGTTTATTGAGCATTGTATTAAGTTCTTTTGTAGAAGTCATTGTAAGATCTTTTTGGGTGTCTTCTTTTGATTTTTGTTCTTCAATAAAATTTTTAATCCAATTTTTATCTTCAGGTTGTGGCTCTCTTTCACTGGGGTCGTCAGAGTAACTGGCTTTTTTCATGATGTTTTCGTAGGTGTAAACAGGAGCATCAAAGCGAATAGCCAAAGCAACTGCATCAGATGTACGAGCATCTATTATTTCTTCAATTTCATTGTGTTCACAAATTAAACTGGAAAAAAACACACCGTCAACTAGTTTGTGAATGATTACTTGTTTGATTGTTATTTTAAATCGATCTAAAGAATTAATGAATAAATCATGTGTAGATGGGCGAGTTGGGGTAATATCTCCTTCCAGACCAATTGTTATGGCCTCAGCTTCAAATCTACCGATAACAATAGGAAGTCTTCGATTTCCTTCTTCTTCACTCAAAATGAGAGCATATGCCTCTGTTTTAGCTTGAGTGAAAGAAACCCCAATAATTTTAAGTTTTATTAAATCCATAAAAATAAATTCTACCCTGTAAAATTAGTTTTTTTTTAAAAAAATGCTTTTTATTTAAGTGGATTTTTACACTCAACTTCAACTTCTTTATTAAATAGGTTATTAAATACCTTGAAATAACTTAAATTTGCCCACCGATACCAGATCTTGAATTAAAAGACTACTATGAAAGTACTACAATTTAGACAAGCCATTTGTGAGGCAATGACTGAAGAAATGCGACGAGATGAATCCGTTTACCTTATGGGAGAGGAAGTTGCAGAGTACAATGGTGCTTACAAAGCCTCGAAGGGAATGTTAGATGAATTTGGAGAAAAGCGTGTTATTGATACACCTATTTCTGAATTAGGATTTGCGGGTATTGGTGTTGGTTCAACGATGACAGGAAACAGACCTATTATCGAGTTTATGACATTTAACTTTGCATTAGTAGGGATAGATCAAATCATCAATAATGCTGCTAAAATTCGTCAAATGTCTGGAGGACAATTTCCTTGTCCAATTGTTTTTAGGGGTCCTACAGCATCAGCAGGTCAACTTGCAGCTACCCATTCTCAAGCATTTGAGAGTTGGTATGCAAACTGTCCGGGTTTGAAAGTTATTGTCCCCTCTAACCCATACGATGCGAAAGGTCTCTTGAAGGCTGCAATTCGTGATGATGACCCAGTGATTTTTATGGAGTCTGAACAAATGTACGGAGATAAAGCAGAGGTTCCGGAAGATGAATATGTTCTTCCGATAGGTGTAGCAGAGATTAAAAGAGAAGGAAGGGATGTTACAATTGTTTCTTTTGGGAAAATAATTAAAGAAGCATATAAAGCTGCTGAAGTTCTTGCTAAAGATGGAATTTCATCCGAAATCATAGATTTGAGAACGATAAGACCATTGGATGTAGAATCAATTTTTACATCAGTAAAAAAAACCAATCGCCTAGTTATTTTAGAAGAAGCATGGCCATTTGGAAATGTTGCTACAGAAATAACGTATCAAGTTCAAAACGAGATTTTTGATTATTTAGATGCTCCAATTCAGAAAATAAATACCGCAGACACACCAGCACCATTCTCACCAGTTCTTTTAGAAGAATGGCTTCCCAATAGCGAGGATGTAATTGCTTCGGTAAAAAAAGTAGTGTATTTCAAACAATAAAAAAAGATCAATCAATTGATCGAATTACAAACAATTAATTAATATTATGGAACAAAATGTTATTTATATACCACTTTTCTTGTCAGTAATAGGTTTAATGTACATGTTTATTCGTGCAAGCTGGGTAAAAAAGCAAGCATCAGGGAGTGAAAGAATGCAAGAAATTTCCAAAGCCATCAAAGAAGGAGCGCTTGCTTTTCTTAATGCAGAATATCGCTTATTGTTGATTTTTGTTATTGTAGCTTCTGTTGCTCTTTTTGGAATATCGATAGCTGTTGATACAACAAGTTGGATGATTGTTCCCGCTTTTGTTTTTGGAGCTTTTTTTTCTGCACTAGCAGGAAACATAGGAATGCGTATCGCAACAGATGCGAATGTACGAACTGCAGAAGCCGCTAAAACAAGTTTACCAAAGGCTCTTCAAGTTTCTTTTGGAGGTGGAACAGTTATGGGACTTGGAGTTGCAGGTCTTGCAGTTTTAGGATTGACATTATTATTTATGTTCTTGGTTGGACAGTTTTTAGGTCAAGAAGGCACATTCTACAATAACATGACAATTGTTCTAGAAACTCTTGCAGGATTTTCTCTTGGAGCAGAATCAATAGCCTTGTTTGCTCGTGTTGGAGGAGGTATTTACACCAAAGCAGCTGACGTAGGTGCAGACTTAGTTGGTAAAGTAGAGGCTGGAATTCCAGAAGACGATCCTCGAAACCCAGCAACAATTGCAGATAACGTTGGAGATAATGTAGGTGACGTAGCCGGTATGGGTGCCGATTTATTTGGCTCCTATGTAGCTACCGTTCTTGCAGCAATGGTTTTAGGAAACTATCTTATTCAAGACATGTCTTTGAACGGACAGTTTACAGATGATTTTAATAATATGGGTCCCATATTACTTCCAATTGTAATAGCAGGGGTAGGTATTTTAGCTTCAATAATCGGAACATTTTTTGTGAAAATTTCTTCGAATGATGCAAAAGAATCAAAAGTTCAGGCCGCATTAGATATGGGTAACTGGGCGGCTATTATTATAACCTTTATTGCTAGTTATTTTCTTATCGATTGGATGTTACCCCAAACTTTGAATATGAAGTTTTTTGGAGAAGGTTACAAGTCAATCTCTTCTTTGAGTGTATTTTGGGCAGCTTCTATAGGTCTTGCTGTTGGAGCCTTGATATCTGTAGTAACAGCTTACTACACTAGTTTAGGTAAAAAACCAGTAATGGATATTGTTAAAAATAGTTCCACAGGGGCTGCAACCAATATCATCGCAGGACTTGCAGTCGGTATGAAATCTACATTTTTATCCGTTATTTTATTTGCTGCAGCAATCTATGGATCTTATACACTAGCAGGATTTTATGGAGTTGCACTAGCTGCTTCTGCAATGATGGCTACTACTGCTATGCAATTAGCGATTGATGCATTTGGGCCTATTGCAGATAATGCAGGAGGTGTAGCTGAGATGAGTGAATTGGATCCAGAGGTTAGAGAACGAACCGATATTTTAGATTCTGTTGGTAATACAACTGCTGCAGTTGGAAAAGGTTTTGCAATCGCATCAGCTGCTTTAACAGCGTTAGCATTATTTGCAGCATATGTAACCTTTACAGGAATCGATGGAATTAACATTTTCAAGGCAGATGTTTTGGCAATGCTTTTCGTTGGTGGAATGATCCCAGTTGTGTTTTCTGCACTTGCAATGGAATCTGTAGGAAAAGCTGCCATGGAAATGGTAGAAGAAGTAAGAAGACAATTTCGTGAAATCCCCGGAATTATGGAGGGGACAGGAACTCCTGAATATGCAAAATGTGTTAATATTTCAACAAAAGCAGCATTGAGAGAAATGATTTTACCTGGTTTGCTAACCATCATAACACCAATTGTTATTGGATTATTATTTGGTGCAGAACCTTTAGGAGGCTACATGGCTGGAGTATGTGTAAGTGGAGTAATGTGGGCAATTTTCCAAAACAACGCCGGTGGTGCATGGGATAATGCAAAAAAATCATTTGAAGCTGGAGTTGAAATCAAAGGTGAAATGACCTACAAAGGGTCTGACGCCCATAAAGCAGCAGTCACTGGAGATACAGTTGGAGATCCATTCAAAGACACCTCTGGACCCTCAATGAATATACTGATCAAGCTCACCTGTTTAGTTAGCCTAGTAATTGCGCCAATCATAGGATCACATGGCATTGAAACAGCTGTAAATCATGAAACTCGTAAAGAAATCCGAGTTGAGGTTAATCCAACGGATACCAAACAAATGGAAGCTGAAATTACAACAACCACTTCAGAAAATGGAGTGGTTAAAAACAGAAAGTAAAACAATAAAAGGGAGTAAAGCTGAGGTCAAAAAGCTCCAGTTGCAAAACTGAAAGAAGTTGAATTACAAATTGAGAATTAAAACTTTATTCTAAAACAATCCATTTATTTTGGAGTCAATCCGCTCAATAATAGAGCCGATATCTTCTGGATTATCAACAAAATTTATTTCATCGACATCAATGATCAACAACCTTCCTTTGTCATAATTATGAATCCAAGCTTCATAGCGTTCATTTAAACGACTTAAGTAGTCAATGCTGATAGAGTTTTCAAATTCTCTACCTCTTTTATGAATATTACCAACCAAGTTTGGGATACTGGATCGCAGATAAATCATTAAGTCTGGACCCGTAACCATGTTTTCCATCAACTCAAAAAGGGATATATAATTTTGATAATCTCTCTGTGAAAGTAAACCCATGGCATGTAAGTTGGGTGCGAAAATGTGAGCATCTTCATAGATGCTTCTATCTTGAATAACATTTTTATTACTTTTTTGTATTTCGATGAGTTGACCAAAACGGCTGTTCAAAAAATAGACTTGAAGGTTAAAAGACCAACGTTCCATCTGATGATAAAAGTCATCCAAATAAGGATTTTCAACCACCTCTTCAAAGTGACCTTGCCACTTGTAATGCTTTGACAATGATTCTGTTAGACTTGTTTTTCCAGCTCCTATGTTACCTGCAATTGCTATGTGCATAGTTGTTTTTGCTTAAAAATTAAGTTAGTTGTTTTTCTAACTGCAAATTAGTTGTATTTTTTGAAACACGAAAGAAATTCTTGCTAGATGAAAAAAAAATGATACTATTCTTTTTTTTTTAAATATTTAATTTTAATTTTACTTTTGAATTGAGGAAGGATTTGACTGATTGCAAACCTCACAAAAAAAATGCTAAACCAGATTTGCTTTCCAAAAGAGAAGTAATCTTCAAATCCTTCCCGAAAGCATTATTATGTCATATTTATTTACTTCAGAATCCGTTAGCGAAGGTCACCCAGATAAAGTAGCTGACCAAATTAGCGATGCATTAATTGATAACTTTCTTGCCTTTGATCCTGACAGCAGGGTTGCTTGTGAAACACTTGTTACAACAGGTCAAGCAGTTTTAGCTGGGGAGGTAAAAAGCAACACTTATCTTGATGTACAAAAAATTGCACGAGATACAATTAACAAGATTGGATACACAAAAGGCGAATACCAGTTCAGCGGTGATTCGTGTGGTGTAATTTCATTAATTCATGAACAATCACAGGATATCAATCAAGGAGTTGATCGTGCAGATAAAAAAAATCAAGGTGCAGGAGATCAAGGAATCATGTTTGGTTACGCTTCTAATGAAACGGATAACTACATGCCTTTAGCACTTGATTTATCTCACAAATTACTCATCGAGCTTGCTGCTCTGAGGAGAGAAGATGACCAAATAAAGTATTTACGCCCTGATGCTAAGTCACAAGTGACCTTAGAATACGATGATAAAGGAACACCGATTCGAATAGACACTATAGTCATATCAACACAACACGATCCTTTTGACGATGAAGACAGTGCAATGCTAGCAAAAATCAAAAGTGACCTCCTGTCTATTTTGATACCCAGGGTAAAAGCTCAATTACCCGAACGAATTCAACTTCTTTTTAATGACCAAATAACATATCACATCAACCCTACAGGAAAATTTGTTATTGGAGGTCCTCATGGAGATTCAGGATTGACAGGAAGAAAAATAATTGTAGACACATATGGTGGAAAAGGTGGTCATGGAGGGGGAGCTTTCAGTGGAAAAGATCCAAGTAAAGTGGATCGAAGTGCTGCTTATGCTTCTAGACACATTGCCAAAAACCTTGTTGCAGCTGGAGTTTCCGATGAAATTTTAGTTCAACTCAGTTATGCAATTGGTGTAGCTCAACCTACCTCTATTGCAGTCGATACCTATGGGAAAGCCAAAATTAGTCTAACAGATGGTGAGATTGCTGCCAAAATAAGTTCTCTTTTTGATTTAACACCTTACGGGATTGAACAACGGTTAAAACTCCGAACCCCAATCTATTCGGAGACGGCAACATACGGCCATATGGGTCGCCAACCCAGAACAATTATTAAATCCTTCGAATCTCCATACAATGGAAAAATCTCTCAAGAGGTAGAATTATTTACTTGGGAAAAACTTGATCACATAGAACAAATAAAAACAACATTTAATATCATTTAATGGAAAATTTAGATTTTAAAACGAAGTCCTTACACGCAGGGCACCAGACTAACAATACTCAAGGAACTAGAGCAGTTCCTATTTACCAATCGACAGCATATGTTTTTAACGATTCAGAACATGCAGCTAATTTATTTTCTTTAGCAGAGTCGGGATACATTTATACCCGTTTAAACAATCCAACTAATGATGTTTTGGAACAACGTTTAGCAGCTCTCGAAGGAGGAATAGCTGCAGTATCAACCGCCTCTGGAACTTCAGCAATTGCGACTGCTTTAATGGTTTTGTTAAAGGCGGGAGATCACATTGTTGCTTCAAATAGTTTGTATGGAGGAACCTATAACTTGTTGAGTGTTACTCTTCCTCGTTTGGGAATAACAACCACTTTTGTAGATCCAAGCGATTCCAAAAATTTTGAAGCGGCAGTTCAGGATAATACACGTGCATTTTTTGCTGAATCACTAGGTAACCCCAAGTTGGATGTATTAGACTTAAAAGCAATTGCTTCTTTTTCAAAGAAAGTAAAAGTGCCTTTTATTGTTGATAATACCGTGGCAACACCAGCATTATTAAACCCAATAGAATACGGTGCTAACATTGTAATTCATTCATTGACTAAATACATCAATGGAAATGGAACCTCACTTGGTGGAATCATTATTGATGCAGGAACCTTTAATTACGGGAATGGATTATTCCCAGAATTCACAGAACCTTCCCCTGGATATCAAGGTTTAGTGTATCATGAAGCTTTGGGACCAGCAGCTTTTATAGCAAAAGTTCGTATCGAGGGTCTTCGTGATTTTGGTGGCGCTTTGAGCCCCTTCAATAGTTTTCAAATTATTCAAGGATTAGAAACGCTTTCTGTTCGAATGAAACAACATTCTGAAAATGCTCTAGCACTCGCACAATGGCTACAAAACCAAGAAGAAGTAGCTTGGGTAAATTATCCAGGTTTATCTTCCAGTAAATACAATGAATTAGCAAAACAATATCTTACCAAAGGCCACAGTGGTATTGTAACATTTGGATTAAAAGGAGGTTTTGATGCAGCCAAAAAAGTTGCAGATAAAACTAATATTTTTTCTTTGTTAGCCAATATTGGAGACACAAAATCTTTAATCATTCATCCAGCGAGTACTACACATCAACAATTGGATTCAGAAGCTCAAAAAGCTACAGGGGTAACACAAGATTTAGTTCGTTTATCTGTTGGTTTAGAGGATATTGAAGACTTGAAAAATGACTTAAAACAAGCTTTTTAGATAATAAAATGAGTATTAAAACCCTACACAGCGAAATTCAACATCTTGTCCTGGCGAATGGCACAAAGCTAAGTTTCCAGTCATTTGGACAAGATTATCTTACAGCACCTGTTGTTTTGGTAAATCATCCTTTAACTGGAGATTCCAGAGTTACTGGAGAGTTGGGTTGGTGGAAAAAATTGATTGGAAAAGCAAAAACCATTGATACAGAAAAGTATGCATTAATTGCTTTTAACATCCCAGGAAATGGTTTTGATGGAGCTTTGGTCGATGATTACGATTCATGGAATTCAGGAACCATTGCAACTTATTTTTATGAGGGATTAACTCAATTGGGAGTTGAGGATTTGTTCGCAGTTATTGGAGGTTCCATCGGAGCAGGAATCGCATGGGAAATGGCAGCAATTTATCCAAAGTTTATCAAGCATCTTATTCCTGTTGGGGGAGATTGGAAGTCCACTGATTGGATGATCGCCAATACTTTTTTGCAAAAGCAAATTTTATCAATCCATAAAAACCCGCTTGAAATAGCCCGAATGCAAGCTATGTTGTGTTACAGAACTCCAAAATCTTTTAAACTTAGATTTGATCGTTCAAAAAATGAAGAACTAAAAGTTTTTAATGTAGAATCTTGGTTGTCACACCACGCAAAAAAACTTGCTGATCGTTTTGAGTTAAAAGCTTATCGGACAATGAATCACCTTTTAGGGTCAATTGATATTACTCGTAATGGGAAATCTTTTGAAGAATTGATTCAAACCATAGAATCTCAAATTCATATTTTTTCCATCGACAGTGATCTCTTTTTTCCTATGGAGGAAGACCAAGAGACAGTATCAAGAGCATTAGCGGTAGGAGTAACAATTAATCATAAAATCATCTCATCTGATTTTGGGCACGATGCTTTTTTGATGGAACCAGAGAAAGTGATTCCACTAATACATCCAATTTTTAATTAAAAAACACCTGAAAATGAAAATATCCTTAAATCGAATAAGTAAAGATTATCTCTTCGAAGCAACTAGCTCAAACGATTTAAAAGTTTTAATGGATAATAAGTCCAAAAAAGAAGGGAAAGTAGAAGGAATTAGTCCAATGGAAGTTTTGCTCATGGGAGTAGCTGGATGTAGCAGTATTGATGTTATCGCTATCCTCAATAAGCAGCGAATCAATCCAGTAACCTTAAAAATGGAAGTCGAGGGAATTCGGGATGCAGATGCAGTTCCAGCACCTTTTAAGGGAATCAATGTAACTCTTTATTTAGAAGGAGATGATATCTCACCAGAAAAGGCAAAGCGAGCAGCTAAGCTCTCTTTTGATAAATATTGCTCAGTTTCAAAATCACTTGATCCTAATATTATTATTAATCAAATTATTTTTGTAAATGGTTTAAAGACATGATTAAGAAATTAGAGACCAATGCAATTCGATTACAGATGGAGCGTTCACAGTATTTCGAACACTCTACACCCCTTCACTTAACATCAAGTTTTGTGTTTGAAGATGCTGAGGATATGCGTGCTTCTTTTGCGGAGGAGAAGAAGCGAAATATTTATACCCGTTTTACCAACCCCAATACGTCAGAATTTATTCATAAAGTAGCAGATATGGAAAGAGCAGAATATGGAGTTTCTTTTGCAACTGGTATGGGAGCTATTTTTGGAACCTTTGCAGCTCTTCTTAATGCAGGTGATCATGTTGTTTCAGCTCGATCAATATTTGGTTCAACTCATACTTTGTTTACCGAGTATTTACTCAAATGGAATATTGAAACTTCATACTTTCAAATAGAGGAACCCGAATCAATTAAATCTTTGATTCAACCCAACACTAAAATCCTTTATGCCCAATCCCCAACAAACCCTGGAATAGATCTACTTGACCTAAAATTACTTGGTAAAATCGCCAAAAAGCACAATTTGATTTTGATAATTGATAATTGTTTTGCAACTCCTTACTTACAACAACCTATCAAATACTGTGTTGATTTGGAAATTCACTCCGCTACAAAATTAATTGATGGACAGGGAAGGGTTCTTGGAGGTGTAACCCTTGGAAATTCCGAATTAATTGGTAAAATCTATCTTTTTGGTAGAAATTCAGGTTCAGCTCTTTCACTGTTTAATGCTTGGATTCTATCTAAGAGTATCGAAACTCTGACTGTTCGTGTGGATCGACATTGTCAAACGGTATTAGCAACAGCAGAGTTCCTTGAAAGTCATCCCAAAATTAATTGGGTAAAATATCCGTTTTCAAAATCACATCCTCAATACAAATTGGCCAAAAAACAAATGAGTCAAGGAGGAAGCATTATTACTTTTGAGGTAAAAGGAGGACTTGAGGCAGGACGGGATTTTCTAAATGATCTGGTCATGCTCTCGCTTTCTTCTAATTTGGGAGATTCGGGAAGTATTGTTACACATCCAGCTTCAACAACTCATCGTAAACTTTCCGAAGCAGATCGACTGGAAGTTGGAATTACAGATGGAATGATTCGTTTATCTGTAGGTTTAGAACACAAGGAAGATATTCAGAATGATTTAAAAAAAGCATTATAAACAATAAGATGACATTAATTGAAGAAACTTTATCAAAAAAAATCTTAGTATTGGATGGTGCTATGGGGACCATGCTTCAGGATTACAAGTTTTCTGAGGAAGATTTTAGAGGGGATCGTTTTGGAGATCACCGTTGTTCCTTAAAAGGCAATAATGATTTGCTGTCCTTGACCCAACCAGAGGCTATCAAAACAGTTCATAGAAAGTATTTTGAAGTTGGTGCTGATATTATTGAAACAAATACATTTTCTTCAACTTCAATTGGAATGGGAGACTATCAAATGGAGGAATGGGTGTATGAAATGAATTATGAATCTGCCAAGCTCGCTCGAGAGGTTGCCGATGTGTTTACAAAAAAAACCCCTGATAAACCTAGATTTGTTGCAGGTTCTATCGGGCCAACAAATCGAACTGCAAGTATGTCTCCCGACGTAAATGATCCAGGTTATCGAGCTGTAACCTTTGATGAATTGGTGATTTCGTATACCGAACAAGTCAAAGGTCTTGTCGCGGGTGGTTCAGACGTCTTGCTGGTAGAAACTATTTTTGATACGCTCAACGCTAAGGCAGCTCTTTTTGCAATTGATGCTCTAAAAGAAAAAAATAATTGGAATATTCCAGTTATGGTAAGTGGGACGATAACCGATGCTAGTGGACGAACACTTTCTGGTCAAACAGTAGAAGCCTTTGCAGTTTCAGTTTCTCATATTCCCTTGTTGAGTATTGGATTTAATTGCGCTCTAGGTGCCGATCAATTACTTCCCTATCTCAGAAGATTATCACAAATAACAGAGGTTTATACTTCTGCTCACCCTAATGCTGGCCTTCCTAACGCATTTGGTTCTTATGACCAATCACCAAAAGAAATGAGCGACTTGATCGAAAAGTATTTAGAAGAAAATCTTATCAACATCATTGGAGGTTGTTGTGGTTCAACCCCTGACCATATTGCTCAAATTGCAGTGGTAGCCCAAAATTATCAACCTAGGAAAAAAGAACTTTTAACCATATGAGTGCTGGGACAAAATATTTAAAACTTTCTGGACTAGAACCTCTTGTGATTACTCCTGAAACGAATTTTGTCAATATTGGAGAACGAACCAATGTAACCGGTTCTCGTAAATTTTTACGTCTCATTGAACAAGGTGATTTTAATGCTGCAGTAGAAATTGCTCGAGATCAAGTCGATGGAGGTGCCCAGATTTTGGATGTCAATATGGATGAAGGAATGATAGATGGCGTAAAGGCCATGACAACCTATCTAAATCTACTCGCTGCTGAACCTGATATTTCAAGAATTCCAATAATGATTGATAGCTCCAAATGGGAGATTATTGAGGCAGGATTAAAAGTAGTTCAAGGAAAATCTGTGGTAAATTCGATAAGTCTAAAAGAAGGAGAAGCTAACTTTAAAAAACAAGCCAATACCATCCGAAGGTATGGAGCTGCTGTAGTTGTAATGGCATTTGATGAGGAGGGTCAAGCCGACACATTAGAAAGGCGTATCGAAATATGTAAACGTTCTTATGATGTTTTGGTGAATCAAGTCAACTTCCCCTCTGAAGATATTATTTTTGATCCGAATATTTTTCCAGTTGCTACGGGGATGGAAGAACATAAGAACAATGCTGTTGATTTTTTTAAAACAGCAAAATGGATTCGAAAGAATTTGCCCAATGCGCATGTAAGTGGAGGAGTAAGTAATGTCTCTTTTTCTTTTAGGGGAAATAACAGAGTACGAGAAGCCATGCATTCAGCATTTTTGTACCATGCCATAAAGAATGGAATGAATATGGGAATTGTTAACCCAACGATTTTAGAAATTTACGATGAAATTAATTCTGAACTTTTACTTCATGTAGAAGATGTTTTATTAAACATAAGAGATGATGCTACAGAAAGGCTTCTAGATTTTGCTGAAAAAATAATCGATGATTCAGGGAACAAAAAAGCGGTTGTAAAAAAATGGCGTTCCGATTCTCTTCAAGATCGAATTACGCATGCTCTGGTTAAGGGGATTGATGAATTTATCATAGAGGATGTCGAGGAGGCTCGGTTACTGTCAACCAAACCCATTGAAGTTATTGAGGTGAATTTGATGGCAGGGATGAATGTTGTGGGAGATTTATTCGGTTCAGGTAAAATGTTTTTACCACAAGTTGTCAAATCTGCTCGGGTTATGAAACGAGCCGTTGCTTATCTACTTCCTTTTATTGAAGCTGAAAAAGGAGGGAAACAAGAAACAGCTGGGAAAATTTTAATGGCAACTGTAAAAGGCGATGTCCATGATATTGGAAAAAATATTGTAAGTGTTGTTTTGGGATGTAACAACTATGAAATTATTGATTTAGGGGTTATGGTTCCTCTAGAAAAAATTATTAACACCGCCATCGAAGAAAAAGTAGACATAATAGGGCTATCAGGTTTGATTACTCCCTCATTAGACGAAATGATTTATGTTGCTCAAGAAATAAAAAGACGCGGCTTGGAAACTCCCTTGTTAATAGGTGGTGCAACAACCTCTAAGGCGCACACAGCTGTTAGGATAGCACCTGAATTATCAACACCAGTTGTGCACGTAAATGATGCCTCAAGAGCTGTTACTGTTGCAGGAAGTTTGTTGAATAAAGATACTGCAGAAGTGTACAAAGATAGCATTAGAAATGAGTATGAATTATTTCGAGATAAATTTTTAGACCGAAGAGAAACTAAAGAGCACATTGATTTAGCAACTGCACGTTCCCGAAAATTACTATTGGACTGGATGGAGTATGTTCCAAAAATACCCAATCAAAAAGGGATTCAAGTCATAGAAAATCAAGATTTAGAAAATCTGGTTGATTTTATTGATTGGAGTCCATTTTTTAGGTCATGGGATTTGCATGGTCATTACCCTGCTATTTTAGATGATGATATTGTAGGGAAACAAGCCACTGAATTATTTGCTGATGCCCAGGTAATTTTGTCTGAAATTTTAGGTAAAAGGTTGTTAAAGGCAAAAGCTGTTTTTGGGATTTTCCCAGCAAATAGTGTTTATGATGACGATATTGAAGTGTATTCTGATGATACCAGAACCGAGACACATGTAAAATTTTTAACACTTCGTCAACAATTAAAAAAACGAGAAGGGAAAACCAATTTAGCCCTGGCTGACTTTATTGCTCCAAAAGAAAGTGGTATTCAAGATTACATCGGAGCTTTTTGTGTTTCAACAGGTTTTGGAACTGCTGAATTAGCAAAAGCTTATGAGGATGATAACGACGATTACAATGCAATTATGGTAAAAGCATTAGCTGATCGTCTTGCAGAAGCTTTTGCAGAATACTTGCACAAAGAAGTTCGTATGAATGCTTGGGGATATGTTCCAAACGAACTGCTTGATAATGAAGCGTTGATTAAAGAAGCCTATAAAGGAATTCGACCAGCACCGGGGTATCCTGCTTGTCCAGATCACTTAGAGAAAAATACAATTTGGGAACTGTTACAAGTTCAAGAAAGAATCGGAGTTACTCTTACAGAAAGCCTTGCTATGTGGCCAGCAGCATCCGTTTCAGGATATTATTTTGCTCATCCCAAAGCACAGTATTTTGGTGTTGGGAAAATCACAGAAGATCAGATTCAAAGTTTTAGTGAACGAAAAAAAATAGACCTCAAGGATGCGGAAAAGTGGCTTCGACCCAATATTAAATAGATTGAATAAATGAAAGTAATTGATCACATAAAAAAAGCTCCAGGGGAAACACAGTTTACCTTTGAAATTCTGCCTCCCTTGAAAGGACAAAACATACAATCCATCTATGAATCAATAGACCCTTTGATGGAGTTCAAACCTCCTTTTATTGATGTAACTTATCACCGCGAAGAATATGTTTACAAAGAACTAGATAACGGTTTATTGGAAAAACATGTCATCAGAAAACGACCCGGAACAGTTGGTATTTGTGCAGCATTACAAAACAAATACAATGTGGATGCAATTCCTCATATTTTATGTGGAGGTTTTAACAAAGAAGACACTGAAAATTTTTTGATTGACCTTGATTTTTTAGGTATTGATAATGTTGTAGCTTTGCGTGGAGATGCTATTAAATCTGAGACCTATTTTAAGCCACACAAAGACGGGCATAGTTTTGCAAGTGATTTGGTTAGTCAGATAAAGGATCTTAATAAGGGTCAATATCTAGATGAGGAAATTTTTAATACCTCTAAAACTGATTTTTGTATTGGTGTTTCTGGTTATCCAGAAAAACATATGGAAGCACCAAGTTTAGAAAGTGATTTATATTTTCTAAAGAAAAAAATTGAAGCAGGAGCAGATTACATCACAACTCAAATGTTTTTTGATAACCAAAAATATTTTGAATTTGTTGAAAAATGCAAAATTTCTGGGATTGATGTACCAATAATTCCAGGGCTAAAACCTTTAGCTACGAAAAAACAACTCAACGCTTTACCTCACAGATTCCATGTTGATTTGCCAGAAGATTTAATTAAGCAAGTTATAAAATGTAAAGACAATAAACAAGTTCGTCAAATTGGAGTTGAGTGGTGTATTGAACAAAGCAAAGAACTTAAAGCTGCTGGTGTTCCTTTTTTACATTATTATTCAATGGGTAAATCCGATAATGTAAAGGCCATTGCACAGAGTGTTTTTTAGGAGTTTTTAAAAAAAAATTATTGCTTAAAATTCCTAGGTTGTTAACTTAGTGAATAATTGTTCCAGATTTTCGTTTTTGAGTTGTAAAGCTATAATTTTGAGTTCGTTGTCATGAGCAAAATCAAAGACTTGAGTCCGCATATCTTCTTGGGTATCCAAAAATATTTCGTAAGTAAAATCAAAGGTATTCACAACATTTATTACGTTTGGTATTTTGGATAGGGCTTCGGTTTCCACTCGATAGTCAAATTCAACCTGAATGATTTGCTGTTGCCCTTTTTGAAGTTCTTCTAAATTTTTATCTGCCACCAGTTTTCCCTCTTTTATGATGGCTACACGATCACAGACAGTCTCAACTTCAGAAAGTATATGACTTGAGAGGATTACAATTTTATCCTCACCAAGGGTTCGTATCAGTTTTCGAATACTAACCATTTGATTCGGATCTAAACCTGTTGTTGGCTCGTCTAAAATCAATATTTCGGGATCATGCAAAAGTGCTGCTGCAAGCCCAACTCTTTGCTGATAACCTTTTGAGAGTGTTGATATTTTTCGATTCTTGACAGCATTTAGTCCTACTTGATTCAAAACAAAATCTAAAGGAGTATTTTTAATTTTGTAAAGGGATGCAGTAAATTTTAGATATTCTAAAACATACAAATCTTCATACAATGGATTATTCTCAGGTAGGTAGCCTGTGATTTGTTGAATACTCTTCAGAGAATTTCTTAAATCATTTCCGTTGTAGCTAATGGTTCCTTCCCAATGATCAATTGCACCAGTTATGATTTTCATTAGCGTAGATTTTCCAGCTCCATTGGGACCTAACAAGCCAACAACTTCCCCAGATCTTAACTCCATGGATATTCCTTGAAGCGCTTCAAGAGTTCCATATTTTTTTTTGATTTTATCGAGAACTAATGCCACTTGTTTTTTTTTTAAAGATAGATCAGAAAAAATTAATAAAGATCAATTAGGATGAACGAGAACATTGAGCAGTTAGGTTTGGGATGAGAATTAGATTTTTTTGTAAAGTAACCAGGGAATCCCTTTCAGAATCCATGCTATTATTTGCCATCTTTTGGTAATGTAAACAATTCTTTTTTTCTTTTGAATACTTCTGAATATTTGATGAGCAGCTTTTTCTTTAGTGGCTACCCAAAACATTTTTGGTCTTTTTGCCATGGCAGTTTTCACAAATCCAGGTCTTACATCGGTGGTGTAAATGGGAAGTTTACTCTTCGCTATTCTTTGCGCGATACCTTCAAAATAATTTGATTGATAGGCTTTAGAAGCATTGTAGGCAGGGGCTGAGTGGCCTCCTCTTAATGAAGCTACAGATGATAAATTCACCAAATGACCATGGCCTTGATTTTCAAAATAATGTATTCCCCAATTAACCATTTGTGAAAATGCAATTACATTCAGTTGATTGGTCTCGTTTTCTTTGGCATAGTCAAAATCAAAGTTCATATGTCCAACTCCTGCACTGATAATTAGTAAATCAAAAGCACTTAGTTTTTTAACTATGGATTCAATGTGTCTTAAAGCATCGGGTTGAGTACTGTCAAAAGCCTCGATTTGAATACGTTCAGGGCTTTCTTTTTGAATTTCTTGCAAAAGGTTTTTTCTTCTACCTGTTATTCCAACAATGTATTCATTTTTGACCAATTCACGAGCAAGAGCTTTTCCTATTCCAGAAGTTGCTCCAATGATAAGTGCTTTTTTGTTTTTACTCATGGTTTTAGTTTAGTAAGTTAAGATGTTTATCATCGCAAAAGGGAGACCGATTACTCTTTTTACAGTTACATAGTTTAATATCTCCATCCCTTTTTACTGTAAATTTTAGAGGTTTAAATTTTGTACCATGATGAGAACCATCACAAAAAGGTTGTGTTTTACTCTTTCCACAGGCGCACCACAGATAATTTTCTCCCTTAGTCAAAGGAACAGTTATTGAATTCAAAGTAGAAGTATTGAGTTTTTTAAACTCAGCACTTAATTCACTTGTTTTGTCTTTAGATTTGATCAGAGGATAAAAGTAGGAAGCTTTCCATGAATCATTTGTTTTTTGGAGTAAACCATAGGCTGAGGGATAACTTGAATGGAAGGTCGCTGTTCCAAATAACTGATCCCAGATGCTTAACATGTTCCCAAAGTTTCCGTTAGGATCGCTAGATAATTCTAATTTGGAGGTTCCATGATGAGAATGGTGAAAAGCAGGAGTAATGATTATGCGTTCTAAAACTTTAATGATTGGTTGGAGTAAAGCATATTGATAAAAAGGTTTGTCCCATTTTATTCGACTATGGGAACCGATGATGACAAGTTGTTTTAATATTAGTCCTAAGGCAACGGCTTTGGCTCCTCCAAGAAAAAGGATTAGGGCTACCCACCATATGTTGGGCATAACTAAGTAATAAATAAACGCATTTCGATAAGAAACAAAATACCCCATTTCCTCAGCTTGATGATGTGGTCTGTGCAGTTTCCATAAAAATTCGGTTTCGTGAGCAGTTCTGTGGTACCAATATTGGATTAAATCATCAACCAAAAGATAACTTAATAAAACCCCAGTAAAATTTGAGTCTGTTAAAACGAATCGATATTCGGGTAAAAAAATATTTCCCAAACTAAAAACAAAAAAAACGATTAAGGGTTTAATCAAATTCCCTAAAATCACAAAGCTTAAAATTTCTTGAATCCAATCATCTTTCTTTCGATTTGAATTTTTCAGAAAGCCCGAGACAGTTTCTAACAGACTGAAGAAAATGATAATTCCAATTACAAAGTACACATCAAAATTTTTAATTGCCAATAGACTTTTAATCATTTCAACTTTTTTTACTTAATTACTAAAACTAAACTTAAATATAATGATTTGTCTAAGAGATGTAAATTAAATACCTAAAAATTTGTTTTTCTCAATCTGGAATGTACTTTTGTATTAAATTACACCAAAAATGAATATCAAAACCACATATTACAATCGATTTTTTTACTTCTATTTCTTAGATAAAAATAGGGCGTTGTAGTATTTTGAAACAAATAACCCAACAAAGTCCTGATTTAATCAGGACTTTTTTTTTGATTAAAAAGAATAATTAACAATGCAATCGATAATTGCAATACAAGGAATACAAGGCTCTTTTCACCATCAGGTGGCAATTGACTATTTCCCCCTGGATATTCAGATATTGGAGTGCTTGACTTTTGACACTTTGACAGCCAAACTAGTTTCGGGTAAAGCGAATCGGGCAGTTATGGCTATCGAAAATTCCATTGCAGGATCAATAATACCTAATTATGCTTTATTGGATCATCATGATTTACAAATAGTAGGTGAATCGTATTTGAGTATTCATCATAATTTAATGGGATTACCTAAACAATCTATCCAAGATTTAAAAGAAATTCACTCTCATCCAATGGCGTTACTTCAATGTAAAGCTTTCTTTTCAAAATATCCTCACATTCGTTTGGTAGAGGCAGAAGACACAGCAGATATTGCTCGTAAAATACAAGAGGAGCAACTCCATGGGATTGGAGCAGTTGCAAGCATCAAAGCCGCAGAGATTTTTAATCTTAAAGTTTTTTCAGAATCGATTCAGACCATAAAAAATAACATAACTCGTTTTGTTATTATTCAACAGAAAGGAACTCTTGTTGACCAAAATAAAATCAATAAAGCTTCATTGAAATTTGTGTTGGATCACCAGCGCGGTAGCCTCGCTGCAGTGCTTAATGTAATGAGTGATTGCCAACTCAATCTTACAAAGATACAATCACTACCCGTTATTGAAACCCCAGGCAAATATGCATTTTTTGTGGATGTAACCTTTGATTCTTTTGATTTTTATCAAAAAGCACGATCGATAATTCAAATCATGGCCACTGAGTTTAAAATTCTTGGTGAATATCAGAATAACAAAATATGAGCACAACTACTGCAAATCGCCTAAACAGCCTGAAGGAATATTACTTTTCTAAAAAACTTAGAGAGGTTGCCGCATTGGTTAAAGCGGGAAAACCGATTCTTAATATGGGAATTGGCAGTCCCGACTTAGAACCACATCCGTCTGTTATTGAAGCTTTAGAGGTTAGTTTATCTGACTCCAAAGCACATATGTATCAAAGCTATCAGGGACTTCCCGAGTTAAGAGAAGCAATAGCGTCTTTTTACAAAAAGAATTATGATGTTTCATTAAACCCTAATAATGAAATACTTCCATTAATGGGTTCCAAAGAAGGAATCATGCACATATCAATGTCTTTTTTGAATAAAGGAGATCAGGTGTTGATTCCAAACCCCGGATACCCAACCTACAGATCTGTTACACAATTGCTAGAGGCTAAACCTATTTTTTACGATCTTAAAGAAAAGAACAACTGGCAACCAGATTTTGAATTTATAGAAAAACTTGATCTGAGCCGTGTAAAATTAATGTGGTTAAATTATCCCAACATGCCCACTGGAGCCCAAGTTGGTGTTCACACTTTTTCTCGTTTAGTATCATGGGCCAAGAAAAATGACATATTATTGATTAATGATAATCCTTACAGTTTCATATTAAATGATTCTCCCCAAAGCTTATTGAACCAACCCAAGGCAATGGATGTTGCCTTAGAGTTGAATTCTTTGAGCAAGGCATTCAACCTTGCAGGGTGGAGGGTAGGAATGCTCTGTGGAAATTCGAAACACATCAACTCCGTCTTAAAGGTAAAAAGTAATATAGATTCAGGTATGTTTTACGGAGTCCAAAAAGGAGCAATAGCCGCTTTGCAATTAAACTCAAATTGGTTTGATGAACTCAACTCTGTGTATGCAGAACGTCGAGAGGCTATGATTGAGTTGGCAACTCTAATGAATACGACCTTTGACCCTAAAAGTGTTGGAATGTTTTTGTGGGCTAAGCTAAATGATTCTTCCCTGAATTCGGAATCTTTTATTGATGATGTTTTGAAAAAACATAATATTTTTATAGCCCCTGGAACTATTTTTGGTACTCAAGGAGAAGGATATATTCGTTTTTCACTTTGTGTAAAACTTGAAGATATTAAAACAGCCATTAATCGATTGAAGTCATGAAAATTTATGTAATTGGAATCGGTTTAATCGGGGGATCCATGGCAATGGACCTCAAAGCTTTAATTGATGATGTTGAGGTTGTTGGAATTGATGCAAATAAAGAACATGCCGATCAAGCTCTAGAATTAGGGATCATAGATAGAATTGGTTCTTTGAATACTATTGCAGAAGCCGATCGCGTAATTTTGAGTATACCTGTAAAGGAGTCTTTAGAGTTATTGCCTCAACTTTTAGATCAGTTACATTCCAAAGCATTGCTCTGGGATGTAGGATCTACAAAGGAACAATTGTGTGAACTAATATCGAGCCATTCTAAAAGAGATCAATTTTTAGCAGCACACCCTATTGCCGGAACTGAGTTTTCTGGTCCAAAAGCGGCACAGAGTGGTTTGTTTAGAAGTAAGCCTCAGATTTTATGTGAGTCCAGTAGAACCCGTCCAGATCTACTTGCATGGGCAAGGCAAACCTTCAGAGAAATGGGAATGTATTTGCGTTTAATGGAAGCCGGAGAACACGATAAACACATGGCCTACGTGTCTCATTTATCACACATCAGCTCTTTTATGTTAGGAAAAACTGTT
>CAJWBA010000017.1 GCA_913020155.1 uncultured Flavobacteriales bacterium
GGTGGGAAAATTGTGGCAGGTCTGAGCAATATTTACATTGCGAATGTCCCTACTCCTATTGGTCTTCCCTTTGCCTATTTTCCAACGACTAATAATAAAGCATCTGGAGTGATTTTTCCAACTTATGGCGAGAGTCAACAAAGAGGATACTATATTCAAAATGGGGGGTATTACCTCAACATAAGCGAATATTTTGACCTTAATTTGGTTGGTGATTATTACACCAATGGAAGTTATGGTCTTCGTTTTGATTCTCAATATCGGGTAAATTACAAATTTGGTGGAAACTTTAGCTTAAGGTATGAAAAGCTTGTCAATGGAGAACGAGGATTTCCGGACTACAACAACAATACAGTTTACAATATTCGTTGGACACATCGAAGAGATTCTAAAGCAAGTCCGTCCTCAAACTTTTCAGCATCTGTGAACTTGGGGAGTAGTTCCTATTTTTCTCAATCCGTAAACCAATTGAACGATGCAAATTTTTTGAACAATACATTGAGTTCATCCGTTTCGTACTCCAAAACTTTTCCTAAGTATCCAAGAGTGAATATTTCCTTGACTACTTCCCTTTCTCAAAACACCAATACTAAAACAGCAAACTTAACCCTTCCGACTTTTCAGGCCAATATGGAACGGATTTTCCCTTTTGCACCTAAAATAGGAGCTAAAAAAGGATTTATTCAGAACATTAATTTTCAATACTCTACTCGAGGGGAAAGTAGAATCCAAACCACAGAAGAAAGGTTATTTAAAAAAGAAATGTTCGATGATGCCAGAGCGGGAATGTCTCACAACATCCCTCTAAGTACAAATTTTAAAGTTCTAAAACACCTAAGCATTAGTACATCTGTAAATTACAAAGAAATATGGACTCCTGAAACGGTTAAATACAACAATTTTAATGAGGAGAGAGGAGTTGTTAGAGATACAATAAAGGGGTTTGATGCATTTAGACAGTACAACTACAGTGCAAGTTTAGGGACTACTATTTACGGTACTTTTAACTTTAAAGAAGGAAAAAGAATACAATCCATTCGGCATACGATGCGACCTGCCATAAGCTACAGTGTTCAGCCAAGTTTTGAAAAATACTACGACAAATACATAATAGATGCTAATGGGAACACTGCTGAATACACACGTTTTGAAACGGCTCTTTTTGGAGCACCGTCAAGAGGGAAATCCAGGTCTATGGGGTTCAATTTAAGCAATAATTTTGAAGCAAAAATCAGGTCAAAAGATACTTTAAAACCTGAACCTAAAAAAATTAAACTTTTAAACAATTTAAATTTCAGTACAAGTTACAACTTTAACGCTGAGGAATTTAAACTTTCCCCGATTCGAGTATCTACAGGTGCTTCGGTTTTAAAGGATAAAATTAACATCAACTTATCAGCAACAATGGATCCTTACGCACTTGACGAAAATAATTTAAGGATTAATACTTTCAGTATTGATAATGGTGAAGGGCTAGCTCGTTTTACTAGTGCTAATATGAATACGAATTTCGAATTGTCAAACGACGACTTCAAGAAAAAAGACAAAGAAGAAAAAGAGGAAGAAGATGATAAAGAAGATCTCTCCAGAAGTGACTATGAGCGACTTTCTGGTGGAGGTCGAGATGACGACTTATTTGGGGTGTCCAATAATTTTTCTGACAATAGGTTTCAAAAAAATGAAGAAGAAAAAGAAGAAAAAGAAGAAAAATTTAACGTTTTATATCGAACACTGATGCCCTGGAGCTTAAAAGTAGCTCATTCCATAACATACAGAAATTCTTCTGGTCAAAATGAAATTGGCTCAAACTCACTGATGCTCTCTGGAGATATTGATCTGACCCCAAAATGGGCAATTGGGTTTTCATCTGGGTACGATTTTAAACAGAAAGGGGTTACTTACACACAATTTCGATTTAAACGTGATTTAGAAAGCTGGAGATTAAATTTCAGTTGGGTACCTTTTGGATACCGAAGTTCATGGAGTTTTTTCATTGGAATTAAATCTGGATTACTCAGTGATTTGAAATACGACAAAAGAAACGAACCCGACAGAAAATTATAAATTATCATCATGAAAAAAATAATCAATACACCAAATGCACCTTCTCCAATAGGCCCCTACAATCAGGCAGTTCTTTCAAATAATGTACTGTATATATCGGGTCAAATCCCATTAGAACCTGGTTCTATGAAACTCATAGAGGGAAGTTTAGAAGATGAAACTACTCAGGTAATGAGAAATTTAAAAGCTGTTTTAGAAGCTACTCGTATGACATTTGAAAATGTAGTCAAAACATCTATTTTTCTGAGTGATATGAATAATTTTAACGCAGTAAACAAAATTTACGGTAGCTATTTTACTGAAGAAACAGCACCTGCACGAGAAACCCTTGAAGTTGCTAATCTACCAAAATTTGTTCGTGTAGAAATATCAATGATTGCTACACTTTAAGTTTTTATGAATGCTCTTTCTCCAAGAGATTTACATGGTATTCTACCAACTGATCAATAGGACGTTTTACCACAGTTCCTAGCGTCAGTCCAAATTCTTTGAGGATGTGTTTAACTTCATCTTGAAGAAAATATGAAATGGAACCCACAAAGTGAATTGGTACCTCCTTTGCGTTTTTAAATTGAAACAATTGATGCTTGATAAAGCGTCTCAAACCCTCATGAATCATATTTTGCATGTAAGGATTTTCTCTATGGATAATCATAAATTTTGCAAAACGTGCCAAATAAGTATTTGGGTTTTCTTTACGGTATAAATTTTCTTTGATTGTATTTGCTGAAAGATCAAATTCCTCTTCAAACAAATCAGCAAGGTGCTTTGGCATTTCATTGAAATAATAGCCTCTAATCAATTGTTTTCCGTAAAAATTACCACTTGCTTCGTCCATAAGAATGTAGCCCAATGAAGTGATGTATTGTTGAACCTCTTTACCATCAAAATAACTGCAGTTGGATCCTGTTCCCAAAATACATACAATAGAAGCTACACCTATCGCTGCAGAGGCATAAACTGCAGCGTAGGTGTCTTCTTTAATGTTAAATGAAGAATTAATAAATATTTCTTCAAAAACTTTCTTTATTCTGGTAATTGTTGATTCTATTCCACACCCAGCGCCATAGAAAAAAAGTTTTGTTACCTCTTTTCTGTTTTGAAATAAATCATAGTTGTTAATGATCCGTTCTGTTAGTATCGCAGATGAGAGAACTTGGGGATTCAAACCTAGTGTTTGAGTTGAAAAAAGAACAGACCCTTTCTCATCTATGGCGAACCAGTCCGTTTTGGTGGAACCACTATCAACAATTAAATACATAATACTACAGGCTATTAACGTGCTTTGCTAGGTCAATTAGCTTATTAGAATAACCGAACTCGTTGTCGTACCAAGAAATAATTTTGAAAAACTTGTCATTTAATTCTATTCCTGCCTCAGCATCGAAAATTGAAGTTCTAGCATCACCTACAAAATCTTGTGACACTACAGCTTCATCGGTGTATCCTAAAATACCTTTCAATTCATTTTCAGAAGCTGCTTTCATAACATTCTTTACTTCTTCGTAAGATGTGCTTTTACCAACTTTAACAGTCAAATCTACAACAGAAACGTTAGCTGTGGGGACACGAAAAGCCATTCCTGTTAATTTACCTTTTAAAGAAGGAATTACCTTCGTAACCGCCTTTGCAGCACCAGTAGAGGCAGGCATGATGTTAACTAAAGCACTTCTCCCTCCACGAAAATCTTTTTTTGAAGGTCCATCAACTGTAAATTGAGTTGCGGTTGTGGCGTGAACAGTAGTCATTAAAGCTTCTTCAATTGTGAAATTATCGTGTAAAACTTTAGCGATTGGAGCTAAACAATTGGTTGTACAAGAAGCATTTGATACAATATTTTGATCTGCAGTAGCTTCATTGTGATTAACCCCCATAACATACATGGGAGCGTCAGCAGACGGTGCAGAAATAACAACTTTTTTGGCACCAGCAGTGATGTGAGTCTGAGCTTTTTCTAGAGTTGTGAAAATACCTGTACATTCCGCTACAACATCAGTTCCAACAGCATCCCAAGCAATATCTTCTGGATTCCGCTCTGCAGTGATTCGAACACGATGTCCATCAACAACTAAGTCATTGTCAACCACCTCAATTGTTCCGTCGTAATTCCCATGAACAGAATCATACTTCAAGAGGTAAGCCAAATGTTTAACCTCAAGAAGATCATTGATTCCTACTATAGTCAAGTCAGATTGTTTCATCGCTGAACGAAACACTAATCGGCCAATTCGACCGAATCCATTAATTCCAATTTTTAAGGACATAATTTATCTATTATTTTTATTGTTAAAATTGATTATCAGTTAAATTGATAAGATATCAGATACTTTAATCAGATTTGAGTTGATTTCAGATTTACCCTTGATAGCTTTTTCCAGGGGAGTTAAAACCATTTGATCATCAATTACACCTATCATAACTTTTGATTTTCCTTCTAGTAAAGTTTCTACTGCACAAACACCCATACGAGACGCTAAAACGCGGTCAAAACAACTTGGAGTCCCCCCCCTTTGCATATGACCTAATACAGAGACTCTTACCTCGTAGTAGGGTAGGTTTTTTTCGACATAAGAAGCGATTTCAAATACATTTTTACCTGTCTTATCTCCCTCAGCTATTACCACTATGCTAGATGATTTACCTGATTTTTCGCTTTTCTTTAGAGACTCTAACAAGCGTTCGAGCCCCAAATTTTCTTCTGGGATTAGAATTTCTTCTGCCCCTGCTCCTATTCCCGAATTAAGTGCAATATGCCCAGCATCTCGTCCCATTACCTCCACAAAGAAAAGACGGTTATGTGAACTTGCAGTATCTCTAATTTTATCTATTGCTTCAACTACGGTGTTGATAGCAGTGTCATAACCTAGTGTGTATCGAGTGCCAAAAATGTCGTTATCTATGGTGCCTGGAATTCCAACAATGGGGAAATCGTATTCCTCTTGAAAAATCATAGCTCCAGTAAAAGAACCATCCCCTCCAATAACAACCAAAGCATCAATCTCAGATTTTTTTAAATTCTCGTAAGCAAGCTTTCTTCCCTCTGGAGTTCTAAATTCTAAACAACGAGCAGACTTTATGATTGTACCCCCTTTATTGATTATGTTATTAACACTTCGCGCATTCATCAACTTAAAATCGTTATCAATAAGTCCTTGATAGCCTTGTTGAATAGCATAGCATTCGGCCCCATAAAAAACACTTGTTCTGACAACTGCACGCAATGCTGCGTTCATTCCAGGTGCATCTCCACCAGAAGTCAGGACAGCTATTTTTTTTGGTTTATTTTTCATCCAATTTTTCAAGAATGTAAATTTAAACAAAAGCTATCACATATACGATATTGTTTGCTTTACATTATTATTTCTCAACAAAATGCATTTAGTTGTTACCTTTATTGAGTATTTCAAGAGAATTTTGATTGATGAATTTAACCGATTGAGGCTTAGAATTTATTCTTTTTTTGGTTATTATTTTTTGTATTAGATCTTCAAAAGTTTTAAAATCAACTTGATAGGAAAGTCCAACTCCCTGTGTGTAGCCCAAATCATCACTTATGTAGCGAAATTCGCTTTCACGGTTAAATACTTTGGCTTTTAGAGTTCCCTTCTCATTTAAAATAAAATCAATTTGCACATCACCAACTATAAGGGTTTCTTCAACACCCCCAACCGGAACACCAATTTTCCCATTCAACAAGATCTTATCACTGATTTGTGTTACAAAAGTAACACCGATACGGTCTTGAGACTGAATATCAAGATCAGGTCGTTCATCTCCTTTCAAGTAGTTTAACCCGAAGTTTAATTTACCATCAGATTCTCCCATTAACGAACTGAATACATCTGAAGCCTTTTCATATAAATTATTTGCAATGCCTTGAGTTGAAAATGAAACATTACTCACAAAAATCCCCTGTGATAAAAGTGAAATAGCTTGAAGTTGTCTTCGTTGTTGGTCTGCAAGACGGTAATTAATTTCAGATGCTACAATTCCACTGGTGTTTGGGAAATTGATCTCAAACAGGGGATTGTCAGGTTTTAGAAGACTTCCCTGAAGCTTTATTAATACTTCCGTTGGAATCTTTTTATTGAAATTAGGGTTGTCTACAAGTAAAGCAGGATTTGCACCCCCTGGAACTTGATAAACCGCTTCTATATCCATTTGAGCTTCAAAGGGATCTCCCTCCCAAACAATTGTCCCTCCTTGATTCACTTTAAATTTTTTGTCTATTAATCCTAAATTTTTAAAATTATACACTCCATCGTAAGCAATAAAATCTCCCCACATATTAAACTTACCGTCTGTATTTGATTCCATTAAAATATTACCAGAACCTCTACCAGTAAGAGTACTCCCAGATAATTGATCAACAACAATCTCTACTTTTGCATTGTTGTTTACGTCAAGGTCAAAAGTCATTTCAAAACCGCGAGCAATTTTTATTTCTTCAAGAGAATTCTGACCCAACTCATTTGATTCATTTAAAGTAGACTTAGAAACAAAATCGATGAATGAAACATCTCCTAATCCATTATTTTCTTCCCATGGAATTTTTATGGAGGTACCCTCAGCTGTTGCTCCCTCAACATACATGTTCAAGTTTTTTGTGGATCCATAAAGATGAATTTTACCATCTAAATATCCAGATCCAAAAAACAAAGCTCCTTTTTCATTTTTACGATTCATCATCAACAAACGATCAGAATTTATGTCAATGTCTAGGTTCCATTCTTTGAAATTTAGATGAGAAAAAGTTCCTTTCAATTGACCTGAAGTCTCAAGGGTTTGATCAAAAATAGCAGTTTTTTCAAATTTAATAACTTGATCGTACAAGGTAAGTTTTGTGGAATCAGAAAGACCATATGATGAATTAATTAAAGGGATTGAAATATTGAAGCGATCCAATAAAAGATTTCCCGTATGTGACAAATTGTTTAAGGGTCCCCAAAGATTAAAATTCCCTGTTATGGATGACCTAATATTGGTCAACTTCCCCTTTCCTAGTGCTGACATGAATGACATGTCAAATGAATTCAACTTTACATCTAAATCTAAGCTTGTACGGTCTTCAAGCACTAATGTAATTCCAGATAAATCAAGTTTTTTTAATCCATTTTTGACTAGGGTTAAGTTGTTTTTGTAAGAATTCAATACAGTATTACCTTGGGTATAGAAAGATAAATCTCCCATTTCAATTGTATTCACATACAAATCTAAAAGTTTGATGTTAAAGGACGCATCGTTATTTGTCGGGGTTTTATTAAAACGGATGGTTGAAGTCAAATCTGCATCAATTTCAAATTTTTTAATTGGTGGTAAAATGTTTTGCAAAGCAACATCACGGACATCGATCTGAAAGCTAAAGTCATCATTTTTTTTATATTCTCCAGACAGCTCAATACTTTGATTCCAGTTAGAAATAATAAGAGGGTTAATCCTGTAATTTTTATCATTTGAATTGTAAACTAAGTTTCTTTTTTGATCTTTCTGTAGCTTCCAAAGTACATTTTTGTAACTAATATTAAACAAATCTATGTTAATAAAAGTTTCTTCATCGGTGTAATCATAACTGAAATTTGTTTCAAAAGCATTTAATTCATCTGTCCCCAACACTCCTTCTAGACGAATTCTATTTTTCTGGCTTTTAAATGATGATATCATAAATATGTCAGAGGCTGCTATTTTACCTACCTGTATTTCATCTGCTGATAAAAAGCTTGTATAAAAAGTATTGTTGGAGTCAATCTCAAAATGTAAATTTTTAAACTTGTATTTTTTGAATAATAGGATTGGTAGATCAAATACTACTGCCGTTTCTTTTTGATTGGAACTAATCAATCCCGACAAGAAGAAATCATCGGGTATAGATAGTTTTGGGAAAAGGGCTTCCGTTAATTTTGACTTCATATGAATATCAAAATTGAAGAATTGAGATGGATTAAAAGAATTCGATAATTTATTCAATAAAAAATTATCAAATATCCCTGTCAATAGTTTTGAAAGATTACCATACTCAAAATCCCCTTCAAGAATTAAGTTAATTGCATCGGAATCTACTATTGAAATTGATTTGGTTGACCCTTTTGATTTTACATTCAATTCAACATTTTTGAAGGTATTTAATTTCCCATTACTCATTATGGAGGGTGAATTTAATTGAAAAGTAAAGATATTCTCAGATAAACTATTCGATTTTTTTTCAATAAATACGTTGGAAGACAAAATTACATTACTGGTTGCATCAGCAATTCTAAAATCAGAAAGGTTAATGGTTTCAAAATTACCTTCTAATAAAAATAAATCTTTTGATGAATCTACTGATGCGTTGAAATTGAATCGATGTTTGTCATCATTTAAATTCAATTTTATTTCAACAAGCTCGTTCTTATGCTTTGAATTTACCTCCAAATTTTTGAGGGTATTATTTCCAATTTTAAGTTCATTTACTAAACCATTTGTCTCGATTAAATAAACTTTAGAATCCTTCATAAACCCTTTTAATTTGGCAGATGCATTTGCTTTTAGAGCTATTTTTTGATTGAATAACTTTCCAATTTCAAAATTTTCTAAAACTAAATCAGCTTTATACTCCCAAAGGTTTGATCCTTCCGATCGATTAAAGCTTAGACTGGGACTTAATACTCCGAGCTCAGATTTTAGGTTACTTTTCAATTCCCAATTATTCAAACTCCCTGAAAAAAGTGTTTCTATTGATAAATCTCCAGATTGTTTTGTGTATTTTGAAAGATGTTTGTAATGGGGTTTATTCAACAAAGTCCTCAATACTTTATCCGATATTTTTATGGTAAAATCATTCGACTGAATACTGAACTTCTCTGATACAAATGCATCCAACACCCTGATTGATCCTTTTAAAAAAGATTGAACCCCAAGATTTAATGAACTTCTTAAACGAAAATCACTTATCCCCCCATCTAATTGAAGTGTTGCATTAAATGAATATGATTCATTAAAATAGGGCTTTAATACAACTACAGTAGAGGGAGTTATCAGCACTTCATCTAATTTTAATTGAAAATATGCAGGCTTCAAGTTTACTAAATCACCGCCATTAAATGCTATTAATCCGCTTCCCTTAATATCATTTTGTTCCATTTTCAAAGAAAAACCTTTCGAAACTAAACTGTCAGAAGAAAAGTGAATATTGGCTTGAAAATCATCTATTTTTCCGTATTTACTTGAAAATCCTTTAAGGTTTTGAATGGCTAAATCAAGACTGTTTGAATTAAAATTAAAATCTTTTAATTCAAGAGAAATGTCTGAAAAAGTAAACTTTGAATCTTTCATATTCAAATCCTCAAAAATTACCTCAGTATCATTTAACTGTAGAATTTCAGCTATAAATGTAAACGGTTTTTGTTCGACACTCGTTGTCTCTTTGAGTTTTGAAATTAAATATTGAAGAGAAGATTTTGACTCTCCAGCATATTGAGTTAAAAATAATTTAACACCCCCTAAATTAATGGATTCAAAATCGTAGTTTCTCTTTAAAAGTTGATCCAAAACATTCAAAGAAGTTTTTAATTCTTGAACGAAGAGTAAAGTGTCTTTATGGTGGTCTTGAACTAGAATATCACTTATTAAAACACTACCAGTTAGTGAAATTGAAGCCTTTTTTATTGATATGTTTGTGTCAAAACGGTTATTTACATTTTCAGTAATTCGTTGAGCAAATTGAGTTTGTACATTTGAAAGCGATAAAACAAAAATAAAAAGCAGGCCTAGAGCTACCAAAAATGATATTGAAAGGATTGCTATTTTCTTAAACTTTTTGATAGGAAAGACTTATTTTTGAATTATTAATTAAAGTTAACAATTTAATGAAACAAAAACCATGCTATGTTTTAGCAATCGAATCTTCATGTGATGACACTGCAGCTGCAATATTACGAAATGACGAGGTTTTATCAAACATCATTGCCACACAAGATATACACAAAAAATATGGAGGAGTTGTTCCTGAGTTAGCCTCCAGAGCTCACCAACAAAATATCATTCCAGTAGTTGACCAAGCAATTCATCAAGCTGGGATTTCAAAAAATGAATTAAATGCTATTGCTTACACTCTTGGCCCCGGACTTTTGGGGTCCCTTTTGGTAGGTACATCATTTGCCAAATCTTTGGCAATTGGTCTTGATGTTCCATTAATTGGTGTCAATCATATGCAAGCCCATTTATTGGTTCATTTTATCAAAGATAAATTTCCTGCTCCTACTTTCCCGTTTTTAGGGGTAACTGTTTCAGGAGGTCACACGCAAATCGTTAAGGTTAAAGACTACTTGGACTTTGAATTGCTAGGTACAACTTTGGACGATGCAATTGGTGAAGCTTTTGATAAATGTGGAAAAGTTTTGGGGCTAGGATATCCCGCCGGACCAGCAATAGACCGAAAAGCAAAATTAGGAAACCCCAAAGCCTTTGATTTCCCAATTCCAAAGGCATTGAACTTAGATTTAAGTTTTAGTGGATTCAAAACAGCTGTCATCAATTTTATCCACAAGAATACACAAAAAGATGAGCATTTTATTGAAGAGAATATCAATGATTTATGTGCTTCAATTCAATACACATTAATTGAGATAATTTTTCAAAAGATTGAAAAAGCTGTAAATCTCCATAATCTCCCACAAATTGTTCTGGGTGGAGGGGTCTCTGCAAATTCTGGATTACGATCAAAACTAGAAAAAACTACCAAAGAAAAAGGATGGGATGTTTATCTTCCTCCCCTAGCCTACACTACCGATAATGCAGCTATGATTGGAATTGTCGGATACCTAAAATATTTAAATAAAGATTTTGGAAACCTCAAAGAATCAGCATCTGCCCGTTTAAAATTTTAATTATGGATTTATTTTTTCACAACCATATTGACACAAATAACAATAATTTAGTTTTTGACGGAGAAGAAAGCCAACATCTCGCTAAAGTATTGAGGAAACAAACAGGGGATTTGGTTGCTGTAACAGATGGAAAAGGTTTATGCGTTCGGGTAAAACTTGAATATGTTAGTTCTAGAAAAACAAATGGGATAATCCAAGAAACGACATTACACCCAAACATTGCAAACCAAACTCACATTGCAATTGCTCCCACTAAAAACATTGTTCGACTAGAATGGTTTTTAGAAAAAGTCACTGAAATTGGTGTCCATCGAATTACCCCAATTTTATGTCAACATTCAGAACGAAAAGTTATCAAAAAAGATCGATTAATAAAGATCATCCAATCGGCTCTAAAGCAATCTCAAAAATTCTATTTACCACAACTGGATGATTTAATTCCTTTTAATGAATTTGTAAAACAACAAGAAGAGGGTTTTATTGCTCATTGTAATGATGGAGAAAAATTTAAATTGGCAGACCTTACACCTTCAAAAAAAGACAACTGTGTTCTCATTGGACCTGAGGGAGACTTCAGTAAAGAAGAGATTGCTTTTGCAATAAAAAACAATTTTAAAACCATCAGCTTGGGGGACCAACGACTTCGTACAGAAACCGCAGGCTTAGTTGCATGTCACACCCTATCGTTAATCAATAGAAAGGTATAAAAATTATTTAATTTATACTTATCTTTAAAAAATGAATTCAAAAATAATCTCCCAAGGAATCCTCAGAGCAGTTTTATTTTTAGTTGTTTTCTGTTTGGGTATCTATGTAATTCAACTCCTTCAATCGCTTTTTATTTATGTTATTATTGCTGCTGTTGTATCTCTTATGGGGCGACCCATTCTTAATTTTTTTGAAACCTATTTGAAATTCAATAATGCCCTAGCTGCTATTACTACAATGGCCATTTTTATCTTTTTAATTTTTGGAGTTGCTGCACTCTTCATTCCCATCATAACCCAACAAGGAGAAAATCTATCGTTACTCAACATCAATGAACTTGAACAGAAAATGAGATTACTTGTACATCAAGTTTCTGAATATTTTTCTTTGAGTGATGAATACTGGAAAAATTGGATCAAAGAACAAGATTGGATGGACAGCCTTAACCTAAGAGTCATTCCAGACTTTCTAAATATTTTTATTGGATGGCTCAGTAGTTTTACCATAGGCTTGTTCTCCGTACTATTCATCAGTTTTTTCTTACTCAAAGACAACAAATTGCTTGAACAAATCACCTTTTCTTTTGTAAAAAAAGAGTTAAGAGCACGCATTAAAAAGTCATTAGTGAAAATTAAAAAACTTTTATCAAGATACTTTATTGGCCTTCTCATACAAATCTCTATACTCCTAATAATTTACAGTATTGTACTCCTTATTTTTAGAATAGAAAATGCTTTTATTATTGCCTTTTTATGTGCACTACTAAATTTAATCCCGTACATTGGGCCGTTAATCGCTGCATTTCTGATGTTGGTTCTTTCCATGACTTCAAATATCGGAGCAGACTTTAGTTCCATAATTCTTCCCAAATCGATCTATGTATTGATCGGTTTTGTAATTGGTCAATTGTTAGATAATTTTTTCAGTCAACCGATTATTTTTTCAAACAGTGTAAAGTCTCATCCGTTAGAAATATTCATTATCATTTTAACATCAGGGCTTCTTTTTGGTACTACTGGTTTAATATTTGCTGTTCCAATGTACACAGCAATCAAAGTAATTTTTAAAGAATTTTTCGCTCAATATGAAATCGTACAAAATCTCACAAAAGATTTATAAAATCAAATTTTATTTTCTTACAGCTTTTTTATTTGCAGCATTTTCTGCTACAGCGCAACTGAATCGTTCAGAAAAAAGAATAATTCAAAAGGTTCAAGACTACAATCAAGAATCTATTGATTTTTTAGAAAAACTTGTCAACATCAACAGCGGTACACTGAACTTAGAAGGTGTTAAAAAGATTGGGATGCTTCTAGAAAAAGAATTTCAAGCTATTGAGTTTGATACACGTTGGATTGAAATGCCACAGAAAATGAATCGTGCTGGACATTTATTTGCGTCAAAAAAAGGTTCTAAAGGGAAAAAAATTTTATTAATTGGTCATTTGGATACTGTTTTTGAAGAAGATAGTCCTTTTCAAAATTTCGAAATAATTGACGGTAATGTTTATGGTCCTGGGGCAAATGACATGAAAGGAGGGGATGTTATCATGCTTTATGCTCTTAAAGTGTTACACGATTTGAAACTTCTGAATAAGGCCAGTATAACGGTTGCCTACACTGGAGATGAGGAAAGTTCTGGAAAACCATTGAGCATTTCGAGAAAAGACTTGATAGAAGCAGCTAAAGAAAGTGACATTGCACTGGGTTTCGAAAATTCAGCTGGATTCAATTATGCCACTGTAGCTAGAAGAGGTGCTTCCAGTTGGACGCTTGAAGTAAAAGGAAAAAGAGCGCATTCATCCATTATTTTTAGTGACAGAACAGGCGCTGGAGCTGTTTTTGAAATGAGTAGAATTTTAAATGAATTTTACAATGATGTTAAAGGAGAAACCTACTTAACATTTAATCCAGGATTGCTATTAGGTGGAACTTTTGTTGAATTTGATTCAAAACAAAGTAAAGGGGAGGCTTTTGGTAAGTCAAATGTTGTCGCCCAAACTGCAATTGTAAAAGGTGGATTGCGTTTTATCTCTGAAGATCAAAAAAATAGAGCAAGAGAAAAAATGAAAGCCATAGTTGAAAATAATTTACCCCTAACCTATGCTACCATAAAATTTATAGACAGCTATCCAGCTATGAGTCCAACAGAAGGGAACACAAAACTACTCAAGAAATTAAATCAAGTGAGCATCGACATGGGTCAAGATCCTGTCCTAGCCTACGACCCTGGAAAAAGGGGTGCAGCTGATGTCTCCTTTGTGGCGGAATATGTTGATTGCTTAGATGGTTTGGGAACTATGGGAACCGGTGCCCATACTCCAAAAGAAACGGTAAACTTAGAGACAATGAATTTGTTAATTCAACGAACTGCCGTCTTAATTTACCGCTTAATTAATGAATCTAATTAAAGATATTTTTTTAGTATTTCTTGTTGCTTTTGCAAAGCTTCAATGAACTCAGCTTTCAAACGATCAATAAGGGATTTTGTTGAAACTACATCTTCTATTGTTGTCACACCCTGCCCTGCTGACCATATGGTTTTCCATGCTTTGACTTCTGCTTTCGCTGCATCAAGTTCTTCTCCGAAGTCTATTCTTTTTGATTTTGACCACATATCCTCTGTTATTCCCATAGATTCTAAACTCGGACGTAAAAAATTAGCATTTACTCCCGATACTGCAGCGGTATAAACAATATCACTGGCTTTGCTGTCAATGATCATCTGCTTGTATTCCTCCTCTGCCATACTTTCATCGACATTTATGAATCTGGTACCCATATAGGCTAAATCTGCTCCCATTTGTAATGCGCTTGCAATGTCATTACCTGTACTAATACATCCTGAAAGTAAAATTACCTTTTTGAAGAAGGTTTTTATTTCAGCTATCAACGACATTGGATTTGTGAGACCAGCGTGACCACCTGCCCCAGCCGAAACAAGGATCAATCCATCTACACCAGCTTGAGCAGCTTTCTCTGCATGTCGCTTTTTAATTACATCATGAAAAACAAGCCCACCATAACTATGAACTGCATCTACAAGCTGTGAAACAGCTCCTAAAGAGGTTATGATTAACGGCACTTTATGCTTTACACAAATTTCTAAATCAGCTTGAACTCTTGAATTGGTTCCGTGTACAATTAAGTTAACTCCAAAAGGAGCCGCTTTTTTGCCTGTCTCTTTTTCAAATTGGGCCAATGCTTCTTTAATTTCAATAACCCAAGCCTCAAAACCTTCGGTGTCTCTTTGGTTTAATGCTGGAAAAGTCCCGATGATTCCGTTTTTACAACATTCAATGACCAGTTTTGGTCCAGAGATTAAGAACATCGGAGCCGCTACGACGGGCAAAGTCAATTCATCAATAAAAAATGCTTTCATATATTTATTTTTTAATATTTAAAGTCCATTCAAAATTAAAGCGAGAGACAACATCCCCAGTTTCATCTGTCCCCACAGATTCCATCCAAATGGTCTTAGGGGTTCCCGATTTTAATAAATCATTCATTAACTGTTTGATTTCATCTCCCTGAGTACAAGAAAACGTGATCCTTCCTGTAGCTTTTTTTGAAAAATTTGCTTTGTTATTGAGGACAAGCATGGAAACATTAGCCTTGGATTCACGAATACCGTTCATGATCAAAAGACCAGTTGTAAATTCTGCTGCCATACCTTGAACAGCCCAAAACATTGATCTAAATGGATTCTGATTGATCCATCGATGCCTTACACTAACTTCACAACAATTGTCATCAACCTTGGTTGTTCTTATTCCAGTCCAAAATACTGTGGGTAATTTAAAGAAAGTGAATAGTGTGTATTTAAACAATTTGAAATTAATTAAATAATAATTTAAATATACAAAATTTAAAAGGCAATCAATATCGAATAAGTGAAGAAAAACTAAACCTTTTATTAAGAAATAAAACCCTTGTTTTCTTATTAATAAACAAGGGTTTATAGTGAGCCAGAAGGGATTCGAACCCCTGACCGTCTCCTTAGAAGGGAGATGCTCTATCCAGCTGAGCTACTGGCCCGTGATTGATGTTATTTGTCGGGGTGGCAGGATTCGAACCTGCGACCTCCTACTCCCAAAGCAGGCGCGATGACCGGGCTACGCTACACCCCGAAAATACATTAAATTTTGCTTTCACAAAACAATGCGTAAATATATCTCAAAATTTATAAATCCCATAGGGAATAGATGCTAATTCCCAAAAAAAAAGTTAAAACATTTTTTCTCACTAAAACCAGTAATTAAGAGTTGATGATTTTGTACTTTATTTAAGTCCTGAAAATAACCTTAAAATTAATGATGGACTATAAAATACTGAAGATTTAACCTTTTGTAACGTTGCATATAGGTAAAGATTTAGACTATTACATTGTATTTAAAAACTAAAAGTTTCTATCTAGCATTAGTCCAAAAAGAAGGGAATGGGTTTTAGAAAACGGTTTTCTATTTAAATAGGGGGATGAAATTTAATATGTAATCCATTCTCTATATCTTAGAGGAATTATTAACCATAGATCAATTAAAATGAAAAAATGATTCAATCATTAAGTACTACTGGAGGTTTGTTAATGATTAATAAAAGACCGGCATGTTTTGTAACTAATACATATTTTTACATCCCGGATCATTTGTACAGTTATTTAAATAAATGAGATCGATAATTACCAAAAACAAGTGTGCTTTTTTTAAAAAACTAAGACTTTTATTTTTGTTGTCTTCTGGGTTAACATTTTCTCAAACCAATGTCTCTGGTATTGTAAAGGATAAAGACGGAGAACCAATTCCTTTTGTAAATGTTTTTTTTAGCGGAAGTCAAATAGGCTCAATTACTGATTTTGATGGGAAATTCAGTTTGTTTTCAGATCAAGTCCATCGAGAACTTTCAATAGGTTTACTGGGGTACCGAAATCAGAAAATTAACTTACCTAAAAAAAGAATACGGAATTTATTAATCATTCTTCAAGAGGGAGAACAATTGGAAGAGGTTGTTGTGGTTCAAAAACCTAAAAAAAGACTTCGAAAAAAAGACAATCCTGCTTATCCCATTCTCAAAAAAATTTGGAAAAAAACACAAATCAATGGACTCAATATGTTCTCATCATATGAATATCAAAAATTCACTTCAACAGAAGTTGGGTTAAAAAACATTGACAGTTTATTTCTCAAAAAAATATTACAAAAGAGTTATGATTCTATTCGTTCCGCTTTAAAACAAAACGCGAACAACAATGTTTACATTCCCCTAAACTTAAAAGAAAAGATAGTACGAGTTTACTTTAATGATAGCCTCAAAATATCAAAAACTACAGACCTGGGAGAGCGCTCCAGTGGTCTTGCTCCCAAAGGATTCTTTTTTGATCGAATTCAAAGAATTTTTCAAGATATCGATGTTTATAAAAACAGACTTTTATTTGCTGATAAAGTATTCGAGAGTCCTCTCTCCAGAAGTGGATTTACGGTTTATGACTACATACTTTTGGATAGTGTTGAGCAAAAAAAAGAAAAACTTTACACCCTCTATTTCTTCCCCAGAAGAACTGGTGACCTCGCATTTACAGGTAATTTTACGGTATCTGCTCCTAGCTATGCGCTAACACAAATTAACATGCGTATTGATCCAAACATTAACTTAAATCTAGTAAGTGATTTAATCATAGAAAAAACATACATTATACAAAATGATAGTATTTATCTCCCAAAAAGTAATCGTTACGAGGGTGATTTTTCAGTGATTAAAAAAGCTGAAAAAGGAAAAAGGGTTACGGTTAAGAAAAGTGAATTTTTTGATCAGTATGTTTTCAACAAACCCAAAAAGCCATTATTTTATCAAGATCAAATCGTCCAACTTTCAAAAAATGAATACCTCCAAGATGAGGACTTCTGGAAACCCTATGAAAATAACGAAAATTACTCCCAAAGTACACGGAAAATTTTATCTGAAATTAAAGAAAATCGCAAAGTAAAGTCGCTTGTTAATTACACCGATTTTATTACGGGAGGGTATGCGGATATTTTACCTGGGATTCAGTATGGTAAATGGTGGAATTCTTTCAACAATAACGATGTAGAAGGCAATAGGCTTCGTTTAGGTTTTAGAACTTTTAAAACTATGGATGACCGTTTTCGTTCAAACGCATATGTTGCTTACGGTTTTGGTGACGAAAAAACAAAATATGCAATAGACGCTAAATATCTTATTCACAAGAAGCCTAGAATTGCAGTCGGAGTGGTTTATTCAAATGATTTTGAACAGCTGGGAATTAGGCTTCTCAAAACAAAGGACCTGATTGATTTTAGTTCTGGTGGAAGAAACTCCTTCATAGCTCGAGGTTCTAACTATTATTTGTCCGACATTGAAAGGTTTGGTGTTAATTTGGATTTTGGAGTTACAAATAATTTCCACTTGGGTTTAAATTTAATCTCGGAAGAAATCGCTTCTGCTGCCTCTGAATTTTTCTCCACAGCTTTCAGGAAAAATGAAAAAACTCTTTCTGAATACAGAAACATTAAATTCAATGCGTATTTAAACTACACCCCTAGGAGAAACGTATTTGGCTATGGTGTTGAACAAAAATACGGTAAAAACCTTCATCCAGAATTTGTTCTTAAATACACCGCAGGAGTAAAAGGTATTTTGGGAGGAATGCTTGATTACGATAAAATTCAAATGTCATACAAACAAACCTATTTGTTTAATTTTCTTGGAAACCTAGAAACTAATTTAGAAATCGGTAAAACTTATGGAATCGTTCCACTACCCATCCTTAGTGCTATTCCATCAAATCAAGGATATTCGCTAAAACCCAAAACCTTTGCGCTCTTGAATTATTATGATATGGTAGCAGATGCTTATTTAATGGGTCATTTTGAACATCACTTCAACGGATTTGTTTCTAATAAAATCCCTTTAATAAAAAACTTAAAACTCAGAACACTTGCTACATTTCGATTTGCTTATGGAAGTACAACTTCTGAAAATATTGCAGCTAACCGATCCAACATCAACTACAACAGCCCTGACAATCATATTTATTATGAATATGGGGTTGGATTTGAAAATATTGGTTACGGAAATATTCGCTTTTTTAGAGTCGACTTTATTTGGCGTAGCCCACTTTCTGACTCTTTTAAGTACAACCCGTATTCCAGTAAACTTCCTGATTTTGGGATACGAATAGGAGCTAAACCAAGCCTCTAATTGGTTATCAAAATAAAACAAGAGCAACTTAATGTTAAACATAAGTGTCGAAAATTCATCTTCCTTTTTTAATTATTTTAAAACTATTAAATTTGAATAATGAAAAAAATAGCTCTCCACTTATTTTGTGATGTTTTTGTTTTCTGTTCTAGAAATAATGATTCTAACTTACCTTCTATAAATCAGTGAGCTCAGGTTACTGATAAAGATCTACCTCCCAGTAACCCCTCGGGTAGTTACAATTTTTATCACAGTGGCCAAAATCGTTTATTTCACTATTATCAACCTTTAAACTTACCCAAGAATTCTCCTTTTATATTCGTATTACACGGTTACAATGCAAATGCTGATGATTTTATGAATTGGTTTGAAATGACCGAATTGGTCAAAAAATACGGTTTTGCATTGGTTTATACTCAGGATTTAAAAGATAGTTCAAAAAGAACACACTGGAACGCCGGGCTTACATTAAACAATGTTGATGATTTAGGTTTTTTGAGTGAACAAGCCCCTTACCTACAAGAGACTTCCGAACTTAACACTTCCCAAACCTTTACAAGTGGATATTCAAACGGTGGATTCATGAGTTATGAGATAGTGAACAGACCTGAAATTTTTAGAGCAGCAGCAAGTATATCGCGAACTGAGAGCTTAAAACCCTGGAATAACCGAACTTTTACACAAGCTGTGCCGATTTATAGCTTTCTGGAGGGCTCGATCGAGTGGTTCCATCCACTGGGTTAACCAATCTCTTCGGAGGCTGGGGAGGTACTCCATAAATATCAGACATTATGATATTTTGAGCAGAATTGAATGCATACAATACCCAAGAATATTTTGAGCAAAACCAAACTAAAATCACGAAATACCTCAATTCAAATAATAATAACGAAGTTTGGTATTATTTGATTGAAGATTTAGATCAATGTGTACTTATGGGAAGAAACAATAGTATTCATACTCCTTAATTAATTTGGGATTTTTTTAGTAGATACTAGCAGAAAAATAATAGCTAACATGTTCTTCCACATATTTTTTCAACCAAAAATATAAATTCTCAAATGAGCTAAAACATCCGTGGATATTTTGATGAAAAAATGTAAATTCAATTCAATTAAAAGTTTATGAATGGGGACAATGTTTCTTCCATAGAAACATTAGTGTGTTCTACAGAATAAAGAATATTATTCTTAAAATCTCGAACAATTACTTTTGTCAATTTTGTTTCGAGAGGATCTTTTTCAGAACCATTAGATCTGTAATATTCGAGATATAAATACTTTGGATTTTCAATTTTTTTTAAAAACTCACGATCGTAAATGGCCTTTTTTTTATTAATATAAAAAGGGTTTAAAATTTTTAATGGAGAACCTGAGAGGCGTTCTTGATAAATATCATACCAGCCTTTACTCGATGAGTTTAAATTATTTATTGTTACCAGAGCTAAATGAGAATAGTCATTAAAATTTACAGTAATTGGTTTGATAACTTTTGTTGAGACTTCCAATTGAGGCTTTTGTTTTTTTATCTTTTTAGATTTTCTTGTCAGCTCAGAAGCTTGAAACTGAGTTTGCCCCAAAGAAGACTGTGAAACAAAAAGTAAAATAATAATTAAGTTTTTTGCAAAAGAATATAACATAGTTTACAGAGTTGGAAATAATTAATAATTTTTTTTTGGTAAAAACGATTTCATCTAGATTCCATATTTCAGTTTGTTTTAATATTGTTTACTACTAATTGCAAGTATAAATTGCTACAATTTCACCATCTGATTTTCTAACCTCTATGATTTTGTTGTAATCGCGAAGTTTCATAAAAGCAAATCCTTTATTATCATTCAGCAAACTATGTGGAGAAGGATAACTATTATTATATATGATAAAGTTACCAATTACTGGTTCTTCGGATGTACCAGTATGATATGCAATGTTATAATAGTTTGGATTAATTAAAGAACATATAAATAATTCGTCAGCGATTTCTACACTATTTGAAACTGTTGTGGATTTATAATTATTACTGACATTAACAGACCAAGGGCATCCATTTAAAATAGACACACCAGGAGCATAGGGACAAATATCATCTGGATCTAAGATACCATCATCATCTGTGTCTTTTATACAAGTTGGGCAACTTGCATCAGCCACATCTTTAATTACATCTCCTAATTCATCAAGAGCTGAGGCTGCATAATACCATATGAAAGAATCGGATTCTCCAACGGCTATATCTTGCAAACGAACATATAAACTATATGATCCATCATTTGTAGTTGTTATTGAGACTGTAGAGGGAGTTACTGTCTCCGATACATTATAAACAAAATCAAAGTCTGCAACAGAGGTATTAGAATTCGTAGATTTAGTGAAAAATAAAATTCCTTCATCTACGGTTAGAATTCTGAGTGCTGATGATCTTTCAGTAATCGTAGTCAATTTTTGAAAAGATCCACCAACCAAATTCCCTCTTTCCTTTATTGGTTCATCTGTACCACCAACATAGTCATCTCGGGTACCAACCCAATATCTCAGATTTGTAATTGCTGTGGCACCAATATTTTCTATGGAAGTAGTTACTTTGATGAAATTATCACCAGCACCGATGCTGTAAGTATTAATTATTTCGAGTTGAGATGTTCCAACTGTGATTTCTCCTTTTACTTTAATGACACCCGTTCCAATACCTCCTGAAATATTGAAACCACTTGAGTCAAAAACAGTGAGAGTTAAAATAGGATTTGATATCATAACACCATTAATATTCCATTCATCTGTTCCATTCCCACCTACTCCAAAAGTACAATCTAGAGGATACTTGTTGGGTGGAGCAAACCTTATGTCAGTGTATGTTAATTGCCTCCATCCGTTATCAGAACTGAGATAAAATGGTTGTTTTAAAGTTCCTGATACAGTTATGGATAATTCAGTACCATCACCAAATCGCATATTTCCATTATTTATAACCTTATTTGTTCCAGTAAACTGAGAAAACACATTAAAAAAAGAAAAGAGTGATAACGATAAAAATAGATACCTTCTCATAAAAATTATAACTATTTTTTAGTTGTTGTATTGAATTTGTATTTACTAACGAGGTTTATCTACAATATATAAAAACTCTTTTAATTCTAATCTGTTTATTATTTAATTAAATTTAATTAAATAATATCTGATTTAGGCTAACAAGGAAAGTTTTACATGTTTTTAGCTAAGTTTAGTTAAACGGTTTACTAGACCCAAGAAAATAAAAAATCAGGTAAAGTAAATAAATTAACACTTTACGGGAAAGACTTGCGGAGAGACAGGCTCCAGGAGAAAGCGACTTGGAAAATACTAGAAAAGTGAAGGATGTCTATAATTTCAAAAATAATGACTTTGATTTAAATGTTTTTACAAAATCATTCAAATTCTATTTCAATAATCAAAAAATATCTGGGTAAATAGTCAAGGAGATTATTACAAAAAATTAACTAAATGATTATTTACTCGAGCTTTTGCTTCTAATTTTTTGCAAAATACTTATTGATAAAAAAATTATACACGTTTGATCTTAGCACCAATTGCTTGAAGCCGTTCTACAATATTCTCGTAACCTCGATCAATTTGCTCAATGTTGTGAATGGTACTTGTCCCCTCAGCAGACAAAGCTGCAATGAGGAGTGATATGCCTGCGCGAATGTCTGGAGATGTTAATGTTGCTGCTTTTAAGTTGGATTCAAACCCATGCCCAATTATTGAGGCGCGGTGGGGATCACATAGAATAATTTTTGCTCCCATATCAATCAATTTGTCGGTGAAAAATAAGCGACTTTCAAACATCTTTTGATGTATCAATACACTTCCTCTAGCTTGTGTTGCAACAACCAATACGATACTCAACAGATCGGGAGTAAAACCAGGCCAAGGTGCGTCAGCTATTGTTAAAATAGAACCATCAATGTAATTTTGTATTTCGTACCCATCGGTGTGTGCTGGAATATGGATGTCATCGCCTTTTTGCTCAACAGTTAATCCAAGCTTTCTAAATACATTAGGAATTTGTCCTAAATATTGCCATTTGACATTTTTAATGGTTAATTCACTTCTTGTAAGCGCTGCTAATCCTATCCAACTTCCAATTTCAACCATATCGGGTAATACTGTATGTTCCGTTCCCTTTAGTTCTTTTACTCCATTAATGGACAAAAGGTTTGAACCAATTCCGGTAATTTTAGCTCCCATAAGGTTCAACATCGAACACAATTGTTGAAGATAAGGTTCACAAGCCGCGTTGTAAATGGTGGTAGAACCCTTTGCCAATATGGCTGCCATTACAATATTTGCTGTACCGGTAACCGATGCCTCATCCAATAAAATTTGGGTACCCACCAGCTGTTCAGCTTCTACACTGTAAAAATGTTCTTCGCGACTGTAATTAAACTTTGCACCTAAATTGATGAGCCCTTCAAAGTGCGTATCTAATCTTCTTCTACCAATTTTGTCTCCTCCAGGTCTCGGAATGCTTCCTTTACCAAAACGTGCCAGAAGTGGACCAACAAGCATTATGGATCCTCGAAGCCCCCTGGCATCAACTTTGTACTGATCAGAAGTCAAATAGTCTAAATCTATTGTATCTGCTTGAAAGTGATAACTTCCTGAAGAAATTTGTTCAACTTTTACTCCAAAGTTTCGAAGTAATTGAATGAGTTTTTTGACATCAATGATATCGGGAATATTGTGGATGATTACAAGCTTAGGAGTAAGTAGGACAGCACATAAAATTTGTAAAGCCTCATTTTTTGAACCTTGTGGAGTGATATCTCCTTTAAGTTGTTTTCCTCCCTCAATGATAAATGATCCCATTTTGATCTAGTAGCGTTTGCGGTTATTTCGGTTACCTTTCTTAGATTTTGACATTTGATTGCTTTCGGGACCGTTACCGTTTTTGGACTTTAACTTTAAAAAGTTGACAGATTCTGTTAAGGGCAAATAATCTGGATTTACTTCAAGTTTACCTCCTGACAACTCATTTAGATGATTGAAAATCACTTCGTCATCGACCGTGTCTTTATTCCAACTCAGAAAACACTTTTTCATGTGGTTGGCTATGATGAAAACCAAACCATCTTTCATTTCTCCAGCATCCCATCCCAGAGAAACATCAATCATGCTTTTGATGTTGTTTCCATAAAAACGATACTTAGGATAATTTTGAGGATAATTCAAAGGCTTTGGACGTTCCTCTAACAACTCCCTAATTGGCTTTTCAAAGGGACAATCTACATCCAAATTAAAATCTGACATGATAAATAGTTGATCCCATAGTTTGTGTTGGAAATCAGGAACATCTCGTAGGTGAGGATTTAAGTTACCCATTACACCTATTATTGCTTTCGCTTTTTTGTTTCGTTCTTCTTTATCTTTAGTTTCAATCAATTGATCGACCATAATATGGAGGTGTCTTCCGTATTCAGGGATAATTAAAGGCTTTCTTTCTGAGTTGTATTTTAATGCTTCCATGAAGTGTTTGTGTGGATTTTAGAAAATAAACTGCAAAATAATCTATTTTAAATAATAATCTAAGTTTTTAAGCTTTTAAAGTGTGATAATACCCTCAATAGCACTTGCTTTTTTGTAGACATCAATCACGGATGCAGAATTTTTCATCGTTGCCAAAAAACTGACACTTACAAAGGTTTTTTTTTTTGAATTTTTTAGTTTTAACTTGGCGTCAATACCCTCAAATATTTCCCGAAGTTTTGCTACCTTTTGATCATCACCTCTGATTATAAATTTAAACATGAAAGGTCCCGGCCATTCCTGTGAATCTTTTAATTGTTCGTGAAAACGTGAATAAAATTCTTCTGGATTTTCGCTAGGTATCATTGAGACCTCTATTTTTACACAAATATAGTTCAAATAGATTAACCTTTAAATTATCAAATCAAAAACTCCACATAAAATCGTAATCAGTGGTGGTCCAGGAAGTGGGAAGACTACAGTAATCAATTTATTGAAACAAAATGGTTTATTGTGCTTTGAAGAAGTTTCAAGGGATTTTATCAAATTGGGGAAAAAACAAGGCATGGAAAATTATTTCAAAGAAAAGCCCCATGAATTCAGTCAATACCTTTGGAAAAAACGAAAAAAACAATTCCAGAAAGCACTAAAATTAAAAACAAAATACGTGTTCTTTGATCGGGCTATGCATGATGTAGTTGGCTATTTAAACCATATTGAAGAACCGAACATAGTATGGGAAAACAAACTTACGCTTTATTCATATGACCTTGTTTTTCTTCTAAAACCTGTGTCCCAAATTTATATTAAAGATGAAGATCGAATGGAAACATATGAAGAGGCTGTTGAAGTTCATAAAAGTCTTAAAAAAATATACCAACAAAGTAAATTAAAAATCATTAAATTACCGTTTACAACTCCACAAGAACGTTTCGATCTAATCCTACAACACTGTGCAAATGAGTTCTCCTAAAGAAGTTCTAAAAACCTACTGGGGCTATGAAGATTTCCTTTCCAATCAGGAAGCAATAATAAACAGAGTGCTTAAAAACCAAGATACCATAGCGCTTCTTCCGACAGGGGGTGGAAAATCATTGTGTTATCAACTTCCTACTTTGCTTTCTGATGGATTTACACTGGTGATATCTCCGTTGATTTCACTCATGCAGGATCAAGTTGAACAGTTGAATACAAGAGGAATTAAAAGCATGATGCTAAACAATTCTCAAGCATTGGACATCCAGTTAGATAATTGCCTATTCGGAAATTTCAAACTTCTTTATTGTTCTCCAGAAAAAGCTTTATCTAAAGAATTTTTATCAAGAATCAAAAAATTAAATATCAAGAGAATTGCAGTAGATGAGGCTCACTGTATTTCCGAATGGGGAAATGATTTTAGACCCGCTTTTAAGCAAATAAATAAAATTAGGTCTCTACTGCCCTCCCTACCAATTTTAGCCGTTACTGCAACAGCAACACCGAGAGTTTTACAAGATATTATTGAAAGTTTACAGCTAAAACAAGCCTCACTGTTTCAAGATTCTTTTGCTCGTAAAAATATTGAAATCAACACGTTACACACAGAGGACAAACAGGAGACGCTCATCAAAATCTTATCACTAAACAAACATTCAGGAATTGTATACTGTGGCAGTAGAAGAGAAACTGAGCAAATTGTAAAATTGCTTCAGCTAAATCAAATCTCCTCCGATTATTTTCATGGGGGAAGATCTGCCAGTGAACGAAAAGAATTATTACACGATTGGCAATCTGAAAAGATAAAATTTATGGTTGCTACCAACGCCTTCGGTATGGGAATAGACAAAGAGGAGGTTGCGACTGTAATACATCTAAACATTCCATCCAGCATTGAAAATTTTTATCAGGAAATTGGAAGAGCTGGTCGAAATGGAATGCCTGCAAAAGCTTATTTACTTATTCATGAAAATGATAAAAATAGAATTAGACAGCAATACATTGGGTCTTTACCTGATCGAGAATTTATTGAATTGTGTTTTAAAAATCTTTGCAACTATCTGAATATTGGTTACGGAGAAGGAAACGAACTTACCTATAATCTTTCTTTAAAAGATTTTTGTAAGACCTTTTCATTGAACTCCAAAAAAACACTATATACTCTCACCTATCTGGAACAAGAAGGAATTTTTAATCTTATCAAATACAATAAGCAAAGAGCAGTAGTTAAGTTTTTAATTACCCAAACTCAAACTCTGGAGCTTTTAGAAAATCAGACTGTTGATTCAAAATTAATACAAACAATCATCAGAACTCAACACTTCAGCTACACCAAAAAATTTGAACTTGATATTGAACGTATCGTTCGAACTAGTCAAATCCCCTTTAAATCCCTATTGCAGTCCCTCAGAAAATGGGAAAATGAAGGTAATCTTGAACTCGAATACAACCAAACCGATATTCAAATTCAATGGCTTGTACCTCGTGAGGATCAATACACACTTGCTCCTCTTTTTCTAAGATTAGTTCATCAGAATAAGGTCAAAATAGAAAAAATTGAAGCAATGATAAACTATGCCTTTGATACAGAAAGGTGTAAACATAATCAAATTCTAAACTATTTTGGAGAAAAAAACAAGGGGAAATGCGGTACTTGTAATGCACAAGAATGTGATTTAAAAAAACCCAACAAAAAAGAGGCAAAATGAAGTTAGAAACAAAATCAAGAAGAACTTAAAAAAGGTAAAATGAGTCTCAAAGAATTGGACCAATCCATTTCAGATTACAGTACCTTTGAAATTGGAGAGTGCATCCTATCACTATTAAATTCAAAAGAACTCCTTTTAACCAATATGGATAAACTAAAGTTAAATTTGTAATATGAAAATTGTCTTTATGGGGACTCCCTTGTTTGCTGTTTATGCTCTTGAGGCTATTCATCAATCTGATCATGAAATTGTGGGTGTGGTAACTAGTTCAGATAAACCAGCTGGTAGAGGAAAACAACTGCGCCAGTCTGAAGTAAAGAAATTTGTTCTCAAAAATGAGCTGAATTTACTTCAACCCTTAAATTTAAAAGACAACGTTTTTTTAAATGATTTGAGCAAATTAGAAGCTGATGTATTTGTGGTTGTTGCTTTTCGGATGCTTCCAAAAGCTGTTTGGAATATTCCGCCCCAAGGAACCTTTAACTTACACGCATCACTTTTGCCGAATTTTAGGGGAGCAGCTCCTATCAATTGGGCCATTATCAATAATGAAAAAACTACTGGTGTAACTACCTTTTTTATTGATGATAAAATTGATACAGGTGCTCTTCTACTGAAAGAAGATATCTCCATTGAAGAAAACGAAACAGCTGGAGGTCTCCATGATAAACTTGCTCCCTTAGGAGCAAAAGTGATTTTAAAAACTCTAGACCGTATTGCTGTCGATCAAACCTCTATTCCTCAACAACTTTTGGGCAATGAAAAAGAAGCTCCAAAACTTACAAAAGAGAATACAAAAATTGAGTGGGAAAAACCGCTTTCATACATTGATGGACTGATAAGAGGGCTTAATCCTCTTCCTACAGCATGGTTAGAAATTCAAAACGGAGAAGAGCAATTGAAAATGAAAATATTTCAAGCAACCCCACTGATAGAAAAACACACTCAAAAAATTGGTGCTATTGAAATTGAGGACAATAGAATAAGAATAATTCATTCAGAAGGTTTTCTGATCATTAAAGAACTTCAACTACCCAATAAAAAAAGAATGAATGCGAACGCTCTTTTAAATGGATTTGAGTTTAAAAAAGGGTCTAAAGTCCTGTAAATACTAGGATTATTAACAAAAAAAGTGATTTATTAACAAATTACTGTTTTTTTGATGCTTTTACTTGGGACTTCTCTCAAACCCTATATATTTGTTATAGTACTTAATTTTTAATTTAAAAATCATATTATGAACAAAACAGAATTAATCGACGCAATGGCAGCTGACGCAGGAATTTCTAAAGCAGCAGCAAAGAAAGCACTTGAATCTTTCCTTGGAAACATCCAATCGAGCCTGAAAGCTGGTGGACGAGTATCATTAGTTGGATTTGGATCTTGGTCTGTGTCTGCTAGAGCGGCTCGTGATGGAAGAAACCCTCAAACTGGAGCTACAATCAAAATTGCTGCTAAAAATGTAGTAAAGTTTAAAGCTGGTGCTGAACTATCTGGATCAGTAAACTAAACAAATAACTACCACAAACAATATTAAAAATCTCCTTCGGGAGATTTTTTTTTTATTAATTTAAAAAATTAAGTAAAAAAAACTAACTTCATAGGTGATATGAAAATACATCAAGGAAATTTATTAATCGCTGAACCCTCGATTATTGGAGATGCAAATTTTCATCGATCAGTTGTTTTATTGGCAAATCATAAAGAATCTGCTTCATTGGGGTTCATACTCAACAAACCTTTTGATTTTCTCCTCAAAGATATTTTACCTGAAATCAAGAGCTCTATCGAAATTCATTACGGAGGACCTGTAGAACCTGATAATCTCTATTTCATTCACAACTCACCCGAACTTATTAGAGGTAGCATTAAAATTAATGATGGATTATATTGGGGTGGTGATTTTGAAAAAGTAATTCGATTGATAAAAAACAAATCAATTGATGAGCAAAACATCCGTTTTTTTCTGGGATACTCTGGCTGGGGAGCCAATCAACTTCAAAATGAAATTGAATTGAATTCATGGATCATCAAAGAAAACTTTGTAGGTCATGAAGTTATTAATGTGGAATCAAAATCATTCTGGAGAAAACAAATACGTTCCCTTGGTGGAGACTATTTGATTTGGGGAAATGCTCCAGATAATCCAAATCATAATTAACCCAATCGGTACTTGGTGATAAATTTGGTAAATAACTTATGGGAAACCTCAGTATGGAATACTTTTTTTCGATATTGTTTAACCGATTGAATTCCTTCTGATAAACTTACTACAAACAATTCATCCGCTTTTTGTAATTCAAAAGGAGATACTGCTTCTTCTAGAAGATTAACTCCTTCACTTTTTTCCAACAAATCGATAACTATTTTACGATAAACCGACAATCGACATCCGCTTGTTGTTGGGGGTGTCTTTATTTCATTTCCCTTAACAATAAAAAGAGCACCCGTTAATGTTTCTGTAACTTCTTTTTCATTGTTAAGTAAAATACCATCTTCCCAATCATTTTCATAAACATACACAGAGGCAAGCTTTCGCAATCTTGTATTTGTTGGCTCTAAACTCCCGTATAAACCCTTGACCACATAATGATCTTTGTATAAATCGATGCTTCTACTAGAAGTGATAACCTGGTTTGGTGTTTCGACTTGATGAGCTTTGATTAAAAATGAAGTTGGACTTACAGCATTGGATCGGGTAGCCAATTCTTTTGAAAAAAAAGATAGAGAAACAATTGAAGATACTTGATCCAGCACCTTTTCTTTTAGAAGATTCAAGATTTGTTCTTCTAAATACTCCAGAGTAAATAGCATGGGTATTCCCATCCTCAAAATCCTTAGAGCTGCCATTATTCGGAAGTAATGTTCTTCCCAAAAGATAATTTTACCTGCCTCTACTCGAACACGTTCCTCAACAGCTGATGAATAAACCATGTTTATAATTTCTTTTTCTGCTATAGAATTGAGGTTGGTGTATACATCACCGTCAAAAACAATCATATCTACCTAGGCTGATCCAAGTACTTGTTTCAAACTAGAAACTAAATTGTTCCAAAGCATTTTAGCTTCTTCCAGCTCGTCTTCTTGAGCAAAATCTGAGATATTAAGAGAAACATCCTTGGTTATTTCGTCTACAATAATTTTGAATTCAAAAAAACAATCATCCTGATCTTCCTCGTCGTTCATCCATCGAAATCTAACTTTTTCATTATTCTTCTTCTGAATGAGTTTTGCATACTCTTCTGTATCATCCCATATGAAAGTAAAATCTTCACCCCTGGAATTTACATTATCAGCAAACCATTCGGATAAACCCGAAGGGGTAGAGAGATATTGAAACAATAATTGTGGAGAAGCTTGAAAATCAATTTCAATAGAAAAAGCCTTTTTGGTGGTCATCTTAAATATATTTGGTGTCAATATATTGAAAATTATTAAAACTTAGTGTAATAAATATAGAGTTTTTTCAAGATAAAAGTTAAGGTATTAAATTCTATTTTTTATATTTACAGTCATAATTTTGGCGAGGTAGCTCAGCTGGTTAGAGCGTCGGATTCATAACCCGGAGGTCGGGGGATCGTGCCCCCCTCTCGCTACATATTTACACAAAAAATCTCATATTACTGTGAGGTTTTTTTTGTGAATCTCATACAACATTGTATACTTGTAAAAATATTGTTTAAGTATTTTTAGATTACTACTCCCAAAAAAAATAATAACTGCCTATTAATTTATTGACCCTATCGTGGAAGTTTTCTTTATTAATACCCATCAATTCATCCGTTACCTTCAAGTGTTTTTCAACCAATTCATCTTCACCTCCTGCATTAATTTTATGACACCTACTATTCTTTTTTTCTGTTTTATTTCTTTTGCTATCAGAGTAGAAATAACAGAACAAACAAATATCTCGAGAGCTAAAGAATTTAATCATGATGACAACAAAGGAACCTAATGATGAGTAAAAAAATAGAAGCTCCCCTTAATTTTTCAATGACCTTTTAATGAATTAACTTTGTGATGTAGGAAAATTGAACAAATGATGGGAGAAATTAAGGTCGAAGATTTAAAAAAAGCAGCTAGCGGTTTTGCAACTGGAGTAACAATCATAACTTCTAAGGATGATGTTAATATTGTTCATGGGATGACCGCCAGCTCATTTGTATCCGTATCATTTTCTCCTCCATTGGTTTCCTTTTCTGTCGATAGAAAAGCGAAAATTTTTGATCAATTAGAAGAAGGTAAAGAGTTTGGAATAAGCATACTTTCCAAAAATCAAAAATATTTGAGCAACTATTTTGCGGGTTATACCGATAAGAATGAGAAAATTGTCTTTGATGAATCAAAAGGCTTTCCATTAATCAAAAGCCCTTTAGCCTGGTATATTGTAAAAACTACAAAAATAATTCCTGCCGGTGACCATCATATGGTTTTGTGTCGTATTGAAAAACTTGGAAGGGACTCCCAAAAAGAACCTCTTCTTTATTTTTCTGGAAAATACCTTTAAACTATTCTTTAGCTGCTAAATATCGCTCGGCGTCCAATGCAGCCATACATCCTGTACCTGCTGCTGTAACTGCTTGTCGATACACATGATCAGCTGCATCTCCAGAAACAAATACACCTTCTACATTAGTTTTTGAACTTCCGGGTGTATTGATAATGTAACCCGTATCATCTAGTTTCATATAGTCAGAGAAAATTTTGGTGTTAGGCTCATGTCCAATGGCAACAAAAAATCCAGTTGCTGGAATATCCAGAAACTCTTGGGTTTTATTATTATTTGTTCTTACACCTGTAACTACTTGACCATCTCCCAATACTTCTTCAGTTTCTGTATTGAATAAAATTTCAATATTATCGGTGTTTTGAACACGATTGACCATAATCTTTGAAGCTCTAAATTCACCACGTCTTACCAGCATGGTAACTTTTGTACACAATTTAGAAAGATAGTGTGCTTCTTCACAAGCAGAGTCCCCAGCTCCAACAATTACAACTTCTTGGTTTTTATAAAAGAAACCATCACAAACAGCACAGGCAGAAACCCCTCCGCCGAGTTTTAAATATTTTTGTTCAGAATCTATTCCTAAGTATTTTGCAGAAGCTCCTGTCGAAATGATTACAGTGTCCGCATAAATTTCGGTAGTTTCATTCACCCAAACCTTATGAACAGCATCAGAGAAATCGACCTTTGTAATCCAACCATCTCTTACATCTGTCCCAAAGCGGCTGGCTTGTTCTTGAAGTTCTAACATCATGGCAGGTCCCGTTATTCCTTTTGGGTAACCTGGGAAATTCTCAACCTCATTGGTAGTAGTCAGTTGCCCACCAGGTTGAGTTCCTTGATAAAGTACTGGAAACATATTTGCTCGTGCAGCATAGATGGCTGCTGTGTAACCAGCTGGACCGGAGCCAATAATTAAACATTTGACGTGTTCTGCAGACTGTGACATTTGGTGTGGTTTTATCTATTTTTACTGTAAAAATACAGGCTTAATTTTTGATGTTTTTAAGCTTCAAAGTTACTAAAATTTCTTAGCTGAATCCCAAAAAAAGTAATGCCTTTTCCAAAATATTTACCAAAACTATATTCTATGAATTCAAGATTTCGAACAATACTCAATTAAAAAAATATGAAATCCTATTGAAAATTAAATTCATCTTTCAAAGAATAAAAGTGAATTAGCAAACACATTCAATACAAGAAAAATGGGACCCAAATTACAAATACTTGGAGAATTCGATATTGAAAAACAAGCTGAATTCAAATAATTAACTGGTGAACTTTCAAGACTTGTCATTGCACTTGGCTTGGGCTAGAAAAGTAGTCAATCACAAAGTAAATTAAGCTGGTCTTATTGAAATCACTGGAGTTACCGGAAAACAAAAATTTATCTTCAATACATTACTGATAATTTATAAGTTTTTAACAAAAAAATATGTTTTCTGCATTAGCCGATAGCCAACATCTCCTCTGGGATCCTCGGATTCATCAATCTAAACCAAAGCGGAGGAATCATTGCAATCAAAATACATGTTGGATACCCAAAAGGCAATTGTGGACTTTCAGATTTATGTTCGAGTACTTGATATTTTTTAGAAGCTTTATGGTGATGATCACTATGGCGTGTAAGTTCATACAAAACAATTCTACCTATTAGATGATTAGAATTCCATGAATGCTTTGTTTGAACTCGTTCATAACGCCCAGAAGGTGACTTATCTCGAAGCAAACCATAATGTTCAATGTAATTTATAGTTTCCAAAAACAAAAAAGAAAGAATTCCAACCAACAAAGCATAGAAAAGCGTTTGTAATCCAAAAGCGCAGAAAATTAATCCAAGATACAACCCTTGAAATAAGAGATAAAAAATCATTTCATTTTTCGTTGAAACAAAAGAACGATTTTCTTTTTTTAAAATTTCCATTTGAATTTCCCATGCATTGCGAAACTGTTTGATAACAGAGGTAAACCAAAAATGATAAAGTATTTGATTGTATTTTGAGGTAGCTGGGTCTTTTGGGGTAGCCACATTTTGGTGGTGTCCGTAATTATGTTCGAAAAAGAAATGCATGTAAAGACAGGGCATCAAGAGAGCTTTAGACATTGTTTGTTCGAGCTTGGTTTTTCGGTGACCCAATTCATGGGCTACATTTATGGCATTGGTTGCTAACAAAATACCCAAAGAAAGTATTAAACCTACAATCTCATAAACAGCTAAACTTTCAGTCGATAAAGTGTAGAGTCCATAACCCATCAATCCAAATACAATGGGCAAATTTGCATACAGCATTAGATCAAAAAGAATATTGATCAAGCGACTTGATTTTTCAATTTCTGTGAAGGTTTTATTGGGGGTAGATAGCATCAATTCCAAAACAGGAATCACAAAAAAGGCATAAAAAACAGCTCCATATGAAAAAACATCTAAAAAATAAATCGACAAAGCTGTAGACAGAGGAATTGTGTAAGCGAAAAGGTACTTTAAATCGTTCATAACAAATTATTAAATATGGTGTCCCTAAGATAAGTAAAAAAATAATCAGTCTAGTGCTGAACTATAATTTCTAGAAAAATGGAACTAAAAACTTAAAACTAGTATCCTTTATTCATGCTCTTGTAGATCACATTAATTGAGAGACTAAAAATAACCATAGCAGTTCCTACCAAACTCCAAAAAGTATAAACTTCATGGAAGTAAAAAAAACCCAATGAAAGCGTAAAAATAACTTCAACATATTTAAAAGGAGCTACCATATATGCTTGACCAAACTGAAAAGCTTTGGTCATATACAATTGACCAAAATAGCCCAATATGCCTAGAAAAAACAATAAAAACCAATCCACCAAACTCCTAGGAACTGTCCAATTAAAAAGGGAACCAATTCCCCCAACCAATGTAGCGATTAACATAAAATAATGCACCACAATTACAGGATGATCTTGATGGCCAATTTTACTAATCAAAATGTAAACTATTGAACTAAAAAAAGCAGCGCCTATGGCTAAACCTACTCCATAAATAGAATCCGAAGAATCAAAACCCTTGATAAGAGCAACTCCAATAAATGCCGTCATGAAAAAAAAACATTGAAGGGGTAATATTTTTTCTTTCAGAAAAATAACAGCTAAAACAGCTGCAAAAAGGGGTGCTACATATCGTAATGTAACTGCAGACCCCACAGAAATAAACTGAACCGAAGTGAAAAATAAAGTCATTGAAATCACTCCTGCTAGTCCTCGGTAAAACAATAAATTCATCTTATTACCCCAAAAAGAAATGTTTTTGATTTTTAAGTAAAGTGTAGTAAAAACAAGAGAGCCAATAGATCTGAAAAACACCAGTTGAAAAGAAGAGTAGTCATTCAACTCTTTAATTACTGCATTCATAAGTGCAAAGAAGAACGTGCTAAGCAACATAAAACGAACGGAGTCAAATAAATTTTTCAAAAATAAAATTTGGTCAAATATGGTTAAAATTTAAATGAAATTAGGCTAGAAAGTGGAGGACTTAAAAAAATTTACAAATCATCATTTAAAAGAGTTATTTTTGAAAAAAAAATTAATCGAAAATTATTCAGCTCTAGAAATTATAAATTTCCCTAATTTTTATTTGGCGGCATTTGCAGCTTTTTTATTAGGTGTTTCCAAATCTGGAATTAAAGGAATTGCCATTTTAATAGTTACTTTTCTGGTCATTGTTTACGGTGCTCGTGCATCTACTGGAATATTGATGCCACTTTTACTTTTGGGAGATGTCTTTGCGATCATTTACTATTCCAGGTTTACCCGTTGGAAGTATATTTTAAAAATGAGTCCTTGGATGTTTTTAGGTGTTTTGATAGGTGTATTTTATGGATACAACATCAATGAAGATAATTTTAGATTAGGAATGGCATTCATTATTTTGAGTTCAATAGCTATGATGTATTATTGGGATCAAAAAAAGAGTATGAAAGTCCCTACTCATTGGAGTTTTTCTGGATTACTTGGGCTTACAGCTGGTTTTACCACCATGATTGGGAATTTAGCAGGTGTATTTACAAACATCTATTTTTTGGCACAAAAACTCCCAAAAAATGAATTTATTGGAACTGCGGCTTGGCTGTTTTTTATTATTAATATGTTCAAACTACCGTTTCATATTTTTGTGTGGGGAACAATTCAAATAGAATCGCTAAAAATCAGCTTGGTACTGGCACCATTTGTTATTACCGGACTTTACGTTGGTGTAAAACTGGTCATAATAATCAAAGAAAACGTCTATCGTAAACTTATTTTACTTTTCACTGCAATGGGTGCTTTGATTATTTTATTTCAATAATTTAAGATAAAGCCTTTTTGATTTCGTCTACAATTTCAGGGTTCAGTAAAGTAGAAATATCCCCCAATTGATCCATTTCATTGGAAGCAATTTTACGTAATATTCGTCTCATAATTTTTCCACTTCTTGTTTTGGGTAAACCGCTAACAATCAAAACCCTATCGGGTTTGGCTATTGGACCAATGGTTTTGGATATTAAGTCCCTAATTTCTTGAATCAAGCTGACTGGATTTTCGGATATTCCGTACAATATCACGTAAGCCATCAAGGCATTTCCTTTGATATCATGGGGATAACTAACCACTGCACTTTCCACAACTTGAGGATGCTCATTGATTGCATTTTCGATAGGTGCTGTTCCTAAGTTATGACCAGAAACAATTACAACATCATCTACCCTACCTGTAATTCGATAATTTCCATTTTCGTCTCTCAAAGCTCCATCACCGGGGAAATATCGACCAGGAAAAGCAGAGAAATAAACCTCTTGATACCGTTTGTGGTCTCCCCAAATCGTTCGGGCTATTGACGGCCAAGGATAATTAATGGTCAAAATACCTTCTGCCGTGGTATCCATCAAAACATTACCCTTATCATCGACCAATGCGGCTTGAATTCCCGGTAAAGGTAACGTTGCAAAAGTTGGTTTTTGATCCGTCACTCCCGCGAGACTTGAGATTAAAATCCCGCCTGTTTCGGTTTGCCACCAAGTATCTACTATGGGTACATTACTTTTTCCAACATTTTTATCATACCAATGCCATGCCTCTTCATTGATGGGTTCCCCTACAGACCCCAAAACTTTGAGGGAACTCAAATCATGATTGGTAACATGTGTTGTTGGGTGTTTTGCCAATGCTCGAATAGCAGTTGGTGCTGTGTAAAATTGATTGACTTTGTGTTTTTCACATATTTTCCAAAATCGATTCCAATCGGGGTATGAGGGTACTCCTTCAAAATGAACAGATGTTGCACCAACCAGCAAGGGACCATAAACCATGTAGCTGTGACCCGTTATCCAACCAATATCAGCGGTACACCAATAAATATCATCCTGTTTGTACTGAAAAACATTCATGAAACTGTAGGCCGTGTAAACCATGTAACCACCACAAGTATGAACCATTCCTTTGGGTTTTCCAGTAGATCCAGAAGTGTACAAAATAAATAATTCGTCCTCAGCATCCATTATTTGAGGAGTACATGTGGTTGAGAGTCCGTCAATAAAATCGTGCCACCAAACATCTAAGCGATTGTTCCATGAAATAGATTCAAAAACGTGTTGTAATACGATGCATTTTTTGATGGAATCACATGATTTTAGCGCATCATCTGCAATGTCTTTGAGAGGAACTGTTTTACCTCCTCTAAAGGCACCATCCGCAGTAATTAAAATACTACATCTTGAATCTTGAATTCGAGCAGCGAGCGCTGATGCAGAAAATCCTGCAAATACAACTGAATGAATGGCACCAATTCTGGCACAGGCCAAAACAGCAATTGTTAACCCAGGAACCATAGGGAGGTAAATACATACACGATCACCTTTGGTTACTCCAAGGTTGTTTAGACCATTTGCAAATTTACAAACTTCATCCAATAGTTCTTTGTAAGTTAACTTAACCGCTGTGTCTTGAGGTTCGTTTGGCTCCCAAATAAGAGCCAATTTATCTGGATGAGTTTCTACATGTCGATCCAAACAACTCTCAGTAATATTCAGTTTACCACCCGAGAACCATTCGGTAGTATGGGTACCATTCCAATCGTATTGAACTACTTTTTCAAATGGCGTTTTCCAAATAAAGGTAGAGGCTATCTCTCCCCAAAAACTCTCTGGATCTGAAACAGCTCGTTGCTGTGCTTTTGTAAATTCTTCTTTGGTCTTGAGTTTAAAATCCTCGAGTATCATACAGTAGTTTTAGAGCCTCTAATATAAAATAATCTTCATAAATTCTTTCTTAAAGAAATTTTAAATTATTCAAAATTCCTCATATTTTTACTAAAAAATAAAAAATGATTTTTTCAAAGGGAAACAAACTCAACAGCATAATTCCCATTCGATGTCCGCAGTGTCACAAAGGGAAATTTCTTAAAACTTTTGTTTATGATTTATCACGATTCACAGCAGTAAGAAATCAATGTGACTGTTGTGGTTTGAAATACAGATTAGAACCTAGCTTTTATTTTGGATCCATGTATGTTGCCTATGCCATTGGAGTCGCTTTAATGGTAATAATTACCCTTATTTCTTATGTGATCAGCTCTACTTTTTCATTCCTAACAACTTTTGTGTCCATTTGCATTGTTATGGTACTCCTTGGTCCATACATCAATGCGCTATCCAAAATAATTTGGGCTAATATGTTTTTTTCTTACCAAGAAATTCATTCAACTGATAAAGAGTAAATATACATTGATTAACTGCCTTAAAAAGGATTTTTTAAATAATTAAAAAAAGGGATAAACCCCAGAAATTTTAATAAATTGATAGAAAATCAATACGGATACAACAAACCAATCTAATTTTTTTATGATGATAAATTAAATCTCCCAGATAGCAAAAATATTAATTGCTTTAACGAACTTAGCTTCAAATAAAAATATTATATGACACCATTTATTGCTGAATTTATTGGAACTGCCATCCTCTTACTGCTCGGAACTGGAGTTGTAGCTAATGTTAGCCTAAAAAATACTTATGCTGAAGGTCAAAATTCAATAGTATTGATAACATCCGCATGGGGTTTTGCCGTTTTTGTTGGCGCATATGCGACAGGACAATTCAGTAGTGCTCACCTAAATCCTGCTGTAACTATTGGATTAGCAATAATTGGAAAGTTTTCATGGAGTATGGTTTCGACTTATTTTCTAGCGCAATTATTAGGAGCAATGTTTGGAAGTTGGTTGAGTTATCTGGTTTATATTGATCATTTCCGTATGACTGACGATGAGGATACTGTTCGAGGTACTTTTTGTACAACCCCTGCAATGCGTAATTTTAAAAATAATTTTTTTAGTGAGTTCTTAGGAACATTCATGTTGATATTTGGAATATTTTTTATTGTTTCACCAAACATAGAAATTGAAGGTTCTACAATTCAAAATTTTGGAATTGGTTCTTTGGAAGCCCTACCTGTTGGTATATTAGTTTGGGTAATTGGAATGAGTTTGGGCGGAACCACAGGTTATGCAATTAACCCAGCTCGTGATTTAGGACCAAGATTGGTGTACCAAATGCTACCTCGTAAAAACAAAAAAGTTGATTGGGCTTATGCATGGATACCCGTATTTGCACCTCTTACCGCTGCTATTGCTGCGGGAGTACTTTACAATTTTCTAATGAACTAAAGAGCTCCGCTATTTCACTCTATTTAGCCACGTTTACCACTCTGGTTTCACGAATAACAGTAATTTTTACCTGACCGGGATAAGTCATTTCGGTTTGAATTTTTTGTGAAATTTTAAAAGATAATTCTGCAGCATTGTTGTCAGAAACCTTTTCGCTTTCAACAATTACGCGCAATTCTCTTCCGGCTTGAATAGCATAAGCTTTGCTCACCCCATTGAAGTCTAAAGCAATGGCTTCAAGATCTTTCAATCTTTGGATGTAACTGTCCAGCACTTGACGACGAGCTCCAGGACGTGCTCCAGAAATGGCATCACAAACTTGAACGATTGGTGACAATAATGAATTCATTTCTATTTCGTCATGGTGTGCTCCAATAGCGTTGCAAACGTCCGATTTTTCACCATATTTTTCGGCCCACTGCATCCCCAAAATAGCATGAGGTAATTCAGACTCTTCCTCAGGTACTTTTCCAATATCGTGAAGAAGTCCTGCACGTTTAGCTAATTTTGGATTCAATCCTAATTCAGACGCCATTACTCCACAAAGTTTTGAAACTTCCCGGGAGTGTTGTAAAAGATTTTGACCATAAGAAGAACGGTATTTCATTCGACCTATGATTTTGATTAGCTCGGGATTTAAACCATGAATTCCCAGATCAACAACAGTTCGCTTTCCTACCTCAATTATTTCTTTTTCGATTTGTTTGGTGGTTTTGTTAACCACTTCCTCAATTCGAGCAGGATGAATTCTTCCGTCAGTAACCAAACGATGTAAAGATAAACGTGCAATTTCCCTTCTAATAGGATCAAAGCAGGATAAGATAATCGCTTCGGGAGTATCATCAACAATAATTTCTACCCCAGTGGTGGCTTCAATTGCCCGAATATTTCTTCCTTCACGTCCAATGATTCGACCTTTTACATCGTCAGATTCTAAATTAAAAACAGACACACAATTTTCTACAGCTTCCTCTGTTCCGATGCGTTGAATTGTACTGATTATTATTTTTTTAGCTTCTTGTTCTGCTGATAATTTAGCTTCTTCTATGGATTGCTGAATGAATGACATAGCATCGGTTTTGGCCTTATCTTCCAAGGAAGTAATCAACTCTTTTTTAGCATCATCAGCGGACAAGCCCGAAACCTCCTCTAACTTCGATTGATACGTTTTTTGGACAGTATCTAGAGATTGGTTTTTGTGGTCAAGCTTTTGAATGCGCTGATCTAAATTGACACTTTTTTGGTCAAAGCTTTTGTTCAAATCTCTGTTGCGCTGTAATTCTTTGTTTAAATTTTTTTCCTTATCCCGGATTTGATTCTCAACTTCAATAATTTGTTTTTCCCGTGAGCTTATTACCTTTTCATGATCACTCTTGAGTTCAATAAAACGCTCTTTTGCTTGAAGCATCTTTTCTTTCTTAATTCGATCAGATTCTTGATGAGATTTTTTGATAATACTCCGGGCTTGCTGTTCACTCTTCTTGATAATAGAATAAGATCTATTTTTTTGTATTATTTGCATGATCAAAAGTCCTAGAAGAAATCCTCCAATACTTGATGACACGATGAGTATGGCAGTTGTCATAATTGATTTTTATTAAAAAAAAGCCTGCGTTAGCTTCGAGGTTTGTATAAACTCCGTAAAAAAAAGGTTTGCGGCTAACCAACTGGTCAAGGATCTGTTCGAGGACAGCATGCTTTTACAATATGGACTCACCTCTCATATAAATAAGATCGTTGAGTTTATCAAAAATTTAAACTAATACAGGCAGTAATGTATTTTTTGTTTTTAAAGAACGTTTCAGAATATGGCCATGTGGTTTTCAATCATTTTATTTAGTTGATTGATTTTTTCATGTGTAAAGGTCACAACATTATTTTCTAGGGTACTTTTTTGTTCCAACTGGGTTGCATATTGCAAAGAACACATTGCCAAGACATCTTGCTTATCACGAACGGCATAGCTTTGCTCCAACTGTTTAATCATTGCTTCAATTTTTTTTGCAGATTTTCTTAAATCTTCTTCTTGTTCGGGTGCTACCGACAAGGGATAAACTCGATCTGCTATTGTTAATTTTATTTTTAGCAATTCACTCATAAAAATCAAGCTATATCTTGCAATTGAATCATACATCCTTCGACTTGTTCAATCAGCGTTTTAATTTTATTTTTAGTCTTTGTATCTCTTTTGTTAACGCCGAGTAATGAATTAGCCATTTCCAAAGAAGCATTTGCTTTTTTGAGAGTTTTGTTCTCTTCAGAAATTTTATTTTGCAACATTTTACTTCCTTCCAGTTGTTTTGAAAGAGACTGCAATGCATGATTGTTTTCCTCTAATTTGTTCAAAAGTAAAACCAAATTTCGTTCAAGAAGTTCAACATTATTATTGTTTTCACTCATAAATGACACACAACTCCTATTTATACAAATTTAAGAATTTTAAATCTATTCCGGAGTTTTTAGGCATACCAATTCTTAAATTTAACAAAATTTTAAATATATTGAAGTTCCCCTATTTACTCAAAACGATCATTACTTTCTTAGCAGATTCAAGGGGTACAAAAAGATAATCATGATGAAATGCAGCAATCATATTACAAGGAATATTCTCTTTGGAAAGTACACCAGAAATATGTGCGGTAATTCCAATTGCTGACAGTGAGGTAAAAGTTTCTACAGAAATGAATGCCCACAATTGATTGAAGGATACATTATGCTTTTCAGCTACAGCCTTTGGCACCAAAAAGGTCTTGCACTCTTTTTCTTTAAATGAAAATAGAATTTCATCTTCTGAAAATGGATTTGTGTTTAAAGAACAATAAATGTATACTTCTGAATGTAATTTAAATTTAAGTTTCATAAAGTAAATTTAATCCTATTTAATGAATTGATCAGCTAATCATAAAAATGTGTTTTAAGTAATATTTGATGTTTTGTGATATAAATAAGTATTTATAATATTGAAAATGACAGGATGTATCCCAAACGTTTGATCCGAAGGAGTGTTTGTTTTAGTCGGTCATATGTGATGCTTGCTTCTGTTGTAAAAATTTATTTATGGGGATGATAAGACATAAATTCAAATTACTTAGCTTTAAAAAAAAAATGAAACCACTACATTTCATAATTGCATGTTCTGTTGCTTTATTTTCAGCTTGTACTCCCAAAAAAAAGTCGATAGCAATAATTGAACTGCCCAACATAATGGAAGAAACATCGGGCTTGGCTTCGTTTGGCAACAATTTTTTATCTCACAATGATTCTGGTGGAAGTGCTTCTTTGTATGAATTCGATGATTATGGAACATTGGTTAGCGAACACCCTATAATTGGTGCGGTAAATAGAGACTGGGAAGATCTTGCTGAAGATGAAAACTACTTTTATATTGCAGATATTGGGAACAACGGTGGAAAACGAAAAGATTTAACCGTTTACAAAACCACTAAAGATTTTAAACTAAAAGATTCCATCAAAATTAAATATCAAAAACAAAGGTCTTTTGAAAGAAATAAGAAAACCAAATACAATGCCGAAACCTTGATTTCTGTTGGAGATTCACTGGTTATCTTTTCCAAAAACATGAAATCAATGAATACTCACCTTTATGTTTTCCCGAAAGAAGGAGGTTCTTATTCGCTTTCTAGTAGAAAAAAGTTTAAGATAAACACCTTAATCACGGGAGGTGATTACCACGAGGAAAGCCAAAGGCTTGTGCTAACGGGCTCTCGCCAAGATGGTAGTAACTACCTTTTGAAAGCTGAAAAATTTAAGCTCGAACAGCCAGATTCAATTAAGTTTGAACTTTTCCCTTTGCCTTTTGAACACGCGCAAGTAGAAGCGATAAAAATTAAAAAAAATAAAGAGGTATGGATCAGCTCAGAGGGAGAGGGCCTTTCCATTCCTTTTCTTTACCGCGTAGATTTTGATTATCTAAAAAAGTGATAAGGATAAATTTTAGTTTTCATTGGGGTAGAAAAGTTGAATGTTCGGGATCAAAATACAGCACCCCTACCCTCCAAATATCATGCTAACAATAGTAGTGGTAGTCTGATAAAATAAATTTTTAAATGCAATCAATTCAGTTGAATTTGAAAAAACTCTTTTTTATCTTAGCAGATATGACAAAGAAGAATTTACTATTGTGGAGTTTTTTGATTTTCAATTTATGTTTTGTTTTGCAAGCTCAGAAGGCAACTCCTCCCCTTGAGATACCCCTATTACTCTCGGGTAACTTTGGAGAATTTCGAGGAAGTCACTTTCATTCAGGCTTGGACATCAAAACCAGGGGAAGTCAAGGTTTTAAAGTCAAAAGTATTTTATCAGGTAGCATCAGACGAATCAAAGTTAGTACTTCTGGGTATGGGAAAACAGTATATATAGAGCATACAGACGGTACAACATCGGTCTATGCACATCTTCAAAAGTTTGCTCCCAAAATTGAAAAAATAGTCAAGAAAAAACAATACCAAAAGCAACGTTTTTTAATTCAAAGCTATCACAAAAGCAATGAGTTGGTTGTAAAACAAGGAGAAGTCATAGGTTATTCCGGGAACACTGGAGGTTCTTTGGGCCCGCACTTACATTTCGAACTCCGAGATTCAAAAAGTCAAATGCCCCAAAATCCATTGACCCTTGATTTTGATATTCAAGATACGCAACGCCCTGTAGTTCGAAATATGTATTGCTACAGCCTTGGTGATTTTCTTCAAAAGAAAAAACAAGAAATACCTTTAGTTAGAAAAAACGATAGTTTGTACAGTACCGATCTTCAGAACTGGTCTGGAAAAAAAGGAATTGGAATTAGGATGTACGATCGTCAGGATTTGAGTTACAATAAAAATGGTATTTACCAGATCAAAGTTTTGCTCAACGGAAAGGAAGCCATAAAATACAGTTTTGACAGCATCAGTTTTGATGATGGTAAATTGATCAGTACGTTGATCGACTATGCTACCTATAAAACCGAGGGGTTTCGTATTCAAAAACTTTTCAGAGACCTGCCGCATGGG
>CAJWBA010000018.1 GCA_913020155.1 uncultured Flavobacteriales bacterium
TCACATCATGGGAATTACGGGGTATTTTCTTTATTATATAACTGATCTTAGCAAATCTAAAACATTACCAGAGCTTTAGTATTATTCATACTTATACAAACACCACCCGTCAAAAGAAAACTGATATTATTTGAGTAGGGTAATACCAATTAATAATTATTATTGAGATTTTTTGGGTTTTTGGTAGTGCTGGCCGTACAATAATCGTACAAGTTTTAAAAAGAAAAACCCTAATCAGTTATATTTAAACTAGTTAGGGTTTTATATTGTGGAGTCGGAGGGAATCGAACCCTCGTCCAAACAAGCAATTGAAGAGCCTTCTACATGTTTAGTTTTCAATTAATTTTCGAAAAAACACTGACTGAAAACTGCCCATGTATTCCTTAGTTCTTTTATTGAAAAATTTGACCAGAACCTTCAAATTTCGATGTTGACCTTTCTGGTGCCTCTGGTTTGAACGCCGTCAACAAGGGCTTTCAAGAGACATCCGGCTTCCTAACCTGGTTAGGACTTGGCGGTGACTTACTGTAATTCAGTCACTTATGCAGCTAGAGCGTAGTTATCTTCGCCTATTAAAGGTTGAATCTAAGTTTTACGAGCTTTGATTCATTGCTCGACATGCTTACTGTTCGATTGATCTCGCTGTCAAAACCAGTCGACCCCATTATTTCAATGAAATTTCTAGTTGTTACTAGAGTACAAAAGTAAAATTTTTATTTAAAATTCATTAATAGTTTTTCGAATCTCTGTCAAGCGGCTCAATATTCCTTCCAATAAATCCAAAGAAAGCATATTAGCACCATCGCTTTTTGCTTTTGAAGGATTTGGATGGGTTTCGATAAACAAACCGTCCATGTGGTTTACAATACCTGCTCGAGCAATTGTTTCAATCAATTCTGGTCTACCTCCAGTAACTCCCGATGCTTGATTGGGCTGTTGTAAGGAATGTGTTACATCCAAAACGGTAGGTGCGATTGATCGCATTGCAGGAGTTCCTCTAAAATCTACAATCAGATCTGTGTATCCAAACTGAGTACCTCTGTCAGTTATCCAGACAGAATCATTTCCGCTGTCTTTTACTTTTTGCACAGCAAATTGCATGCTTTCAGGACTCATAAACTGACCTTTTTTTAGGTTTACAACTTTCCCTGTTTTTGCAGCAGCAACAACCAAGTCGGTTTGTCGAACTAAAAAAGCAGGAATTTGTAATACATCAACATAAGATGCAGCTTTTGAGGCATCTTTGGCTTCATGAATATCTGTAACGGTTGGGATATTGAATTTTTTACCAATTTTTTGGAGAATTTTAAGGGCAGAATCGTCACCAATTCCAGTGAAACTATCAATCCGACTTCTGTTAGCCTTTTTAAAACTTGCTTTAAAAACAAATGGAATGTTCAATTTGTCTGTAATTGCGAGAACTTTTTCGGCAATTTCGAAAGCCATTGCTTCGCTCTCAATGGCGCATGGCCCAGCTAATAAGAAGAATTGATCACTGCTGGAGTGATTGATATTAGGGAGTTTTGAAAAGTCCATAAAAAGTTTTTTTCAAAAGTATAATTTTTAGTCGACATCCGCTTGCATTCAAAACATTAAACTTTTAGCCGAAAGCTTAATTTATAAAGTTATATTTGCGCGATTAAAAAAATCATGACTTATGTCCAAAATTAAAAATATTGCAATCATTGCCCATGTTGACCACGGTAAAACAACTCTGGTAGACAAGATTATGCATCATTGTGAGCTTTTCAGAACCAATCAAAATACAGGGGATTTAATTCTGGACAATAATGATTTAGAGCGAGAACGAGGCATAACAATTCTCTCAAAAAACATTTCGGTAACTTACAAAAACACTAAAATCAACATCATCGATACTCCAGGGCATGCCGATTTCGGTGGAGAAGTTGAACGTGTTCTCAATATGGCAGATGGAGTTTTACTTCTGGTTGATGCTTTTGAGGGGCCAATGCCGCAAACGCGCTTTGTACTTCAGAAAGCAATTGATTTGAAATTAAAGCCCATCGTTGTTGTCAACAAAGTAGATAAACAAAATTGTACCCCGGAAGAAGTACACGAATCTGTTTTTGATTTGATGTTCGAATTGGGTGCAGAGGAATGGCAGCTTGATTTTCCAACAGTTTATGGTTCTGCAAAGAACAATTGGATGAGCAATGATTGGAAGAATCAGACAGAAAATGTTGAACCTCTTTTGGATATGGTATTGGAACATGTTCCAAGCCCCAAGATAAAAGAGGGTACTCCCCAGATGTTGATTACTTCTTTGGACTTTTCTTCATACACAGGAAGAATAGCAATTGGACGCTTACAAAGAGGAACCTTAAAATCCAATATGCATGTTAGCCTTGTCAATAGAGAAGGAGGGATATCCAAAGCAAAAATCAAGGAATTGAATTTATTTGATGGCTTAGGAAGAAAAATTGTAGACGAAGTTAAAGCTGGAGATATTTGTGCAATTATCGGTTTTGAAGACTTTGAGATTGGTGATACAGTTGCTGATGCTCAAGAACCCGAAGCACTCCCAACCATTGCTATTGACGAGCCAACAATGAGTATGCTTTTTACAATCAACGATTCACCTTTTTTTGGAAAGGATGGAAAATTTGTAACCTCAAGACACATCAAGGATCGGTTAGAAAAAGAATTGGAACGAAATTTAGCAATGCGTTTAGAGGAAACTAATTCTGCAGACAAATTCATCGTTTTCGGTCGTGGAGTTCTACATTTATCAGTTTTGATAGAAACGATGAGGCGAGAAGGATACGAACTTCAAATCGGTCAACCGCAAGTAATAACTAAAGAAATTGACGGCGTAAAGCATGAACCAATTGAAGAGTTAACCATTGATTTACCAGAATATGTATCGGGTAAAGCAATCGAAATAGTAACTCTTAGAAAAGGAGAGATGTTGAGTATGCAACCTAAGGGAGAAAGAATGGTATGTGAGTTTTTGATGCCCTCCAGAGGAATTATCGGCCTGAGAAACCAATTGCTTACTGCCACTGCTGGAGAAGCGATAATAAATCATAGATTTAAAGAATTTCAACCTTATCGAGGAGAAATTCCGAGGAGAAATAGCGGTTCACTTATTTCTATGGAAAAAGGAAATGCAATTCCGTATTCGCTTGATAAACTTCAGGAGCGGGGAAAATTCTTTGTAGCACCAAACGAAGACATTTATACGGGTCAAGTAATAGGAGAAAACTCCAGAGCCGATGATATGGTAGTCAACGTTACCAAAACCAAAAAACTATCTAATGTACGTTCTTCTGGAAACGACGATAAAGTTCGTTTAGCTCCCCCAATAAAATTTTCATTAGAAGAAGCTTTAGAGTACATTCAAGGGGATGAATATGTTGAGGTTACTCCAAAGCACTTGCGGTTACGAAAAGTTTATCTGGATGAAAATGAGCGTAAACGAATGTCAGGAAAATAGAATTATACTTTTAAAATTATCTAAATAACCCTAATGATCTTCATTAGGGTTTATTTTTGAACCACTTCATAAATTTTTCCTTCATCACAACGAAAAATTTTCCCAGGAAATTTAACGATCATGTTGTAGTCGTGTGTGGCCATTATGATGGTCATTCCTTTTTGGTGTAAACCTCTGAATACTTCCATGATTTCAAGACTAGTTTGAGGGTCAAGATTTCCGGTGGGTTCATCCGCAATAATGAGTTCGGGAGAGTTTAGTAAAGCCCTGGCTATGGCAACTCTTTGTTGTTCTCCACCAGATAATTCAAAACCATATTTATGGGATATCCCGTCAACACCCAGCGAGGCAAGAACCTCTTCAATTCGATTTTTTGTTTTAATTTTATCTTTCCAGCCAGTAGCCTTCAGAACAAAACTTAGATTTTCAAAAATAGATCGATCATTGAGCAGTTTAAAATCTTGAAAAACTACCCCCAGTTTTCGTCTCAAAAAAGGAATTTGTTTTTGTTTGATTGCACCAAGGTCAAAATCTGAAACTCGACCTGTTCCGTTAATCAGCGGAAGATCAGCATAAAGAGTTTTGATTAAACTACTTTTCCCAGCACCAGTTTTTCCAATTAAAAAAACAAACTCACCAGATTCAACCTCAATGTTTACATCACTCAAGATGGTTTGTTTGTTCTGATTGATGATAACATTTTTAAACTGAACTAAGGGAAGATTCATAGGAGTTTGTGATTGGTCAATTTTTGTTGTTTTGTAAAATTATTTTATTAACTCTTGTAAAAATAGGAACAAAAAGGGTTTACTGAAATTTTTTTCATAATTTATGGGTTTAAAAAGGTTCTAACGTTTAAAAAAAAGAATTTAAAGTTAATTTTGTTCTAAATGAAACAAATCCAAAAAAATAAAATCATAATTTTAGCTTTAGTTTTTTTTGGAACCTCATTCTTACCACTTAGGTCTCAACTGGGTTTAAATAAAGTATCATCCGCCGAATCCTCTTATTATTATGCCTCGGATAATTTTGCTCAAGCTAATCAATATTTCAATCTAGTAGATTTTTATCCCAGTTTAAGGTCCAAAACTACAGCAGCTGATTTTTATAAAATTTCAATAGATTTGAGATTGAATAGACCGGGTTCCGAAAAAAAATTATCCGCTTTTATGATCGATAACCCAACAAATTATCTAACAGAAACAGCTTATTACGATTTAGCTTTTTATTACTTTTTGAATGGTAAATACACTTATGCGCTCAAGTGGTTCAGCAAAATAAAGGACACAGATGTTGCTTCTACCAAAAGAAATGAATATTATTTCAACAAAGCATACACCCTTTTCACAATCAAAAGATTTAATGAGGCAGAACAATTGTTTCAAAAAATTGAAAATGTACCCAAGTATAAATACGAAGTTAGTTATTATCTAGGATACATTGCTTATCAGCTTGATGATTATGATGCAGCTATTGAAAACTTCAATAAAGTTACAACTCAAAAGGATGATACCACCGTGGGTTATTTTCAAGCTGACATGAATTTTAATCTTGGTCGTTTTGAAAAAGCAATTGCTTTGGCAAGGAAAAGTTTGATTAATGCAAACGAAAATCAAACCTCAGAGCTTTCAAAGATTATTGGTGAAAGTTATTTTAATTTAAAAGATTATAGGTCTGCACTACCTTATTTAGAGGTGTACAAAGGGAAAAAGGGGAGATGGTCCAACACTGATTTTTATCAATCGGGCTACACTTACTACATATTGGGCGAGTATGAGAAAGCCATCATGCAATTCAATAAAATTATTTCTGGTAATGATGCTGTAACTCAAAATGCATATTATCATTTAGCAGATTGCTATCTCAAAACTGATAAAAAAACGGAGGCACTCAATGCTTTTAAAAGTGCTTCTTCATTTAAATTTGATTTGGTAATAACAGAAGATGCTTTTTTGAACTATGCTCGACTGAGTTATGAAATCGGAAATGCTTATGAAAACACCTCCTTGGTATTATCCTCATTTTTAAATCAATATCCCAAAAATGAAGCAGCAGCTGAAATTGAGAAATTATTGATCGATTCTTATGTGAATTCAAGGAATTATGACGGTGCATTAAAAATTTTAGAGAAAAAAACAGGAAGTGAATACAATGGAGCATTGCAGAAATTGAATTACATGAAAGCAATAGCCTTATTTAAAAACGGTGCTTTTGAAGAGTCGATTACTTTTTTTGACCGATCCCAAAAAAAGAAAATTGATCCTATTATAGAAGCAAATTGCTTGTATTGGTCTGCATTGGCAAAGTATGAAATTAATAATTTTGAAGAAGTTATTACTGATTTAAGATTTTTTAACAGACATCCTTTTGCTCAAAAAGTTTCTGGTTTTGAAACGTTGAATTATCACATAGCATATGCATATTTCAAATTAAAAAATTACGAAGCTGCCCGTAATTCCTTTGAAAAGTATTTGCAAGGATCAACTCCAAATGCATCTTACAAGCGAGATTCATTCTTGCGAATGGGAGATAGCGATTTTGTACTGGGTAAATATTGGCCATCTATGGAATCTTATGAAAAAGCCATTCAGCTTGACACCCAAAAGGGAATGTATGCACTTTATCAAAAAGCATTGAGTTATGGCTTTGTAGATAGAAACCTCAAGAAAATAGAATCTTTAAATCGATTGATTGAAGATTATCCACAAACGTCTTTGTTAGATGATACGTATTTCGAATTGGCTTCTGCTTACACCAGAGAAAAAAATACAGATCGGGCTATCAAAACCTACGACTTTTTGATCAATAACTTCCCTAAAAGTCCTTATCGTTCTCGTGCTTTTCTGAATAAAGGCCTGATTTTATACAACTCAGAATCTCTTGAAGAATCCATGGTAGTTTTAAAAAAATTGGTTCTTGAGTATCCAAACGAAGAAGTGGCGCAACAAGCATTAAAAACTGCCAAAGAGATTTCAATAGATTTAGCAACTGTTGATGTTTTTGCTTCTTGGGTAAAACAACTGGAGGGAGTGACAGTCGATGAAAACGAATTGGAACGAGCTTCTTTTAGATCTGCTGAACGATTATTTAATGAAAACAAGAAAAAAGGAGCTTTAAAAGCATTTTCCTCTTATCTAAACGAGTATCCAAACGGAGCCAATCAGTTACAGGCTCAGTTTTTGTGCGCTGAACTTAATTTTCAGGATGGTAAATGGGAATTGGCGGCAGAGAACTATATGCGTGTCTTAGATCAATCAACAAATGAGTATTCAGAGCAATCCTTAGTCCGAATAACCCAGGCATTGGTGAACAATGAGCTGGCGTCTTCGGCTCTTCCCTATTGGAAAACTTTAGAGGATATTGCTCAATTTGATGAAAACAAACGTTATGCTTTATTTAATTTAATGCAGCTTTATTATGAACAAGAACAGTTTTTGGAAGCAATAGCTTATGCCCAAAAAGTAATATTATTAAAGTCTTTGGCTCCAAAAATCAAGTGGGACGCTTACCGTATTTTAGCTCGTTCGGCTTTAGTTCTCAAGGACAATAATAAAGCTGGAGAAGCTTATGCTGTTCTCGAAAATGCTCCCGATGCCTCTTTGGCTGTTGAGGCATTGTATTTCAATGCAAAAAAAAAGCATTTGATTTATGACTATAAAGGTTCGAATAAGTTAATCGAAAAAATAGCTAAAGATTTTGGTAATTTTCCAGAATGGAGCGTCAAAAGCTTGTTGTTAATGTCTCAGAATTTTTACCAATTAGATGATGCATTTCAAGCATCTTTTATTTTGAAATCAATTTTAACAAACTTTACTCAATTTCCTGAAATCATAAAACAAGCTCAGTCAGATTTAGATAACATAAAGGCAATAGAAGCTCAAAACAATTCATCCATTAAAGTGAAAGAAGAAAATGAAAAAAACTGACAAATACCTCAGGGCCTGTATTTGGGTAGGGTTGCTTTCTAGTTTCACTATTTTTTATGGACAAGAAAAAAAAAGTGATCTGAGCATTCAGGAGGTAACCATAATCAAGTCTTACACTCCTAGTTTATCAGAAGTTTTTAAAATTAGAGAACAGCCATCAGTTATTGATTCAATTGGAAAAGAAAAAAGTATCGTGCGTTATTCAATTTTTTCTGTTCCAGTAGCCTCTACTTTTATCCCATCAAAAGGCTCTGCAAGGGTATTGCAAAAAAAGAAAAGTACACCCAAACATAACGCAACAGTAAGTTCTGCATTTGGAAATTTCAATAATCTTTCGTTAGATCATTCAGCCCAAATTGATTTGGATCGTCGTCAAAAAGTAACTTGGCTGATGCGTTTTAATGGTCTTTTCAAAGATTTACCAGACCAAGAGCTCACAACTAAGCAAAATGCAACCCTTCTTCATTTAGGGTATCAGCACGATTCTAATTCGATTGCATCTAGTTCTCAATTGTCTTTTAGGAGTCATGTGTTTAGCTTTTATGGAACTCTAAACCCCATTGAAGATAAGATTGATTTACGTTTTTTAGATCCCAAACAACAAATTAATTACTTGTCTTTTAAATCACAATGGCAATGGTATAATATCATTTTAAAGAAAGCGGATATTACCGCCCATTTGACCACTGATAGCTTTAACACCAATGAATTGCAGTTAGAACTCAATACAAAACTTCAATTACCAATAGGATCTTTTTTTGTGAATGCAGTTCCATCAGTTCGGTACATTAACAATGAATTTGCTGCAGATTATATATTGAATACCCCTTCAGCTTTTGCATCAGGTATTTCTCAAATGGAACTTTCTTTAAGCTCGGGTAAAAATCGTTTTAAATTTAAAATTGGAGCCACAGCTGTTTATGGATTTGGAGATGATTTTGAAGATCAGAATATATTTGTTCTTCCCATTCTCGATTTATCTTTCAAGCCTAAAAAAGGGAATTTCACACCTTTTCTGAAAGTGTCTGGTGAATTGAGCCTGAACAGTTTTAGAACCTTCTCAGATCAAAACCCGTATACTGCGCCAGCTATAGAATTAAAAAAAATAAACATACCACATGCTTTTCAATTGGGAACTAGAACAAAGCTAGTAGCAGGTTGGGAATTTACAATGAATGCTTATTATCAAAAATCAGAAAACACTCCACTTTTTAGAAGTTTTGGTTTGGATAACAGTGACATAAAGACTGACCCTACAGCTTTTCGCTATGGAAATAGCTTTGAGGTAATTTACAAAGAAATGGAAACCCTTGGCTTTGATGCATCGGTAATGGCTGCTTTCAAAAACGGTGGTTCTTTATCTTTTCAGGCACATTGGAGAGATTATTCTCTTACAGACGAAACAGAACCATTGAACTTACCAGGAATACAATTCAAATTCAATATGAATATTAAAATTTGGCAAAAAATATTCTTGCAAGCAAATATGACTTTCTGGGGAGCTCGAGAACATTCATTTCAAGAACCTTTAAATAATCAACCACTATCCGTAGCACCCTATAAAATCGTTGAAATCCCATCCTTTGTTGACGCAGAGGTCAAATTAACTTATCAATTAAATGATCGATGGGATGTTCATTTTAAAGCAGAAAACATTTCTAATGCAAAACAATTTCAGTGGGCAAATTATCAAGTTTATGGTACTAGATTCCTTACAGGATTAAGATATAATTTTGATTTAAATTTTTAACAGATAATTTCCATTTATTTAATAAATAATTTTCAAATATTGATTATCTATTTTCATTGATCTTTTAAATAATTCGAACACAGTTCTGTGTTCCAAAGAGAATATTATGAAAAACACTTCATTTAAATTTAAATTACGATTAGAATCTGAATCTATCTATGGATAACTCTGAAAGAAACGAAGCTCAAATCAATATTGGTTAGCAAATTAGGTGTTTACGGAAGAAAAATAGTTTAACTCAAGCTGATTTAGCTTTTCTTTCTAGGATGGAAGAAAGTACTCTATAAGGAATCGAAGCAAGGAGAACAAACCCAACAATCAAAACATTATTTAAAATTTCTAAACACACGTCCTTGACAACCTCTTACTTTTATTTTACATTTGCTCTTAAATTTCACAAATGAAAAAAGCTTCGTTAATACTATTCAGTTTTGTACTATTTCTTTCTTGTGATTACCCAGAGGCAGATTTAATTATTCATAATGCAAAGATTTATACCGTAAATCAAAATTTTGATTTAGTAACTGCTGCCGTTGTAAAAAATGGAGTTTTTATCGCAGTAGGTGGAGACGAACTACTAAATCAGTATACATCAAAAAATATGATTGATCTCAAAGGCCTCCCAGTCTATCCCGGTTTTATTGATGCGCATTGCCATTTTTATAATTTTGGTTTGTTACAGCAACAGTTAGATCTGACTGGTACAGTTAGTTTTGATGAAGTTATTGAAAGAATAAATAATTATTCTAAATCAAACCCTGGTGTTCCTATTTTAGGGCAAGGTTGGGATCAAAATGATTGGGAGGTAAAAACATATCCAACAAAATATAAATTGGATGAGCTTTTTCCCAATCAAGTCATAGCTTTAAAACGCGTTGATGGGCATGCTCTTCTTGTAAATCAATTTACCTTGGATTTAGCAGGAATTGATAGTTCTGCCAAAGTTGATGGAGGTGTTGTTGTCCGAAAAAATGACACTTTGACTGGAATCTTGATTGATAATGCAATGGATCAAGTTTATGACGCAATACCAAAGCCTTCAACCGAACAACAAACTCAAGGTTTGTTGGCAGCTCAAAAAATTTGTTTTGAAAACGGTTTGACAACTGTCGATGACGCAGGGCTTGACAAAGAACAATTGCAATTGATAGACAGTTTACAGAAAAAAAGAATTCTTAACATTCGAGTTTATGGAATGATAAGCAATACTCCTGATAACTTGGATTATTATCTAGAAAGAGGTCCGCTACAAACCCCTTATTTAAACGTTCGTTCCGTAAAAGTTTATGCAGATGGCGCATTGGGAAGTAGAGGAGCTGCTCTAAAAAATGATTATTCTGATGATAAAGGCAATAGAGGATCATTTGTAACTCCTGTTGATGAAATAGAAAATTTAGCTTTTGTTTTAGCAAAAAAAGGATTCCAAATGAATACCCATGCCATTGGGGATGCAGCAAATCATAGGGTGTTAGAGGCTTACAAAAAGGCATTAACTATCGATCCAGATCCCCGTTGGAGAATTGAACACGCTCAAGTAGTTTCTCGAAAGGACAGAGAAGCGTTTGGAAATAAAATTATCCCATCGATCCAACCTACGCATGCAACAAGTGATATGTTTTGGGCTGATGAACGATTGGGAGAAGAGCGAATTCAAACGGCATATGCTTATAAAAGTTTATTGGACTGGTCAGGGAAAATTGTTTTGGGAACTGATTTCCCTGTAGAACACGTAAGCCCTTTAAAAACATTTTATGCAGCTATTGCCAGAACTACAGAAAATCAACTTCCGGAAGGTGGTTTTCAGATGCACGACGCATTGACCAGAATGGAAGCACTTAAGGGAATGACTATTTGGGCTGCTTATGCAAATTTTGAAGAAAAAATTAAGGGAAGTATTGAAATTGGTAAAATGGCAGATATGGTCATTTTACAAAAAGACATCATGAATATCAAAATTGATGCAGTTCCAAAGGTAAATGTAGTTGCTACTATTTTAAACGGAGACATAGTTTACCAAAAACCCAATAATTAAGCAACTAAAGATGATTAGCATAAATGTTGTAAAATCAATAGAAAAATTTATTTTTTACACCTAAAAACTTATTTTTGTTTAAATTTTTAATCAAAAATAGTATTTGTATTTATATTAGTTATTATTAATTTATATTTGCTTAAAAATTAATAATTATGTGTGGTATTGTTTGTGCTTTTGAATTGAGACAACCTTCTGAAAATTTACGAACTCAGGTTTTGAATATGTCTAAAAGCATACGACATCGGGGTCCTGACTGGAGTGGAATATTTTCTAATGATAAAACCGTAATGGCTCACGAGCGCTTGGCTATTGTAGATCCCACATCAGGAAATCAACCACTATTTAGTGCAGACGGTCGCTATGTTCTTGCTGCTAATGGAGAAATTTACAATCATAAAGAACTTCGCGCTGAATTGGAAGGAAAATATGAATTTCAAACGGCATCAGATTGCGAAATTATTTTAGCACTCTACCAAGAAAAAGGACCAAATTTCATAGATGAAATGAATGGTATTTTTGGATTCGCATTGTACGATATCCTAAAAGATGAGTATTTTATCTCTCGCGATCACATGGGAATTATTCCTCTTTACATGGGGTGGGATCAAAATGGAACTTTTTATGTTGCCTCAGAATTAAAAGCACTTGAAGGTATTTGTACTAAAATTGAGTTATTTCCTCCTGGGCATTATTTGACCAGCAGTTTAGATGCTCCAATACGTTGGTATTCTAGAGATTGGATGGATTATGATTCTATTAAAGAAAATGATACCAAAATAGATGATCTTCACGATTCGTTGGCAGCAGCGGTTCGTCGTCAGCTCATGAGTGATGTGCCTTATGGGGTTTTACTCTCTGGTGGTTTGGACTCTTCAGTGACTTCCGCTCTTGCCAAATTGTATGCTGCCAAAAGGATTGAAGCGGATGATGATCAAGCTGCTTGGTGGCCTCAATTACACTCCTTTGCTGTTGGACTAGAAGGTTCTCCTGATCTGGAAGCTGCGGCTAAAGTAGCCAAACACATCAATACGGTTCATCATGAAGTGAAGTTTACTGTTCAAGAAGGACTGGATGCAATTCGAGATGTTGTCTATCATTTAGAAACGTATGACATTACTACTATCCGCGCTTCAACTCCCATGTATTTGATGGCTCGTGCCATAAAAGCTCTCGGTATCAAAATGGTTCTTTCTGGTGAAGGAGCAGATGAATTGTTTGGAGGATATTTGTATTTCCATAAAGCACCTACTGCTAAAGATTTTCATGAAGAAACTGTCAGAAAATTAAATAAATTACATCAATATGATTGTTTGCGAGCCAACAAATCATTGGCATCCTGGGGAATCGAGGGTAGAGTGCCTTTTTTGGACAAAGAGTTTATAGATGTTGCAATGCGCATCAATCCGAAGGATAAAATGATTACCTCTGATCGCATGGAAAAATGGGTAATTCGCAAAGCATTTGAGCAGTATCTTCCAGAAAGTGTGGCGTGGAGACAAAAAGAACAATTCTCAGATGGGGTTGGTTACGATTGGATCGACACATTGAAAGAGGTTGTTGAAATGAATGTAACGGATGATCAAATTCAAAACGCACATTTTAAGTTTCCTGTACAAACTCCTCAAAACAAAGAAGAGTTTTATTATCGATCTATTTTTGAGGAACATTTCCCTAGCGAAACAGCGGCTTTAAGCGTTCCATCTTTACCTTCAGTGGCCTGCAGTACTCCAATTGCTTTAGAATGGGATGAGGCATTTAAAAATAAGAATGACCCAAGTGGGAGAGCAGTCGCTAAAGTTCATGATGACGCTTATTAATGCCTTTAAAAATTCAGGATTTAAAATGCTGTTTCATACACATTAATTTTCCTTTAATTTAAGATTAGTTTTAGGATAAAATGTTAATAACTTCAAGCCCTTAGCAAAGGTTTTCATTTTAAAAATCAAGCCTGTTTTCGTATATTTGAAAGTATGGTAATCTGTATGATTTTAAACTAAACTAAACAATGAGCGAAGAAGCTAAAAAACAACAATATTCAGCAGATAGCATTCAAGCCCTAGAGGGGATGGAGCATGTTAGAATGCGTCCTTCAATGTACATTGGAGATTTGGGCGCCCGAGGATTACATCACCTGGTTTATGAAGTAGTTGATAATTCAATAGATGAAGCTTTAGCAGGGCATTGTGACAAAATTTCAGTAATAATAAACGAAGATAATTCGATTACTACTGAAGATAACGGTCGAGGAATTCCTATCGGAATCCATAAAAAAGAAGGAATTTCTGCCTTAGAGGTAGTAATGACCAAAATTGGAGCTGGAGGAAAATTTGATAAAGATTCTTACAAAGTTTCGGGAGGACTTCATGGAGTTGGTGTTTCATGTGTTAATGCACTTTCAGAAGAACTTACTGCAACTGTTTTTCATAACGGAAAAATCTTTAAACAAGTTTACAAAAGAGGAAAACCAGTTTCGCCAGTTCAAGAGGTAGGGACTTCTGATAAAAGAGGAACCATTGTAAAATTCAAACCTGACCCAGAAATATTTCAACAGGTCTTAGAATACAGTTACGAAACTTTAGCAAACAGAATGCGAGAGTTATCTTACTTAAACAAAGGAATTACCATAACTCTTGAAGATCTAAGAAATAAAGATGAAAAAGGAGCTTTTGTTAATGATGTATTTCATTCCAAAGAAGGACTCAAAGAATTTATTCGTTTTTTAGACACTTCAAGAGAGTCAATTATCGAAGATGTAATTTCAATTGAAGGAGAGAAAAACAATATCCCAGTTGAGGTTGCTATGATTTACAATACCTCATATTCGGAAAATCTCCATTCTTATGTAAATAACATTAATACACACGAGGGTGGAACCCACCTTGCTGGCTTTAGAAGAGGTTTAACATCCACTCTAAAGAAATATGCAGACGGTTCAGGCTTGTTAGATAAATTAAAATTTGAGATTAGCGGCGATGATTTCCGCGAAGGATTAACAGCAATAGTATCGGTAAAAGTTGCAGAACCTCAATTCGAAGGGCAAACCAAGACAAAACTAGGAAACAGAGAGCTTACCTCAGCTGTATCTCAGGCAGTTTCAGAAATGTTAGAAAACTATCTTGAAGAACACCCAAACGATGCTAAAATTATTGTTCAAAAAGTTATTTTAGCAGCTCAAGCACGTCATGCAGCACGTAAAGCTCGAGAAATGGTACAGCGCAAAACAGTTATGACTGGGGGAGGTCTTCCGGGGAAATTATCTGATTGTTCTGAGCAAGATCCAGTCCAATGTGAAGTATTTTTAGTTGAGGGAGATTCGGCAGGGGGTACAGCAAAGCAAGGAAGAGACCGAAACTTTCAAGCGATATTACCCCTCAGAGGAAAAATTCTAAACGTTGAAAAAGCCATGCAACACAAGGTTTTTGAAAACGAAGAAATTCGAAATATTTACACTGCACTTGGGGTAACCATTGGAACCGAAGATGACAGCAAAGCACTTAATTTAACTAAATTAAGATACCATAAAGTAGTTATCATGTGTGATGCAGATGTCGACGGAAGTCACATTTCAACTTTGATTCTAACTTTCTTCTTCCGCTACATGAGAGAACTAGTTGACTCTGGCTATGTATACATTGCAACACCTCCTTTATTTTTAGTTAAAAAAGGAGCTAAAAAAGCATACGCATGGACAGATCAAGAAAGAGAAGCCTTGATGGAATCTTATGGTCAAGGATCTTCTGTTCAACGATATAAAGGTTTGGGAGAAATGAATGCCGAACAACTGTGGGATACTACCATGAATCCAGAATTTAGAACCTTACGACAGGTAACCATTGACAGTGGAAGTGAAGCCGATCGTGTATTTTCGATGTTGATGGGTGATGAGGTTCCACCAAGAAGAGAATTCATTGAAAAAAATGCGATTTACGCAAACATTGACGCGTAACGTCAAGGACATTGCAAAATTTTACAAACACTTAAATTAAAAAGTTAATTATGAAAGTAACCATAGTAGGAGCTGGGAATGTAGGTGCATCATGTGCAGAATACATCGCTGTCAAACGAATAGCAAGCGAGGTAGTCCTTTTAGATATCAAAGAAGGATTCGCAGAAGGTAAGGCACTTGACCTAACCCAAACAGCAACTACATTAGGATTCAATACCAGAATCACAGGGGTAACCAATGATTATTCAAAAACTTCAAATAGTGACGTAGTTATTATTACTTCTGGAATTCCCAGAAAACCAGGTATGACTCGTGAAGAGTTGATTGGCATAAATGCTGGAATAGTAAAATCAGTTGCAGAAAGCATCTTAGAACATTCCCCTGAAGCAATTATTGTTGTAGTTTCTAACCCGATGGATACCATGACCTATTTAGCTCTCAAAGAAACTGGGCTTCCCAAAAACCGCATTATTGGTATGGGTGGTGCACTTGATAGCTCAAGGTTTAAAACTTATCTGTCAAAAGCTTTGGATAAACCAGCAAACGATATCCAAGGAATGGTTATCGGTGGTCATGGAGACACCACAATGATTCCTTTAACACGTTTAGCGAGTTACAACGGTACTCCCGTTAGTGGACATTTATCTTCAGAAGAATTAGATGATGTAGCAGCAGCAACTATGGTAGGAGGAGCTACACTAACAAAGCTTTTGGGAACATCTGCATGGTATGCACCAGGTGCTTCTGTAGCTTACCTTGTAGATAGTATAATCAACGATCAAAAAAGAATGATACCTTGTTCTGTTTATCTTGAAGGTGAATACGGTGAAACTGATATTTGTATTGGTGTTCCCTGTATTATCGGGGAAGATGGGGTTGAAGGAATTTTGGATATTAATTTGGACGAAAAAGAGCAAGAAAAATTCAAAAAAAGTGCTGAAGCTATTCGTACAATGAACGAAGCTTTATCTAGTAATTTATAAAAAAACAACATAAAAATCACCAAAAACCGCCACTAAGGCGGTTTTTTTATGAACGAAACAGTACCATAAAGTTGTTAAATCTAGGCTTATATTTTATATTTGCTCGCCTTTAACCGGCTTAAAAATCAAACTAATGCAGAATAACGGACTAATAAAATTTTTTGGAATCCTTTTTGGAATCGTAAGCATCTATCAACTTTCATTTACTTTCATTTCAAGTAGCCAAGAAAATAAGGCTGCATCTTATGCTATCAATAGGGTAGCCGAAGATCAGCCAAACTATGTTACTCTAAGAGAACAGATCGAAACAAACTATTTGGATTCAATTGGGAATTTATCCCTTTATGGATTTACATCTTACAAGGATGCTAAAGGAAAAGAATTGAACAAAGGACTTGACTTAAAAGGAGGAATTAATGTAATTCTTCAAATTTCGGTTAAAGATATTTTAAAAGGATTAACAGATTATTCAAAAAATGTAACTTTTAACAAGGCATTGGATGATGCTGATCTTCTCCAAATAAATACTGACGAACCTTATGTTGAATCTTTTTTCACTGCTTTCGATGCAATCAAAGGAGATATTACACTGGCAAACCCTGAAATTTTTGCCAACAGAACGTTAAGTGATGTTATCAATTTTGAAATGATTGATGAACAAGTTCGTCCAATTGTTCGCCGTAAAATTGATGAATCTATTGTTTCTGCTTTTGAAGTATTGAGAAAGCGTATCGATAAATTTGGAGTTACCCAACCAAACATCCAGCGTCTTGGTACTTCGGGAAGAATTTTAGTAGAACTTCCTGGAGCTCGCGATGTTGAACGTGTAAAGAACTTATTACAAAGTACTGCACAGTTGGAATTTTGGGAAACCTACAAAAATGACCAGCTTGTGAACTTCCTTTACGAAGCAAACAATCTTTTAATAAAAAAAGGTTTACAAAAAAGTGGGGAAACAACCAAAGATTCAGCAATTGACGACCTTTTAGCTGATGTAGAAGCAAAAGATTCTGCCTCTTTTGCACAACGAAATCCAATATTGGATCTCGTCAAAGGATACGGTTATCAAGGTGGGCCTGTGTTGGCTCAATTTGCTAAAAAGGATAAGAATACCATTACGGGTTATCTTGACCTTCCTGAGGTTAGAAGATTATTGCCAAAACAATTCCGTTTCATAAGATTTGCTTGGGGAAAAGAACAAGAAGATTCTGAATTGGTTGATCTGTACCTTCTAAAATCCAATCGTGAAAATATACCACCAATGAGTGGAGGGGTTATTGTTGACGCCTTGCAATCCTATGATCAAGTTGGACAACCATCTGTTTCTATGCAAATGGATTCCAAGGGTGCCCGTGTATGGGAAAACTTGACAGGTAAAGCCTTTAGAGAAGCTAGTAACATTGCTATTGTATTAGACGACGTTGTGTATTCTGCTCCAGGTGTTAGCAAAGGAGCAATATCTGGTGGTCGTTCCGAGATATCGGGTAACTTTAAACTCAATGAAGCGATTGATTTAGCCAACGTTCTTAGAGCAGGTAAACTACCTGCTTCTGCAGACATCATTCAGTCAGAAATTGTTGGACCATCTCTAGGTAAAGAAGCTATTCAGAGTGGAATTTACTCTTTTATTATTGCACTATTTATCGTATTACTTTGGATGCTTTTCTATTATGGTTCATCGGGTATTTATGCCGATGTGGCTTTGGTATTGAATATCTTACTCATTTTTGGAATTTTAGCAGGCTTAGGTGCAGTATTGACTCTTCCTGGAATTGCTGGAATCGTATTAACCATTGGTATTTCAGTTGATGCAAACGTACTTATTTTTGAACGAATACGCGAGGAACTCAAAAAAGGTAAAGGACAACTCAAAGCAGTTGCAGATGGTTTTGATAATGCACTTTCATCTATTTTAGATGCAAACATAACAACAGGTCTAACAGCCTTGATCTTGTTTGTGTTTGGAACAGGACCAATCAAAGGATTCGCAACCACCCTATTGATCGGTATCGCAACTTCTTTGTTTACCGCTATTTTCATTACCAGATTATTAATTGACGGTCGTGCGATTAAAGGTAAAATAGTGTCTTTTGCTACCTCTGCAACTCAAGGCTTGTTTCAAAACATCAGCATAACGTTTTTGGAAAAAAGAAAAATGGCTTATGTAATTTCGGGAGTTTTAGTAGTATTGAGTATAGCATCACTTTCTTTTAAGGGATTAAATCAAGGAGTTGATTTTGTTGGAGGAAGATCTTACACTGTTCGTTTCGATAAGATTGTAAATCCAACAGAAATAGAAGGTGTCCTTGCAGATGCTTTTGGAAGTGTTGAAGCAAAAACATTCGGAGACGATAATCAATTAAAGATAACTACCAAGTACAAGGTTGATGAAGAAGGTACTGCAATTGATAATGAAATATACGAAAAACTTTACGCAGGTTTACAAGCCTACCTTCCGGAGGAAATTACTTACGATGAGTTCGTAAATGGATCTGACTTAAAAACAGTAGGAATCATGTCCTCGATTAAGGTTGGGCCAACCATCGCAGATGACATCAAACAAAATTCTTATCTAGCAGTTTTTGGTTCTTTGATAGTAGTATTTTTATATATTTTATTGCGTTTCCGTAAATGGCAATTTTCTTTAGGGGCAGTAGCAGCAGTATTCCATGATGTACTTATTGTACTTGGGATATTTTCGTTAACTTATTCTATTATGCCTTTTAGTATGGAAATCAATCAAGCATTTATTGCTGCGATTCTAACCGTAATTGGATACTCTTTGAACGATACCGTAGTTGTTTTTGACCGCATTCGAGAATTTACAAATGATCATCCTAAATGGGAATTGAACACCACGATTAATTCTGCATTGAACAGTACATTAAGTAGAACTTTAAATACTTCATTAACAACTTTATTGGTTTTATTGGCCATCTTTATTTTCGGTGGTGAATCCATTCGGGGGTTTATGTTTGCTTTAATAGTAGGGGTCATTGTAGGTACTTACAGCTCGGTATTTATTGCTACACCAGTAATGTTTGATACGCAAGACAAAAAACAATAATAGGATAAAAAATTTTCCTCTTTTTCTTTAAATTAAAATCACGAGGTAAGCCGTAATTTTTTTATTAAATCATCTTTCAGTTTATTGTGCTAAGAATTCTCAATTGAAGAGCTTTTGTACTTACAAGTATTCGAACCAAACGAGTTAGGTAATGGCGTTAGCCATTCTTTTTTTAGTGATTGAATGTGTTCAAGACGATGCATACTATGCCAAGCGTAAAGTTTCGTGACAACATACAAAGGGTAATTTTTTGATCGTTCGGGATGATGGTATTTTTATTCAAATTGGCTTTCAGTCAATGACTCAAAAAAAGCTACCCATCGTTTATGAATGCCTTTAAGGATTAAAATACTAGGAGAAATATCAGAAGATGAAGCATCTTCTAACTTTGCCCAGTTAGCTTCTGCATAATCTTTAATTTTTGGAGTCGATTCTAACAAAGCATGCTTCGATCTAAGACAAGTATGTGAATGACTGTCTGCCAAATGATGTACAACTTGAGCTATTGCCCAGCCACCTTCTCGATAAGAGGTTTGTAATTCATTTTCTTTTAATCCTTCTACTAGTTCAAGAGGGGCAAGAAAGTTTTTAAAAACAGCTAAAACCTCTTTTTTTTCTTTGGATGCGGGTTGAGTCGTTGTCCATTCAAATTTTCCAATCGGATATTGAAGCGAAAATAAATCATAGGTATTCATTCTTCGCAGTTTTAGATTTTCTGAACATAGTAAAGAGACCAAAAAGAATCATCGGAATACTCAACCATTGTCCCGTAGAGAGAATTGGGAGATAGGTTTCAAAACCACCTTGACTTTCTTTGACAAACTCTACAATAAAGCGAATACTAAAAAGCAAAACAAAAAACAGTCCAAACAAATAGCCCTCAGATTGGTTCTTTTTGTTGTTGTACAAATAGCGCAGTAAGAAATAAAGTCCAATGTAGCCAATTGCTTCATAAAGTTGAGCCGGATGCCTTGGTGCAACTTCTCTTCTGTTGAGGAATACAACCCCAAAATTATTACCTGTGTATTTACCTATAATTTCTGAATTAAAGAAATTTCCAATTCGTACAAATGCTGCACCAATACTTACTGGGATTACTAATCGATCTAAAATCCATAAAAGGGGTTTGTAAGTATATTTTTTTTGATATGAATACAGACCTATTAAAATTCCGATAGAGGCTCCATGGCTAGCCAGACCTCTAAAACCAGTAAATTCAAACCCTTCAATTAATCCAAAAAATAGACTCGTATTTTCACGCTCTCGAATTGGAAGTAGAATTTCAATCAAATGATTTTGATAATAGCCCCAACTATAAAAAAAAACTTCACCGAGTCGAGCCCCCAGAAGGGTAGCAATCACTACATAAAAAAGCAAAGGTTCGATGTATTCGACGGATACTTTTTCTTTTTCATAAATTTTACTCATTATGTAATATCCTAAAGAAAAAGCAATTACAAACATAATACTGTAATAATGGATTCCAAAACTGCCGATTTTGAAAAGTGTATCGGAGGGCGCCCATTGTATTTTAGAAAAAAGCATATGAAAAAAATATTGGTTGATTAAAAGTACTTGATTTTCATTAATAATCCCAAACTTATGGAACAGGATCGTAACCTCCCTTGGACCAAGGGTGGCAACTCAAAATTCTTTTGATTGTTAAGTAAAGTCCTTTGATGGGTCCATATTTTTCAAAAGCTTCAAGCCCATATGCTGAACAAGTCGGACTGAACCTACAGCTTGCTGGAGTTAAAGGCGAGATGACGGATTGATAAAATTTGATAAAAAGAGTAAAAGGGAAAATTAAAATTTTTTTCATAGATGGAGTCTAAATTAGATACTAAAAGTAGTTCCATCTTTTTCATCGTTAAGCTGAATACCAAGTGCTGAGAGTTCGTCTCTAATTCGGTCAGAAGTAACAAAATCTTTGTTGTCACGAGTAATTTTTCGAAAATCAATGAGCATATTTACAGTTCCCTCTAGGGCAGTACTAACATCTGACTGTTTCGATTTCCCAAACGATATTCCCATGATGTCTTCTACAAAAATTTTCATCTTTTGAGCCAATTTCAACTGGTCAGATTTCGAAATTGAAGCGGAACCGTTGTTTACCAAATTAATGAAACGAACCGCTTCAAAAAGTTGTGCAATCAACATAGGACTGTTAAAATCATCGTTCATTGCTTTGTAAGACTGCTCCTCCCACTGAACAAAATCGAACCCTTTAGTTTCAGTAGAATGAGTTAGTTGTTTCAGCAACAGCAAACCTTCTTTGAGCTTATTAAAACCTTTTTCTGAGGCCAAAAGTGCGTCTTGACTTAGATCAACAATGCTTCTGTAATGTGCTTGTAAAAGAAAAAAGCGAACAACTTCTGGGCTAAAGGATTTTGTAAAAATTGAATTCTTACCCGAAAACATTTCTTCTGGTAAAATATTATTTCCTGTTGATTTAGCCATTTTTTTACCATTCAAGGTCAGCATATTGGCATGAAGCCAGTAATTAACTGGAGTTTGCTTTGTAATACATTCAGCTTGCGCAATTTCACATTCGTGGTGTGGAAACTTTAAATCCATTCCTCCTCCATGAATGTCAAATTGATTACCAAGATATTTTGTACTCATTGCAGTACATTCCAGATGCCAACCTGGAAAACCATCACTCCAGGGCGAGGGCCATCTCATTATGTGTTTGGGTTCTGCTTTCTTCCAAAGAGCAAAATCTTGAGGATTTTTTTTATCGCTTTGACCGTCGAGCGAACGCGTATTGTGAACGAGATTTTCAATTTTTCTACCGCTTAATTTCCCGTAATTGTTAGTCTCGTTGTACTTAAGAACATCGAAATAAACAGAACCGTTGATTTTGTATGCAAATCCTTTTTCGAGAATTGATTTTATAATTTCGATTTGCTCAATAATATGACCAGTAGCCGTGGGTTCAATACTAGGAGGGAGGTTGTTAAATTTAGCTAAAGTTTCATGAAAATCTACAGTGTAGCGTTGAACCACTTCCATAGGCTCAATGGATTCAAGACGAGCTTTTTTTGCAATTCGATCCTCTCCTTCATCTGCATCATTTTCTAAATGCCCAGCGTCTGTTATGTTACGAACATACCGAACTTTAAATCCCAAATGTTTGAGGTAGCGAAAGATTATGTCAAAAGATATGAAGGTTCTGCAGTTCCCTAAATGCACGTTACTATAAACCGTGGGACCACACACATACATGCCCACGTATTCTTTTGTAATTGGAGTAAAAACTTCCTTTTTACCACTCAGGGAATTGTAGACAGTAAGCTGTTGCATTAGAATTCTGTATCGAGTTGAATGTAATCCAAAAATTCACGTTTAGTTTCTTTACTTTTAAAAGCACCACTAAATTCAGAGGTCACAGTGCTACTGCTAATATCCTTAATTCCTCTTGAATTTACACATAAATGTTTTGCATCAATGACACAAGCTACGTCTTCTGTACCCAAAACATTTTTTAGTTCTTCAACAATTTGAATAGTTAAGCGTTCTTGTACTTGGGGGCGTTGAGCATAGTATTGAACAATTCGGTTCATTTTTGATAAACCAACAACAGTACCATTCGAAATGTATGCAACATGAGCTCTCCCAACTATTGGAAGTAAATGATGTTCGCAAGTTGAATATAAAGTTATGTTCTTTTCAACCAGAATTTCACCGTATTTGTAATTATTGTTGAAAGTAGATGCTTTGGGTTTTTTTTTAGGATGTAATCCACCGAAAATTTCCTCGACATACATTTTAGCTACTCTGTTTGGAGTGCCTTTAAGGCTGTCATCTGTCAAATCCATTCCCAAAATATGAAGGATATCAGCGACTTTTTCTTGAATCAATTCAATTTTTTCAGGGTTACTAAGCTCAAAGGCGTCTGGGCGAATAGGGTTGTCGGAACTGCTACCTAAATGATCATCACCATAGGGATCAACAGCTTCTTCTAAGGAATTTTTTATTTTCATAGTATTTTTAAACTCCAGCAAAGATAAGCATTTATGCTAAATATCATTAATCATATTAGCTTTTAGATGCTTGCTTCAAATTATAATTTGAGTATGTAAGTAAATCTAAAATTTAGGCGATCTTTTTTTAGATTTATGGTATCGGTAAGCCCACTTGAAAATAGTTGTTGTTGGTCGTTAAAATCGCTACTTGTAATGCTGAAGTCCAGAGAACTTCCTTCGAAGTTAATACCCCCACCAATACTCATGATAGAGCCGCTATTATCAACATTCTTTATAAATGCGTTTTGATTTATATATCCCACTCTTAAACTGTAATTTCCAAAACGATATTCTCCACCAATTTTTAGAATGCCTTCAGTAGATAAATTATTTTTTATTACATCGTTTTGATCTTGAAAGTAAGTATCGTTGGGTTCATTAAAATTTGCTGAATCATAATTTATTCGTGTGTAATCAAAACTAATCAATCCTTTTTCACTAAAAATATAAGCTAAACTTCCTGTGTATTTTGAAGGAGTTTTAAAACGATACTCTGGATATATGTTTATTACATTTGGTTCAACAGTGATGTCTGAGCCATCATTGCTTGCAACAAATTGTTCGGTTTCTTCAATAATAGAAAACCAAGTTGGACTTTCATAACTTAATCCTAAACGCAACTGCTCTGTTAATTTAGTAATAGCTCCAATTTGAAATGAAAATCCTTTTCCAAGGGTCAAAAGCTTGTTGTTAAAACGAAAAGAATTTAATGCCGAAGTACTGGAGTAATTGCTTTCATAAAAGTCAGTTTGCTCAACATATTCAAGGTTATATGAATTTAAATTCAGACCGAAGTAATATTTTTTTTGATACTCACCACTAAAGTTAAAGGCATATTTATTGATTCCCCCATTTCTTGAGGTGACATATTCATGAAAATATCCATTAGATGCTGGATTAACGGTACTGTAGTATTCTGTATTCAATGGCTCATCAAGATTAGCCTCAATCATATAAGATTGATAACCCAAAAACCCTTGTTTTACATCAAAGCCAAAATTTTCTCCTAAATATGAATACAATTCACTTATGCTTTCACTTTGTGTTGTCTGAAAGTTTTCTAATGTGACTCCTTGTGCAAAATTTAGAAAGTAGTTATCAATTCCATTGGGATTATATCCTTCAGCTTCAAAAACGGAATTAAAGTTTGCTTTTTTTTGATAATCAAACGAAAAACTAATTTTTGACCATGGACTTACTTCTGAGTTTTTTAAAACGAATACAAAACCAAATTGATCAAAATCAAAATTATTGTTAGAAGTTTCAAAACCAGTACCGTAATAATTTGAATTAATTTTATTCCTACCCGAATTCATCGAAACACCAATTTGGGAGTGTTCAAAAACAGAACTGGATGCAGGGTTAACTTGAAGAGCGCTTAAGTCTCCTCCAAGGGCTCCAAAAGCACCACCCATAGCTGTATATCGAGCAGTACCAGTAAGGTTTGGAGTACTATAGCGAATAACATCCTCTAGACTTTGAGCATTCATAGAAACGGTAAAAAAAATCAATAATATGACTTTAAGGAATTGATTCATAGGCTAAATTTTTAGATGTAATTAAATAGTTAGTTTCTTCTTGAACTTGAAGATCTTGAACTTGAAGATCTTGAACCTGACGAGCGTGAACTATAGCTTGATCTAGATGGAGATGAGGCTCGATCAATAGTACTTCTTCTAGAACTATTGTAGTTGTTGTTTGAATTACTGTTACTACTTCTGTTGGAGTTATAATTATTTGATTTCGAATATGCCTTTGGTTTGTAATGATTTGGTTCAGAAGAATTTCTTCTTTCTTTAATTGTTCTAAGTGATTGTTTGATTGGATTATCATTAGGTGTAGTAATGTATCGACGACTGTAGTTTCTTAAATTCTCCCTACTATTTCTTCTTACATTCACCCCATTTCGAGTTAGAGATGGAACTCTAATTGATGATTGATTTATGGATCTAAGGGTTCCTCCTTTTCTTGAAGAAACTGATGAAGTTCTTATGGGAGCAGAGGAACGTCTTGCACTATTTCCTCCTCTTCTCGAATTTGAATAGGATCTTCTTTTTGGTTGATATCGGTTAGCATAGCGATTGTAACTATTGTTATAAAATCTGTCATAGGGGTAAAATCTTTCATAGTAATAAGGATTGTAAAACCCAAAACCAAAAGAAGGATAAAAGGCATTAAAATATCCCCATCGATAGGGATTATAAAAGTTATTAAATCTTCCATAAAACCCTCCACCATTAAAACCAAAACCATTATTAAATAAATAGGGATCATATCCCAAGTATCCAAAATTGTAATCAATTGGAGATCCTACAATGTAAATATTGGTTCTTTGAGGTGAACTACCCCACTGACCTTGGCTTGAATTAGAGCCATTGTTTGGTGAATTTGCACTGCTGTAATTTTCTGAATCCTTGAAATAATAATCTTCGCTGGTGTCGTCCCAGACGTATTCTTTTGATTTTTCATCGAAATATTGAGTGTAGCCAGAAGATTTTGGAGTCTCATTTTTTGGTGCTACAACTTTTTGTTGGTCATTCCCATAAATACCATCTTCAGCGAAGTAGGAGGTGGGTTGAAAACTTCCACATGAAAATAAAATGACAGAAAAAAAAGAGCCAATGTTTATTCTGATGATCGAAGTAAGTGATTTTTTTTTCATAACATTCTATTTTAGTAGTCATAACAAAAGTAAAATAATTAATTTTGCCAAAACAATTAATTAAAAATACTATATTCAAAATCTATGCCAAAATAATGTCAAAGAAATTTACTAAGAGATCAGAGGATTATTCCAAATGGTATAACGAGTTGGTAACCAAGGCCGATCTTGCCGAAAATTCAGCTGTACGAGGATGTATGGTAATTAAACCTTACGGTTATGCTATTTGGGAAAAAATGCAAGCAGAACTTGATAAGAAATTTAAGGAAACAGGACATCAAAACGCCTACTTTCCTCTTTTTGTCCCCAAAAATTTATTTGAAGCTGAAGAGAAAAACGCAGAAGGCTTTGCCAAAGAATGTGCTGTAGTCACTCATTATCGTTTGAAGAACAATCCTGATGAAAAGGGGAAGTTGATGGTAGATCCGGAAGCAAAACTAGAAGAAGAACTTGTAGTTCGTCCTACCAGTGAGGCTATTATTTGGAGTACTTATAAAAATTGGATTCAATCATACAGAGATTTACCCATACTCATCAACCAATGGGCCAATGTGGTTCGTTGGGAAATGCGTACGCGCTTGTTTTTGAGAACTGCTGAGTTTTTATGGCAGGAGGGACATACTGCACATGCAACCCGTCAAGAAGCTTTGGATGAGACTATTTTGATTAATGATATTTATGCTAATTTTGCAGAAAGTTTTATGGCAATTCCTGTTATCAAAGGAGTTAAATCCGAAAGTGAACGATTTGCAGGAGCAGAGCAAACCCATTGTATTGAAGCACTAATGCAAGATGGAAAAGCATTGCAGGCGGGAACCTCGCACTTTTTGGGACAAAACTTTGCTAAGGCATTTGATGTAAAATTTGCAACAAAAGAAGGAAAACTAGAATATGTATGGGCAAGCTCTTGGGGAGTATCAACACGTTTGATGGGAGCTCTTATTATGACTCATTCAGATGATAATGGTCTAGTTTTACCTCCAAATTTGGCACCAATTCAAGTCGTTATTGTACCTATTTACAAAGGAGAAGAGCAACTATCGGCAATCTCTGAGGTAGCCTTAAAAATCAAACAGCAATTACTTGATTTAGGCGTAAGTGTTAAATTTGATGACAGAGATAATGTGAAGCCAGGTTACAAATTTAATGACTATGAGCTTAAAGGAGTTCCATTGAGAATGGCTATCGGACCAAAAGATTTAGAAAAAAATCAAGTAGAGTTGGCACGAAGGGATACACTTTCAAAATCCTTTATTTCAAAAGATTCTATTGTAGAAGTTATTCCAAGTTTGTTGAAAGAAATTCAAGAAACTTTGTATTTAAAAGCCATAAGTTTTAGAGACAAACACATTAGTGAAGTAGATGATTTTGAATCGTTTAAAGAAATAGTGAATTCAAAAGGCGGTTTTATTTCTGCTCATTGGGATGGTACAGCAATAACCGAGGAAGCCATAAAAAAGATTACAAAGGCAACAATTCGATGTATCCCACATACTCCTGATCCCGAAGATGGCGTATGTGTTTTTTCAGGAAACCATTCCAAACAAAGGGTACTGTTTGCTAAAGCTTACTAATCAGCACTCTTGAACAGCGTTTTTTTTTGTTAAAAAAAAATTAAATAAATCAATAAAAATTTAAACGAAAAGGGTTGCACGTTTTATTATTTCGTTTTAAATTTGCAACCATAAAAAATGGCCCGTTCGTCTATCGGTTAGGACGTTAGGTTTTCATCCTAGAAAGAGGGGTTCGACTCCCCTACGGGCTACAGACAAAAAACAATATTTAAATGGCAAATCACAAATCTGCATTAAAGAGAATTAGATCCAACGATAAGAAACGCTTGCGTAATCGTTTTCAACATAAAACAGCTCGTAATGCTGTGAAAAAATTAAAAGAACTTACAAATCGTCAAGAAGCTGATGTTTTGTTACTTACAGTTATTTCAATGTTAGACAAACTTTCTAAGAAAAATATTATTCATTCCAATAAAGCAGCTAACCTTAAATCAAAATTGACTAAACAAGTATCTGCTCTGTAATAAAGTTATTATTTTACAATATAAAAAAAAGCGCTGTTGTTAAATAGCGCTTTTTTTATGGATAATTGTTATTGAATTATGTATTCATAGAGATCAAAAATTCCTCATTGTTTTTTGTTCTTTTGAAACGATCATTGATAAATTCCATTGCTTCAACTGGATTCATATCAGCAAGGTATTTGCGCATGATCCACATGCGTTGTACTGTATTTTCATCCAAAAGAATGTCATCTCTCCTTGTACTTGAGGAAATCAGATCAATTGCAGGGAAAATACGTCTGTTCGAGATTTTTCGATCCAATTGAAGTTCCATGTTACCTGTACCTTTGAATTCTTCAAAAATAACTTCATCCATTTTTGAGCCCGTTTCTGTGAGGGCAGTGGCTATGATGGACAGTGATCCTCCTTTTTCAATATTTCGGGCAGCTCCAAAGAAACGTTTTGGTTTGTGAAGGGCGTTGGCATCTACACCACCACTAAGTATTTTTCCAGAAGCAGGCTGAACGGTATTGTATGCGCGTGCTAAACGAGTAATAGAATCTAAAAGAATTACAACATCATGCCCACACTCAACTAATCGTTTAGCTTTTTCTAGAACAATATTGGCAACTTTTACGTGACGATCCGCCGGTTCATCAAAAGTAGAGGCAACTACTTCTCCTTTTACGTTTCGTTGCATATCTGTAACCTCTTCAGGGCGTTCATCAATTAATAGTATTATTTGATAAACTTCAGGGTGATTTGCGGCAATTGCATTAGCAATATCCTTGAGTAACATTGTTTTTCCAGTTTTTGGCTGGGAAACAATCATTCCACGTTGCCCTTTTCCAATAGGAGAGAAAAGATCGATGATTCGAGTGGAAATGGTGCTTTGTTTTTCAGCAAGGATAAACTTTTCTTGAGGAAAAAGTGGCGTTAGGTGTTCAAAAGAAACACGATCACGAACTACTTTGGGGTCAAGACCATTAATTTTGTTGATTTTGATTAATGGAAAATATTTTTCTCCCTCTTTCGGTGGACGAACAGTCCCCAATACTGTATCCCCAGTTTTTAGACCAAACAAACGGATCTGAGATTGGGACACATAAACATCATCGGGAGACGATAAATAATGGTAGTCTGATGATCTTAAAAATCCATATCCTTCGGACATAATGTCCAAAACACCTTCAGAATCAATTATCCCATCAAATTCATAATCAGGTTCTCTATATCTGTTACGTTTGTCTTTGTTGTGATTGGGTTCTCCGTTTTTATTTTTGTAATTAGGGTTATTGTTTTTTCTTTGTTTTTGATTTGGGTTGGTGTTTTGGTTTTGTTTTTGATTGGAATTTGTATTATGATGCCGATCATTTCGAACATCAATTTTGCCTTTTTCCGCTGTAGGTACTTGTTTTTTAGTTTCATCAGGCTTATTTAGTTGGGCGGTATTTTTTTGATCAGCTTTAGGAGCTGGTTTTTGTACCTTGGGTTTTACTTCAGGTGCTTTATTTTCTGTTGCGCTTTCTGATAAGGGTGTGTTATTTTTTATGGATTCTGGATTAGCAGACACATGATCAATGATTTGATAAATCAAGTCTATTTTTTTGAGACCAGTAATTCTTTTAACACCAATAGATTTGGCAATACCCTGCAAGTCAGTTAACTTTTTACTTTTTAATTCTGAAATTTCGTACATTTTTTTGAAAAGTTCACTTATCAAAATGGAAAATTAGATAAGCATAATGTGTTAAGTATGTATTTTATGAAGAGCAATCTTTTTAAGTATTACAATTGCTACGACAATATTACGAAAAAAATATAACCTCCAACAAAAAAATTTTTAATTTTGAAAAAAAAATAATGCTGCAAAGAATTCAATCTTTATTTTTAATAGGTTATGTCATTGCCATATTGGGATGTTGTTTAAGATTTCCAATTGATTTTGACCTTGATTCTGAGGAAATTAAAGTTATTATTAATAACCTCCCATATTTATTTATTTTACTTGGGCTGGTTAACTTATTCCTTTTCTTGAATCGTAAGATTCAAATAATAATGAATATTATCTTGTTGTTTTTTTCTATTGGATACGAGATTTTGGTTTTCAATGAAATTTATAGTCAAATTGAAACTCAACAACAATTAATTATTTTCCGCTTTACTCTGGCTCTAGTAAGCTGGTTGATGTTAATATTTGCAAATAAATACATTAAAAAAGATGAAGTTTTGACAAGATCTTTGGATCGTTTGCGCTAATCTTTCACAACACCACGCTGTCCCAATTCAATGGCTTCTAAATTTTGTATTTGATCCCCATCGATTTCGAAGCGGAGCATTGTTCTTATCTTGTGGAATCCATGCACTCCTGCTGCTCCTGGATTTATATATAAAAGTTTGTACTTTTTATCGTGCATTACTTTTAGAATGTGCGAGTGCCCGCAAATGAATATTTTTGGGGATGATTTACTCAATAGCTCTCTTATTTTGGAGTTGTAACGACCAGGATATCCACCAATGTGAATTATAAGCACAGAAACTTGCTCACAATAAAATTGTTGAAATTCAGGGAAGCTAACTCGAGCATATTTTCCATCAATATTTCCATAAACCGCTCTAAGGAGTTTTAGCTTTTCAATTTGATCAGTAACATCGAGATTACCAATATCTCCTGCATGCCAGACTTCATCGGCTTGATGAACGTAACTTAATATTCGTTTATCAATGTAACCGTGGGTATCCGATAAAAGTAAAATTTTTTTCAAGTATCAGAAATGATTTTATTTATTTAATTTCGCACAGCTTTTTTGAATCAAAAATTCAAATTAACTTGTTTTGCAATTTACTTCAAATAATTTCTTAAGTTCAATTTTTTAGAAAACAAAGAAAACCAGTTTCTATCATTAATTGATGAGTTCCCTAATAAATTTTGACTTGGAAAATTAAACTGGATTGAGAATTTCAAGTAAATAAGTGAATAGCAATTGTGAATAAACTTTCGCATTTCTTGTTTTTCTGATATCTTTGTAACAAATATTTTAAGTGCGTTACTTCGTCAATTTATCTTATCTAGGAACCCCTTTTCATGGTTGGCAATGTCAGCCCAATGCGATTAGTGTTCAGGAAGTTTTAGAAGAAGCACTTACTACAATACTTAGGTCCCATGTTAAGGTTACAGGGGCAGGGAGAACAGATACGGGTGTTCATGCTCGGTTAATGGTAGCCCATTTTGACGCAAAAATTCCTCTTAAAACCTTTGACAACCTTGTTTATCTTTTGAATCAATACCTCAAATCTGATGTTGTGATTTTGTCGATAGTCCCAGTAATAGATACTGCGCATGCAAGATTTGACGCTACGTTGAGAAGTTATGAATATCATATTGTTTCAAAAAAAGATCCTTTTACTAACGGTCTTGCTTATTTTTTTAGAGAGCCGCTGGACATACCGTTGATGAATGAATCTGCTCAGTTGCTGATGACCTTTAAAGATTTTGAATCTTTTTCCAAATCTAATACAGATGTTAAAACTTTTTTGTGTGATATTAAAAATGCAAGTTGGAGACTAAATGGAGATGGCTGTGTGTTTACAATAACTGCAAACCGTTTTTTGCGCAATATGGTTCGAGCTATAGTAGGAACCCTTCTTAATGTAGGTATCCATAAGATCACTATTGAAGAATTAAAAAATATCATTAAAAGTAAAGAAAGAAGTAAAGCAGGATTTTCCGTTCCAGCACATGGTTTGTATCTTACAGATATTCAATATCCCAAAAATATAAACATAAACAATGGCTAAAGTAGGTGGTAAAATTTTCGATTTGAATCTTTTAAGTCAACTTATGGCTTATTCTAAGCCTTATCGATTGACTTATTATTTTGTGTTAATTGCAGCAATACTTTTATCTGTTTTTTCTACCCTCACGCCATATTTACTTAAAATAGTCATAGACGATTACATCACTACCAAAGATTACGATGGTCTCTTATTTTTTTCTTTCTTAATGTTGTTGACATTAATGTTGGAAGTTGTTTTTCAGTTTGTATTTATTTACTTCGCAAATTGGCTTGGACAAATGATTGTTAAAGACTTGCGAGTCGAATTATTTCAAAAACTAATTCGCTTTAAAATGGCCTATTTTGATAAGTCAGCAGTAGGTAGATTGGTTACTCGATCTGTAAGTGATATTGAAACAATTGCAAGTATTTTTAGCCAAGGGTTGTTTATGATTATAGCTGATTTATTGAAAATGTCTGTTGTGGTTATTATCATGCTTTCGATAAATTGGAAATTATCACTCGTTGTTTTCTCGGTTCTCCCAGTTATTGTCTTCGCTACTCGTTTATTTCAGAAATCAATGAAAAAGGCTTTTGAAGAAGTCCGTAAACAGGTTGCTGAACTGAATACATTTGTTCAAGAACGGATCAGTGGAATGAAGATCGTTCAACTTTTTAATAGGGAAGCCATTGAACAAAGAGCCTTTATGCAGATCAATGAAAAGCACAAAAAAGCCTGGTTGCATACCGTTTGGTTCAATTCTATCTTTTTTCCAGTAGCAGAAATTTCTACCTCAGTAACCATTGGTTTATTGGTTTGGTATGGCGGGTTGAATGTTGTTGCTGGAGACGGTGTTTCATTGGGAATCATTTTTCTATTCATTCAGCTTTCTCAGATGCTATTTCGTCCGCTTAGGCAGATTGCTGATAAGTTCAATACGCTTCAAATGGGAATGGTTGCTGCCAGTCGAGTATTTGCAATTTTAAAAACAGAAAGTCAGATAGAGGATAAAGGAACCTTTTCCCCCGAGAAAATGCAGGGTAAAATTGATATTGAAGACCTTTATTTTTTTTATGTTGAAAATGAAGAGGTGCTCAAGGGAATTAGCTTACAAGTAATTCCTGGAGAAACCATAGCAATAGTTGGGGCTTCAGGAGCAGGAAAGTCAACCATAATAAATTTGCTCTCTCGATTTTATGAATTTAGCTCTGGAGATATCAAAATTGATGGGGTAACAATTCGAGATTATCATTTAAAAGATTTGAGAAAACATGTAGCTGTTGTATTTCAAGATGTTTTCCTTTTTGCGGATACTATTTTGAATAACATAACCCTTTATGATCCTCAAATATCTCTAAAACAAGTAGAGGATGCTGCAAAAGAAATAGGGGTGCATGAGTTTATTAGTTCCTTACCTGGAGGTTATCACTATAATGTTAAAGAACGCGGGGTAATGTTGTCGGCAGGACAGCGACAACTGATTGCATTTCTTAGGGCATTTCTTTCAAATCCAACCATTTTAGTTTTGGATGAAGCAACTTCATCGGTTGATTCTTATTCTGAGGAATTAATTCAGAATGCGACAGAAACCATTACAAAGGATAAAACTTCAATAATCATAGCACATCGCTTGGCAACCATTCAACAGGCAGATCGAATTGTAGTGGTAGATCAGGGAAAAATTGTAGAGGTTGGAACTCACCAAGAACTATTGGATAAAAAAAGAGGATATTATCAGAAATTACATCGGATACAATTTTATGACTTACAATCCTAGTAAGCCAGATCTTCAATTAAGATTCTCTTTAATTTATCTACTGAAGCAAAATTAATGAATTCTCCATTTTTAATGTAAGTAATTTGACCTCTTTGCTCAGAAATTACAATAACTACAGCATCAGTTTTTTCTGATATTCCTGCGCCAGCTCTGTGTCTCAATCCATATCGTTTTGGAATGGAAGAAGATTCCGAAACAGGAAGTACCACCCGAGTTGCAGTAATGGTATTGTCCTTGATGATAACTGCTCCGTCGTGAAGGGGACTGTTTTTAAAGAAAATAGTTTCTAATATTTGAGATGAAAGATCAATGTTTGTTTTATCTCCTGTATTTGTTAAAAAATCAAGGGAATTGGAACGTTCTATTACAATGATGGCACCTGTTTTTTCACTTGCCATTTTTTTACATGCGCTTGTAAGTAAAGATACATCTATTGGTACAGCATTGTTTTCTTGACCTAAAAAATTAAAATAACGAACCAAGCTTTTTCTACTCGTATAATTTGTAGATCCTAGAAGCAACAGAAATTTCCGTATTTCTTGCTGAAATACTACGATAAGTGCAAAGAAACCTACACTGATAAATTTCCCGAGAATATTACTCAAAACATTCATATTTAGGGCATCCGTGAGAACCCAAATAAGGTAAACGATAACAATGCCTAAAAAAATATTTATGGCAACAGTGCCTTTGACAAGCTTGTACAGATAGTAGAGTAACACTGCAACCAATATGATATCGGTTACATCAATAAAGCTGATTTTTAAGAAGTCTAAGTCTACCAAAGGGTCAAGGTTTTTGTAAAATTAGAAAAACTATTGAAGTGCTTCTAATAAATAAACACATTCTTTTGCTTCTTTGACATCATGCACCCTAAGTATTTGTGCTTTCTTTGAGAGGGCAACTGTATTGAGAACGCTTGTCCCATTGAGAGCCAAAGATGCATCAATGCCAAGTTTTTTGAAAATCATAGATTTTCTAGAAACACCAATAAGGATTGGGGTATTCAGACTCTGAAAAGTTTCTAATTTTTTGAGAATTTCATAATTATGTGGAATGGTTTTTCCAAAACCGAATCCGGGGTCAATTATTATATCATTTATTCCAGCGGAATGCGCTTCTTTTATTTTTTCAGAAAAAAAATAAATCAACTCTCCAATAATATTTTTGTAGGTTGGGTTTAGTTGCATTGAACTTGGTGTTCCTTGCATGTGCATGGCAATAAAGGGGACTTTATGTTTTCCAACCGTTTCCAGCATCTTGGGATCAAGATTCCCAGCAGAAATATCATTAATTAGAGCAGCGCCGCGATCTAAGGCTTTTTCGGCAACATTAGATCTAAATGTATCAATTGAGAAGAATATTCCTGGAAACTCTTTTAAAATTCTTTCAAGGGTAGGAAGTAATCGATTGAGTTCTTCATCTTCTGAAATTTCCTTTGCTCCAGGTTTTGAGCTGGAGGTTCCAATATCTACAAAGTCTGCTCCCTCGGAAATCATTTTTTCACATTGTTTGAGGGCCGCATCTTCATTATTGTATTTTCCTCCATCAAAAAAAGAGTCGGGAGTAAGGTTTAGAATTCCCATTATTTTGGGTTTTGAAAGATCAACAAGAGTACCCTTACAATTTATGTTTATCGCCTGTGTAGTATTCATGAATAACTTTTTTAGGAATATTTGAAAGACTAATTAAATTAAACGAAATTTACGCATATTTGCGATACTTATGAAATCAACTCAAGCACATTATCAACAGATCACAAAAAAATGTAAAGATTTATTTATTAATAAGATGAGTGATTACGGAGCCGCTTGGAGAATTCTTAGATTACCCTCCCTTACAGATCAAATTTTTATTAAGGCACAGCGAATCAGAAGTATACAAGTTAAAGAGGAGCAAAAGATCGAGGAGGGGCAGGTAAGTGAATTTATAGGTATCATTAATTATTCGCTAATGGCTTTGATTCAATTGAAGCTTGGAATAGCTGATCAACCTGATTTGAATCCCGAAGAGGTACTTGCACTTTATGAAAAGTATTTAGCAGAAACTTATCAACTTATGTCAGATAAAAATCATGATTATGGTGAAGCCTGGAGAGAAATGCGAGTTAGTTCTTTAACCGATTTGATTTTACAAAAACTTTTAAGAGTAAAACAAATTGAAGACAACCGGGGAAAAACACTGGTAAGTGAGGGGATTGATGCAAATTATCAAGACATTATTAATTATGCTGTTTTTGCTTTGATTCATCTGGATTCTTAAAAATATGGTAAGGTTTATTGTTGAGAAAATTATTGGTGGAATCCTTACTCTTTTTGGTGTAGCAACTGTTGTTTTTTTTTTATTTAACATATTGCCAGGAGATCCAGCTCAGATGGTTTTAGATCAAAATGCTACTGAGGTACAGCTGATGAAAGTCAAAAAAAAATATGGGTTTGATTTGCCTGTTGGAACCCAATATTTGTTTTATCTGAATGATCTCTCACCCATTTCTTTTCATTCCAAAGATCCAGAAAACTTTAGCTTTTACAAAAAGAATAAATATGGAGGGTATCCAATTTTCTCTTTCTCAAAAACTGAGGTTGTTTTCAAAGCTCCCTACTTGAGAACTTCCTACCAAAGACAAGGGAAAAATGTAGGAGCAATTATCTCAGAAACCTTACCGAATACAATAGTTTTGGCTACTGCCTCAATAGTTATTGCAATTCTCTTTGGCCTTTCCTTTGGGATTATTTCCGGAATTTACAAAGGGACGTGGATTGATACTACAATACAAATGATTAGTACTTTAGGAATGAGTGTTCCTTCCTTTTTTTGTGCAATTCTTTTTTCGTGGGTTTTTGGGTATTTACTCTATGAATTCACTAATTTAAATATGACGGGGAGCCTTTATGAATTGGATGATTATGGTAATCAAGTGGATTTACAATTCAAGAATTTGATTCTCCCTGCCTTTGTATTGGGGATTCGACCTATTGCTGTAATCGTTCAACTGGTTCGAAGTGGTCTGATAGATGTAATGTCTCAAGATTATATACGGACAGCAAAAGCAAAGGGATTGTCTCAACAAGCTATAATTTACAGGCATGCCCTCAAAAATTCACTCAATCCAGTAATTACTGCTGTATCGGGTTTTTTTGCATCTATGCTTGCTGGGGCAGTTTTTGTAGAATATATTTTTGGATGGCGTGGTATTGGAAAAGAAATTGTTAATGCATTAAATACACTTGACATTCCTGTTGTAGTTGGATCTGTAATTATCATAGCAACTTTATTCATTTTAATCAATATCTTTATCGATCTGCTTTATGTGGTTATCGATCCACAAGCAAAACCATTTTAAATTAATCAAAAAAAGAATATGCGCACTAAAATTGTAGCTGGAAACTGGAAAATGAACAATGATCAAAATGAGACAACTACTTTGATAAAAGCCTTGAAATCTCAAGACAGTTTTGGCAACACACGCGTCATAATTGCTCCTTCATATGTTCATTTAGCTCAGGCTGTAGCACTAACAAATGATTGTGAAATTGAAGTTTCAGCACAAAACATGCATGAGACTAAATCAGGAGCTTTTACAGGAGAAGTATCACCATCAATGTTGTCAAGTATTGGCATTCGAACCGTTATTTTGGGACACTCTGAGCGAAGAGCCTATTTTGGTGAGAATGATGACAAGCTTTCAAAAAAAGTAGCCAATGCTTTGGATCACGATATGGAAGTTATCTTTTGTTTTGGAGAAGAACTCGAAGATCGTAAATCTGCCAGTCATTTTGAAGTTGTAAAAGCTCAAATAAGCAACGTTTTATTTCAATTAAAAGCAGCAGATTGGCCCAAAATTATTTTGGCTTACGAACCTGTTTGGGCCATAGGAACAGGTGAGACTGCCTCGCCAGAACAAGCCCAAGAGATGCACGCATTTATAAGAAACCTAATACAGGATCAGTATGATGCTGCATTGGCAGATGAAGTTTCTATTCTTTATGGGGGGAGTGTAAAACCTGGGAATGCTCAAGAGATTTTTTCAAAACAAGATGTAGATGGAGGTCTTATTGGGGGAGCAGCTTTAAATGCTGCTAACTTTACAACAGTAATCAAATCCATCTAAATGTCAACACCTTACATTCAATTTTTATTTACACTCAAACCTGTTCAGCCAGCCAGAGAGATTCTTGTGGCCGAACTGGCTCATGTAGGGTTTGAGAGTTTTGTAGAGTTGGATGATGGGCTGGAAGCATACGTTCCAAAAATGGATTGGAAGAACGATCTCTTGGATGACATATCTTTCATCAAAAAATCAGAATATGATATCCAATACTGCCAACAAACAATAGCTCCCAAAAATTGGAATGAGGTTTGGGAGTCAGATTTTAAACCCATTATAATTGATAATCGTTGTGCTGTTCGGGCAACATTTCATGAACCCATAGCTACTCCATATGAGTTAATTATCACTCCAAAAATGAGTTTTGGAACAGGACACCATCAAACTACCTATATGCTGCTTCAGCATCTTTTAGATATAGATCTTGAGGGTGCTTCAGTTTTGGATATGGGATGTGGAACAGGTGTCTTAGCCGTGTTATCAGAGAAGAAAGGAGGAGCTCCAATCGATGCTATTGATATTGAGCCATGGTGCTACGAAAACACGAAAGAAAATGCCTTGTTGAATAACTGTAAATCAATTCGTGCATATCAAGGAGATTCTAGTTTGTTGGTTGATAAAAAGTATGATGTAATTATTGCAAACATCAACAAAAATGTACTAATCAAGGACATATCTGTTTATTCATTGTCTTTAAATATTGGAGGAACACTCCTTTTGAGTGGTTTTTATACTTCTGATCTCGAGGACATTGAGAATTCCTGTGAGAGGGTTCAACTGGAGTATGTTTCTCATCTTAAAAAACAAAATTGGGTTGCAGCAAAATTTAGTAAAATTTAATATGAATTTAAATCCAGAAGAACAAGAGATTGGAGAAGTTGGTGTACTTGCATCAAAAGAGCATCAAATTATTTTGCATAACGACGATGTAAATACTTTTGATCATGTAATCAATTGTTTGATTCAATATTGTGAACACACCCTTGAACAGGCAGAGCAATGCACTTACATTATTCATTATAAAGGAAAGTGTGTCGTCAAAACAGGTACCTTCGAGGATTTAGAACCTCGATGTACTTCCTTGTTAAAAGCGGGGCTATCTGCTGAGTTGTTCTAAGGACGTTTGGCAAAAACTCAACTCTTTTGCATCGATCGATATGGTGTAAGCTAAATTTAAGGTCTTTTAAACTAATAGATTTTATGTATTTTACACAAAAATTAAAATTAAATATTAAATTAAGACCGTTTATTGTCTTAACTGAATTTTATATAACGCATCTAATAAGTGCATAAAACACAATAAAAATGAGTGAAAGTATTCATCAATTTATCACCAATGACCTTTCTGGGAAAGACTTTGATTTAGGATCTTTAAAAGGTAAAAAAGCAATGATTGTCAATACTGCTTCAAAATGCGGTTTGACCCCTCAATACAAACAGTTACAAGCGATTTATGAAACTTACGTATCCGATGGATTTGTTGTAGTTGGTTTTCCTGCGAACAACTTCATGGCGCAAGAGCCAGGTTCTGATGCTGAAATTACAGATTTTTGTAAAGCTAATTATGGAGTGACTTTTCCGATGATGTCAAAAATTGATGTTGTAGGAGAGAGGATGCACCCCATTTACAAGTTCTTAACTCAAAAAGAAAAGAACGGGTTAACGGATTCTAAAGTAACATGGAATTTTCAAAAGTATTTATTGAATGAAGAAGGGATTTTAGAAAAAGTAATCGATCCCCGAACTTCTCCAGATGACCCTGAAGTTATCGACTGGATTACAGGCAAATAATTTGTAATGAAAAAAAGTAAAGTCCCACCAATTTGTGTTCAAAATCAAGCTTTAAAAAAAGCAAAAAAATGAAGGTAGATATTTTAGCTTTTGGAGCACATCCTGATGATGTTGAACTGGGTTGTTCGGGTAGTATTTTATCGGCAATTTCAGAGGGTAAAAGAGTCGGTATTATAGATTTAACGAGAGGAGAGTTAGGAACCCGAGGGGATGCAAAAACACGAGATAAGGAAGCTGAATATGCAGCAGCAATTTTGGGGGTTTCTTTCCGTAAGAACTTAGGTTTTAGGGACGGTTTTTTTGTCAATGATGAAGCCCATCAGTTCGAGGTCATCAAACTCATAAGAATTCACAAACCCAATGTGGTGCTGTGTAATGCAATAGATGACCGTCATATTGATCATCCCAAAGGAAGTAAACTTGTTAGTGATGCTTGTTTTTTATCGGGATTAATCAAAATAGATACCCAACAAGAAGCTTGGAGACCCAAACAAATTTATCACTACATTCAGTGGAAAGACACTGAGCCAGATTTTGTCGTTGATATATCTCCATTTATTGACAAAAAAATAGAAGTAATAAAAGCATATAAAAGTCAATTTTTTGATAAAAAGAGTAGTGCCCCTCAGACCCCTATTAGCAGTCAAAACTTCCTAGATAGTGTGCGTTATCGTGCTCAGAATTTGGGAAGATTAGCCGGTGTAGATGCAGCAGAGGGTTTTACGACCGAACGAGTAGCTGGAATTCAGTCCTTTAACGATTTGTTTTAAATTCTTTTTTTACGCTTTGGAGAGGTCAAAAAAAGTATTAAATTTGCCGCACAAACGGTGGTTGTAGCTCAGTTGGTTAGAGCGCCTGATTGTGGTTCAGGAGGTCGGCGGTTCGAGACCGCTCTTCCACCCTTAAAATGAGATAGTTAACGCTGTCTCTTTTTTTTGGGGTAACAAATGGGGTAACGAATCACTCTATTTATTT
>CAJWBA010000019.1 GCA_913020155.1 uncultured Flavobacteriales bacterium
ATACAAGAACTTAAATACAATGATTTAGCTCTAATTTATTGTGTTTTTTTTAGATGCTAAAAACATCTGTTGTGGATATGTAATGATTAATGGCAACCCAAAAGAAAATAAACTTTGTGTTGTAAAATCTAAAAGAGATTTTGTGCTTTAAATTATTGGTATTTGAATCCAAAAGAGGTTCACTATTTAAAGAAAAATCAGCTTAATTAAAAAAATTCCAAACCAGTCCAAAACGGATGACAAAATCCCGATAAGGATATCCAGGTGCGCTGAAATAGTTATAGTTTTCAAGGAGTGTATTGATGTGTTCGGCTTTTAGAAACAATCTGGTTTGTTGAACCTTTCCGTTTACAAAGAAATCTATCCTGGGAAAATCTCCTATCAGAACATCGTTTTGACGGGTAAAATCACCCAACAGAGGATTGTATCGATCTGCGTAATATTTTGTAAAATAGTGCCCTGTAAAGCCAGTTTGTAAATACATGGCTTTTTTAAAAATATCTCGACTAAAACTCAAGGTTGTTCTCAAGTTCCATTCTGGAACATTTAATGGTTGGAAACTTTGAGAATCTTCAGAGCTTTCTGAATCGCTGGTTACTTTTTGATATTGAGCTGTATTGGTCATCTCAAAATTCCCCAGTTTGAATTCTGAAGTATATCGAATCTTTAAATAATTTAGGGCATTGTTTGCTTGCTGTGGTGCTGCCAAGTAAATATCATTAGGCGCTACATATAATATGCTATCTTGATCTACATCGGGATCCTCGGGACCGAGCTCAAATTTGGTAGTGTTAAAATAAGTGTAATTGGAGATGAGTTGCCAGTGGGCGTAAAAACTTCCAAGCCAGAGATGTTTAAAATTGACAGAAAAATGTGTTGTGTTTTGATTTTCCAGATCAGGGTTATGCCAATTGTATTTTAGGTAATCACTTTTGTAAAGTTGAAAATTAAAGTCAGGAGTTTGATTTCGGAAATTTGCTCGAGCAGTAAAGGAGGTTTTATTGGGAAAATCATATTGTGCTTTGACTGCTATTTCGTCACTCAACAAGCTTCCGCTTACACTTTTTTGAAGACTTGCTTGCATCGAAAACCCCTTCCATTGAAACTTCCAATCTCCATTGAAAAGAAGTTGGGTGGTTTTAATCTGATTGGGAACTGATTCTGATAAAACCTCATCTTCTTCAAAACCAAAAAAATAATTGGATTGGACAGATGATATTCCTGCACGCAGTTTACCAGTGTATGGCGTTTTAAACTCCGTGTAAACTTGATTTTTGGTTCTCATAAGTTTAGCCAAGTCATTTACTTTTGAAAAGCCAATTATTAAATCTCCAAAATGATCCGATCCCCTTGAATCTGTATAGGAATAATATCGAGATTCATCAAGAAATCGATGACCTATTATGAGTTTGGTGCGGACAGAGTCTTTCGGAGATACTATGTTCCAATGATGATCGATAAAAGAACGCTTTCCTGCCAAAAGGCTTTCTGCCGATTTAAAGCGAACATCCAATACTGAACGATCCTTAAAATCAGGGTCTCCAGTTTCGAAAAGAAGGATTCCTTCATCATCAATACCTCCGTTTTCTTGGTTCTCGATGGACTGATTGGAATAATGCCCCCACAAAGAATATCTTGTGTTGAAGGATTGATATTTAAATGAAAACTGAAAACGTTCATATGCTGATCTAAAATTGACATACTTCCCCAGAGAGCGTGATCCTTTATAAGTAAACGCAAAATTAAATTGAGGGCTTATGTTTGCCGTTATGGTTGAATGGGCTATTCTTCCTTGCTCAAATGTGGTTCGATAAAAAAGTTCAGTCAGTGGAGTTGGAACCTGAAAATACAACGACTCTGGTGCTTCAATGTAGCTAGAATGTTTTGAACGAGCCCCCAGACTTGCAAGCAAAGACTTGGTTGAAAAATCATATCCCAATTTATTAAATGCATGACCCGTATTGGAAAAGGGCAATAATTCAAAATAATCCTTTCTCAAAAAATTCATCTTATACTCTTTCTGTATTGTTAAAGTTGTGTCTATGTATGTTGAGTCTCTATCTAAGGTGTAAATTGCGTACATCCGAACATTTATAGAGTCTTTCTGTATGGAATCTTTTTTATTTATCTCCTTTTTTTGAGATTTCTGAATTGATGATCTTTCTAATCCCGAGGAGGTCGTTTTTTTGGTTGTGAATTTTTTCTGATAATTGGCGCCAGAAATGCCTTGACCAAAAGTGATTGAGCTACTCATTAAAAAAAGTATAAAAAAGAATCTTTGGGTCATGAAAGAATGTAATTTTGATTGCGAAGTTAAATAATTGTAAGTAATTTGAAATGAGAATGATTAAATATTAAAAGATGCTAAGCTTACAATTACTCACGGGACTTGAGGCAGGAACAGATGAAGCAGGCAGAGGTTGTCTTGCAGGACCTGTCACTGCCGCTGCTGTAATTCTTCCAGCTGATTTTGATATACCCCTTTTAAATGACTCCAAAAAGTTAACCGAAAAGCAAAGACAGTTTCTTAGGCCCATTATTGAAAATAAAGCAATAACATACGCGATAGCTCATTGCTCACCAGAAGAAGTTGATACCATTAACATTCTGAATGCCTCCATAAAAGCAATGCACAGAGCACTTGAAAAACTTGATCCTTGCCCCAGTCATATTCTTGTGGATGGGAATCGTTTTCATTCCTTTAAAAAAATTCCACACCAGTGCATTGTGAAAGGAGATGGTAAATACCAAAATATTGCCGCAGCATCTATTCTTGCAAAAACCTACAGAGATGATTTGATGATTGATCTGGATTTAAAATACCCCAAATATGAATGGAAAAAAAATAAAGGATATCCCACTAAAAAACATCGTGAAGCCATACTCAACCAAGGAATAACTCCACAGCACAGAAAAACTTTTAGATTACTTTCAGAACAATTACAAATTAAATTCTGAGTTTCTTATTTTTGAACTTTATTAACTATCCTATGACTCAATTAACCTTGCTTCAGCTTTTAAAAAAAACATACCGGCTTGGATCTTTAGCTGTTCTTCTAATTTTTTTGTGGAGTTGCCAAACAAACAACAGTAAATTCAGTCGGCTTAACGATTGGATTCCACAAAACAGCAGTTGGGTGATTCAAATCAACGACATCAATACTCTTATTAGCGAACTTACCAATAATGAGGTGTTTAGAGAAATAAAATCACTTAACCCAAATCTAACCTCTGACATCTCACGTTTACTCCAAGAAACCCCCGACGTAAAAAGTTTGATATGCATAACTACCGTTGGAAAAAATCCAAGTGTACTAACCCACATCTATAAGGCACCGATTGATTCTACTCAAATAACAGGAACTTCCATTGACTATAGTAAATTTAAAATCAATATTGAAAAAAGTGAAAAAAACATTCTTTACAGTACGAATATTCAGGGTTACACCTTGCGATCTACTTCCCAATTGTTAATTGAAAATTATATCCGTAAATTTCAACAAAAAGATAAAAAAATAAGACAAGACAATCTTTTCGACAAAATCTACACCACTCTGGACACCAGCGCCCCTCTCAACTTTCTGGTTCAACCCCAGGCTGAAGAATTGATTGTAGAAGCAATTGGAAGTATTCCGTTATTTCCAAAAATCAACCACGATTGGAATGCTTATGATATTGATTTTGAAAATTCTGGATTCAGCTTAGATGGCTTGATTGCTGTTCAAGATTCATTAGGGGATCCCATGGGGATTCTCAAAGAAAACGATGCTCAAAAAATACTTTTAGATCAACTAGCTCCAGAAAACAGCACCTCTTTTTTATCTATTCCCCTAAATAATGCGCTCAAAACCGAAGATGCATTCAAGCGATGGGTTCTTCACCAAAATATTGCTCTTCCACAAATCAACCTAAAAGCCCTGAGTAATGTAGATGAGATCGGATGGATTGAATTGGGCTCTGAAATCGTTTTACTTTTCCACTCTCAAAATGAGAAACTAGCTCAAGAATACCTCTTGCCCAAGTTAGAAAATGGTAAAAATTTCCGAGAAATTTCCTATTATCCCACAAAACTTCCTGATGATATTCTTTTGTTCTCTAAAGTTATTGGGTCTAAAGTAAAACCCAAATGGGGAGCTGTCATTGAAAACTTTTTTGTTTTTACAGCGAGTGAACAAGCCATTAAAACAGTTATTAGTAATCACAAAGACGGAAGTACTTTAAGTAAAAATATAATTTACAATACATTCAAAGAAACTCTGGTCTCTCAAAGTTCGATCTATTGGATTGCTCAAACAAAAGCTTTGATTGAATTTTGGGAAAATAACAAAAAGAGGAAACCTTGGTCAAAACTGGATACGAAACGATTTCCTTTTGTTGCCTTTCAAGGAACTTTAGAAAATAGCTTTATACACTTGCATTTCAGAATTCATGAAAATGAATTAAAAGTGATTCAAAATTCAGTTTCTAACCAATACCTTTTACAGCTAGAAGCTCCTCTAAGTTCTCCGCCACAATGGCTCAAAAACCACAGAACTAAGGGAATGGATGTTTTGGTTCAAGACATTAACAATAAGCTTTACTTGTTTTCTGATAAAGGGAATTTGTTTTGGAAAAAACAATTACCTGGAAACATTCAAGGTCGGATTCAGCAGGTTGATTTATACAAAAACAAACGACTTCAAATGGCTTTTAGGACTGAAGATAAATTCTTTGTATTGGATCGAAATGGAAAAATAGTAAAACCTTTTTCAATAAAAATTTCCAGTACAGAACCCATTCAACCCTTAGCTGTGTTTGATTATGATCAAAGAAGAGATTATCGTTTTGTTTTGACTCGAGGAAATAATTTGCAAATGTTTAATTCAAAGGGTAAAAAAGTATCTGGTTTTAAATTCAAAAAGACCAAAACCCCAATCATTAACCCTCCTGTTCATATTCGAATCAATCAAAAAGATTACATTGCAATTCAAGAGGAGAGTGGAAAACTTAGCCTTTTAAACCGAACTGGAAAAGAACGGGTTAAAGTAAAAGGGAATATTGCTTTTTCTGGAAATTCAGTAAATTCTTACCTAAAAACATTTACTACCTCAGATAAAAATGGAGACCTGATTCAAATTGATGTCAAAGGAAACATCGTAAAAACAAATTTAGATTTAGAAAAAGGTCACCAAATTGCAACCACAACCAAATCTTTGGTATCCCAATCGAATAACATTTTAAACATTAAAGGAATTCCGATTACGCTACCCTTTGGACGTTACACTGCTCCGAAGATTTTTTATATCAACAACATTATTTATGTAACTACTACCGATCTGGACGCACAAAAAGTTTATCTCTACTACAGCAATGGAACTTCTGTAAAAGGGTTTCCTGTTTATGGGACTTCAGCAGCTGATTTGACGAATGCAGACAAGGATAGAGCCTTAGAACTTGTAGTTCAGTCAGAAAGTAATGGGATAATTATTTATGGAATTAATTAGGTATAAACAAACTTTGCTTCAAACAAATTTTGAAAGTGCTTGGCGAGCTTTTCTTTTACTTCTATTAGTGAAATTTCTTTTTTAAGTTCAGCCTCTAGGGAAGTAACTCCTTTGCCTTTGATTCCACAGGGAATAATATAGTCAAAGTAAGCCAAATCAGTATTTACATTAAATGCAAACCCGTGCATTGTTACCCAACGACTCGCCTTTACTCCTAGAGCACATATTTTTCGAGCAAAAGGGGTTCCTACATCCAACCAAACTCCTGTTTCACCGGGGCTTCGGGTTCCCTCCAAACCGAAATCTTTCAAGGTTAAAATAACCATTTCTTCAAGTAATCGGAGGTATTTGTGTATGTCAGTAAAAAAGTTCTCTAAATCTAAAATAGGATAACCAACCACTTGACCCAGACCATGAAAAGTTATATCTCCACCTCTGTTTGTTTTATAGTATTCTATTCCGCGATCTTGAAGTTGCTCTTCGTTGAGAAGCAAATGATCGATGGTTCCGCTTTTACCAAGAGTAATTACTGGCGGGTGTTCTACCCACAAAAAATAATTAGGCGTTGGCTGCTGAGTTTCATTTCTTCGATTCAACATTTTGAGATCTACAATTTCTTTCAAAAGTTTTTCTTGAAAATCCCAAGCCGGTTGATAAGTGGTGTTTTTTAATTCTTTTACTTGTATTTTTTTGTTTAAAACACCCATCAATAACGATTAGTATTATTCAAAATAACAAGTGCTGCGATTACTCCAGGAACCCATCCGCATAGAGTTAAGATGAGGACAATGACGATGGATCCACAACCTTGATCTATTACAGCAAGGGGAGGAAAAAGTATGGAAAGTAAGACACGAACAAGACTCAAAGCGTTTTTTTTTAGCAAGATAATAAAAATTGAATTTTTCAATTGATGTAATCCCCTATCTTTACTAAAATTTTTGACACTATGGCTGCATTGAGCGAACAGGAAATTATCCGAAGAAAAAAACTTAAAAAAATTAAAGCGTTGGGGATTGACCCTTATCCTGCTGCACTCTATCCTGTAAACGAATTTTCAGCTTCCATAAAAAACAACTATGTTGAAGGAAAAGAAGTAATTGTTGCTGGACGTCTAATGTCAAGAAGAATTCAGGGTAAAGCAAGCTTTGCCGAAGTTCAGGATAGTCAAGGAAAAATTCAAGTGTATTTTAACAGAGATGAAATCTGTACAAGCGAAGACAAGACACTTTATAACGAAGTTTACAAAAAATTACTTGATATTGGAGACATCATCGGCATTGAAGGAATACTTTTTACAACCCAAGTGGGTGAGCATACAATTTTAGTTAAAAAATTTGACCTCCTAAACAAAACTCTACGACCACTTCCGTTGCCCAAAACAGATTCTGATGGAAATACGTATGACGAATTTAATGACCCTGAGTTACGATATCGTCAGCGCTATGTTGATTTAATTGTCAATCCAAAAGTTAAAGATACTTTCATCAAAAGAACTAAAATAACGAACAGCATAAGGGAGTATTTTAATTCAAAAGATTATCTAGAAGTTGAGACCCCTATTCTGCAACCCCTACCAGGTGGGGCATCTGCTCGTCCGTTTATGACACATCACAATGCACTCGATGTTCCTTTGTATCTTAGAATTGCCAATGAGCTTTATCTCAAGCGATTGATTGTTGGAGGTTTGGATGGGGTTTATGAATTTTCAAAAGATTTTAGAAACGAAGGAATGGATAGAACTCATAATCCTGAGTTTACGGTAATGGAACTTTATGTTGCTTACAAAGATTACTTCTGGATGATGGAGAATACTGAAAAACTTCTTGAAAAGGTAGCTGTTGATTCCACGGGTAATTGTGCTGTTCAAGTTGGGAAACACTCCATAGACTTTAAAGCTCCTTATCCGAGAATACCTATCCTCAAAGCAATTAAAAATCAAACTGGAATTGATGTTTCTGAGATGGATGAAAATACCCTAAGAAACACTGCACGAGAATTGGGAATTGAGGTGGATGACACTATGGGAATTGGTAAATTGATTGATGAAATTTTTGGAGAAAAATGTGAGCATCATTACATTCAGCCAACATTCATTATTGACTACCCCAAAGAAATGAGTCCTTTGACCAAAGAGCATCGATCCAACCCTAAGCTTACAGAAAGGTTTGAGCTTATGGTCAACGGGAAAGAATTGGCCAATGCATACTCAGAGTTGAACGATCCCATTGACCAGAGAGAGCGTTTTGAAGAGCAATTTAAATTAAGTGAAAAAGGAGATGACGAGGCTATGTTCATCGATCAGGATTTCTTGAGAGCTCTGGAGTACGGAATGCCCCCTACCTCTGGAATTGGAATTGGAATTGATCGTTTGGTCATGCTAATGACCAACAACAGTTCAATTCAGGAGGTTTTGTTTTTTCCACAAATGAGACCCGAAAAGAAAGCTGTAGAAATGACCGAAGACGAGAAATTCATTTTTTCATTGCTGAAAAAAGAGGATTCTGTTGATCTCAATGAATTGAAAAAGCAAGCTGGTCTGAGCAACAAAAAATGGGATAAAGCCATCAAAGGGCTTACCAAAATTGGTAGTGCCAAAGTTATCAAAAACGAGGAAGGCCTGTGGATTAGTCTTGGATAGAATTTTTGTCCAGGTTTAATTAAAAAAAACTTTATGTTGTGTTTGTAAAGCAATTGAAGTTCATCGAGTCATTAATATGATTTTAATATGTATCCACTAAAATTTAAACCCATTCTAAAAGATCGCCTCTGGGGAGGTAGCAAACTAAAAGATATTTTAGGGAAAAATTTACCCCACGACAAGGTCGGAGAAAGTTGGGAGATTTCAGCTGTTGAAGGAGCTGTTTCAGTTGTAGTCAACGGAGCTTTTAAAGGAATGAGTTTTCAAGACATCATCAATAAAAACTCCATTGATGTTTTGGGAGAGAATGTTGTAAAACGATTTGGAAAAAAATTTCCTATTCTCATCAAGTTTATCGATGCAAAACTGGACTTGTCCATTCAGCTGCACCCAGATGATGAGTTGGCAAAAAAACGCCACAATTCTCTTGGCAAAAAAGAGATGTGGTATGTAATGAATGCTCCAAAAAAAGCAAGTTTGATTATTGGATTCAATAAAACTATTCGAAAAAAAGAATATGAGAAAAGTTTAAAAGAGAATACTCTTTTAGATATATTGAATTACGAAAGTGTAAAAGAAGGGGATGCTTTTTTTATAAATACTGGAAAAATTCATGCTATTGGTGCTGGTGTTCTTTTAGCCGAAATTCAACAAACTTCTGATATTACTTACCGAGTTTTTGATTTTAACCGAAAAGACAAAAACAACAAACTACGAGAATTACACAGCAATATGGCTTTGGATGCCTTGGACTTTAATCGGAAAGATGATTTTAGGATTAGCTATTCAAAAAGAAAAAATAGGTCCAACAAAATAGTGACTTGTCCATACTTTAACACCAATTTCATTCACCTCAATAAAGATTGTGAAATCGATCTTTCAGAACGAGATTCCTTTACTATTTACATCTGTGTTTTTGGGTCTGCTAAAGTAGAAACGGAATTTGAAAATGTCCTTCTCGAAAAAGGAGAAACCACATTAATCGCAGCTCAAAACAAGTTTGTTTCCTTTATAACTTCAGAAATAAAATTACTTGAAGTTTCCCTCTAATTTGTTCGAATGATTAAACCTTTTTGTGGTTATTTAATCTTATTGAAATCCTTAAAAATAATTTTTATGAACAAAAAAATTATAATTATACTATTGAGTGTACCGATGCTTTCTTTGGGTCATATAGAAAAAGATCAAAAATTTACTCCAGAGCAAAGTAATACCATCAAATCAAAAAAGCTTGCATTAAAACTTGATTTGAATGAATCACAAGAGGCTAAACTTTTGGATCTAATGAAAACGACTTGGTCAAATAAACCCAGTAGAATTAACCATGAAAATCTCTCTCGAGATTAAAGATACGCCAAGCGTATTGAGCTTCTTATTTCTCAAAAAGAATTGAAAAAAATTCTTACCATAGACCAATTTGAATCCTGGTTGCAAATGCCCAAAAAAAAGATACGAAATCATAAAATTGAACGGATTCAAAAAAATGGGAAGAAACTGATTAATGCTTTAGATTTTTGATTACTCGATCAAATGCATCTAAGGTAAAATCAATATCATCATTGGACAATGCATCGTTCAAAAAGTAACTTTCAAATGCACTGGGAGGAAGGTAAATTCCTTCCTTTAGCATTCCGTGAAAATAAGCCTTAAAGAAGTCATTATTCCCTTTTGCTGCCGTTTCGAAATCGACTACGGGAGTTTCTGTAAAGTGAAGAGAAATCATGGAACCATAACGATTGATCTGATAAGGTAAATATGTGTTTGCAATACGTTCTTCCATACCGATATGTAAACGTTCTGTTTTTTGATCCAAACTTATGTAAATTTGGGGTTGCTTTTGCAGTGCTTTAAGCATTGTAAAACCCGCTGCCATGGCAAGAGGATTTCCGCTTAATGTTCCTGCTTGATAAACGGGTCCTTCTGGAGCCAAGTGACTCATAATCTCATTAGATGCAGCAAAAGCTCCTACTGGAAGTCCTCCTCCAATAACTTTCCCAAAAGTGGCAATATCTGCTTTTATCCCCAAGCGTTCTTGAGCCCCACCTGGAGCCAAACGAAAACCTGTCATGACTTCATCAAAAATAAGAAGTGTACCGTTTGAATCACAAAGTTTGCGCAAACCTTCCAAAAACCCTTTTTGGGGAGGAATACAACCCATATTACCAGCTACAGGTTCAACAATAATTGCAGCTATTTGATCTTGATGTTGTTCAAAAATAGTAGCTACATCATCCAAGTCGTTGTATGTTGATAGGAGTGTATCTTTAGCTGTCCCCTCGGTTACTCCCGGGCTATTGGGAGCCCCAAAAGTTACTGCACCACTTCCTGCTTGAATTAAAAAAGCGTCCGAATGACCGTGATAACAACCTGCAAATTTTATGATCTTCTCTCTCTGGGTTGCCCCTCGAGCCAAACGTACTGCGCTCATACAGGCTTCGGTTCCTGAATTTACAAAACGTATTTTATCCATGTTCGGAATCATTGCGATTGCCAATTCTGCTATTTCAGTTTCAAGTGCTGTGGGCATCCCAAAAGAAGTTCCTTTTTTTGCTCGTTGACTCAATGCTTCAATAACGGGTTCATAGACGTGTCCCAAGATCATTGGACCCCAACTGGAAATGTAATCTATCAATCGATTTCCATCTACATCATAGAGATAAGCTCCCTTGGCTTTATCGACAAAAATTGGAGTTCCTCCAACAGAATTGAAGGCTCTTACTGGAGAATTTACCCCTCCTGGAATTACTTTTTGAGCGGCTTGAAAAAGACTACTACTGCGCTGATATTGCATTTATTTGGATTTTGGAATAATCAATTCTTGACCTTTAAAAATTGTATTGTCTCGAAGATTATTTTCTTTAATAAGTTGATTTACAGGAATATTATAAAGTCTAGAAATTGAGTACAAAGTGTCCCCTGCTACTACACGATGAATGTTTTTATGGGAACTTTTATTTGCCTTGGATTTCGATCTTTGAGCGGTTCTTTTTTGTTTTCCCTTTTTTACGTCATATTGATACAGTTCATAGCGTTCGATAATCCCAATTAGTTTCTTTGGGTATTTGGGATCTGTTGCATATCCGGCTTTCTTTAATCCTTTGGCCCAGGATTTGTAATCTTTTCTGGGTAGCTTAAACAAAAAAGCATAACGTTCTCTTCCACTCAAAAAAATGGAATGATCGCGATAGGATTCTGCTGGATCTGCATAAGTTCTAAAACATTCTCCCCTTTCATCATCATCGTGATACATTCGACCACCATTCCATCCCCGATGGCATTTGATACCAAAATGATTATTCCCCTCGCGAGCCAACCTCCCTGAACCTGTTCCCGATTCTAAAATCCCTTGGGCTAGGGTAATACTTGCCGGTATCTTGGATTGCCACATTTCTGCTTGAGCAATGGGTGAAAATTGATCTAAATAGTTTTGAACTTTTTCAGCGTAGGTGAGTTTTACAACTACTTTTGTTGGGGGTTTATTGCTTTTTTTCTTTGTTGGAATTTCTTTCTTTGAAACAACTTCTTTCTTGGTCCGAACAGTTTTGGTTACACTACAACTAAAAATTAAAAGAGAAAATAAACACAGAAAAAAATGACTTAGTATTGAATGGTTGTTCGTCCTTTTTGGGTTAGACGGAGATTGACTCCTTGGATACCCTGAATTCCGCCCGTATGAATAACTAAGATGTTTTTTCCCCAATGCCATTTTTTATTTTTTATTAGTGTAAAAATACCAAAAACCATTTTCCCAGTATACAGGGGATCCAAAAGAATTTGATGTTGTTCATAAAAATCATTAATGAATGTAATTATTTTAGATGGAAAAGCCCCATAGCCTCCGTAATCGTGATCATAAAGTAGTTCCCATCGCTTGTGATTTGCTGTAAAGTCTCGAATAGTTTTTTCGATCAAGGGATCTTTAGCTACTACAAAACCCAATAGTTTCTTTTTTGGAGCAGACTGAACCAAGCCCGAAAAAGTTCCTCCTGTTCCTACTGCACAACAAATTGCACTGAACTTGTGATCCTCTGGTTTCAAAATTTCTTTACACCCCTGAATTGCTAATTCATTGGTTCCTCCTTCTGGTATTAAATAAACTTGTGGATTATCCTCTATAAATCGCAAGACTTGTGGGGCTTTGTTTTTAAGTCGATATGCGTTTCGGGATATGAAATGCAATTGCATCCCTTGGTCTTCACAAAAACTTAAAGTGGGATTGCGTTCTTTTGATGCCAATTCTTCTCCACGAACAAATCCATGAGTTTGAATTTTTAATTCTGCTCCAGCTGCCGCTGTTGCGGCTAAGTGGTTTGAATATGCTCCTCCAAAAGTAACAATTGATTTTGCTTTATTTTCAAGAGCATATTTTAGATTGTACTTTAACTTTCGATATTTATTACCCGACACTAAAGGATGAACAAGATCCTCTCTTTTAATTGTTATGGAAAACTTGTTTATTTGCATAACGAATTGATTTGGAATTTTGGGGGTGGTCTCAAATAGCATATTTAAATTTATGTCGCTAAATTAATTTATTTCAGAACAGCATACTAAAAAAAATGTTAGGAGGGAAAGAATTAAAAGATGGTGATTTTTACATGTCTCCGGATGGGTACAAGGTCTTTACTGAACAATACCATCTCAGAAGAGGTTACTGTTGTGAAAATGGTTGTAGGCATTGTCCCTATGATTTCAACAAAAGGAAAAAGTAAGGGCATGGTTTTTGAAGTTAATTATAATAAGAAATCTTTTTTATGAAAAATACGCTTTTTTTATTCCTTAGCTTTTCAGTTTTTAGCTGCAGTAGCATTCGCGTTTATCACGATTTCGACACAGGTGTTGATTTTGATTCTTACACTTCTTATGCATTTTTCAAACCTGGAATTGATGAAGTTGAAATTTCAGACTTAGATAAAAAAAGAATTCTAAAAGCTATTGAAAAAGAATTGGTAAAGAAGGATCTTACTCCATCAAACACTCCTGGGCTCTTAATCAACATTGCTGTCAAATCTTCCAATGATGTTTACATCAATAATTGGAATGGATTGGGCTATGGATGGGGTTGGGGTTATGGATGGGGTTGGCCTCAGAATAATATCGCAACCGTTAGTTCTCAAACCAACGGTATTCTCTTTATTGACTTGATCGATGCAAAGTCTAAGCAACTTGTTTGGCAAGGAAAAGGAAGGGGTTTTATTAATGAATACGTGAAGAAAAGAGACCAGCGAATACAAGGGTTTGTTTCGGAAATCCTAAAAAATTACCCTCCTAATTTAGAATAAATTACTCCATTGGTTGAAGTTTCGTTTTCATAGGGTTCTTGTAAGAGAAAAGGTTATCTTTGCGCCTTTATTAAAAAAAACCATTCCTTGAAAACACTTTTTAGAAACTTTAGTCAAAACCCAAAAAATGATATCCTTTCTGGATTAACCGTAGCATTAGCTCTAGTTCCAGAGGCAGTAGCTTTTGCTTTTATTGCTGGTATTGATCCACTTGTTGGACTCTATGGTGCTTTTATGATGGGGATTGTAACCTCCATTTTTGGAGGTAGACCTGGGATGATTTCTGGGGCAACAGGTGCTATGGCTGTTGTTATGGTTCACATGATTCAACAAGGAAATAAAGTTGGTAATGCTTTAGCACAACCCATAGAAAATTTAGGTTTACACTGGCTATTTATCACTTTGCTTATTGTGGGTGTAATTCAAATTTCTGCTGGGATTTTTAGGCTTGGAAAATTTGTTCGATTAATTCCCCATTCGGTAATGATGGGTTTTGTAAACGGATTGGCTATTGTAATCTTTTTATCTCAATTGGGTTTATTCCAGAAAACTACTGATGCAGGAATTCAGTGGATTCAGGGGACAGAATTGTTCACAATGCTTGCTTTGGTTGTAATGACCATGCTTATAATGTTCTTCTTACCCAAACTAACTACAAAGGTTCCCGCAGCTCTTATAGCTATTATAAGTGTTGCTTTGGTTACTGTTTTTGGAGGAATTGAAGTTTCTACTGTTGGTTCTTTTATTAAAGAAGGTGGTGGAGAAGGACTACAAGGAGGTTTACCTTTGTTTCAGGGGCAAATATTTGAATTGTTACACACCCTTAACGGGCATTGGAATTTGATCTTACCTACTGCATTTTTATTAGCTTCGGTTGGATTGATAGAATCTTTGATGACCTTGAATCTAGTTGATGAAATAACCCAAACTCGGGGGAGTGGAAACCGTGAATGTTTAGCTCAAGGAGGAGCTAATTTCTTAAACGGGCTTTTCGGAGGAATGGGTGGTTGTGCCATGATTGGTCAATCCATCATCAATGTGAATTCTGGCGGTAGGGGACGTTTATCTGGAATTACGGCTTCAATTTCATTATTGTTGTTTGTTCTTTTTGGATCCAGTATAATCGAGCAGATTCCTATCGCTGCTCTTGTAGGGGTAATGTTCATGGTTGTTATTGGAACTTTTGCCTGGAGTAGTTTTAGGATTTTACGTAAAATTCCAAAATCAGATGCTTTTGTTTTGATTACCGTATCTGCGATTACCGTTTGGCAAGATTTGGCAATTGCGGTAATTGTTGGGGTTATTATTTCGGCATTAGTTTTTGCTTGGGAAAATGCTACCATGATTAGAGCAAGAAAACGCATTAAAGATAACGGAACCAAAGTCTATGAAATTTGGGGCCCTCTATTTTTTGGTTCTATTCAAAATTTTAATTCCAAATTTAACATTCAAAAGGATCCTGATATCGTTGAAATTGATTTCATAGAATCTCGAGTTAGTGATCATTCTGGAATTGAAGCAATTGAAAATTTAATTGGCAAATACAGAGGGTTAAATAAAAAAGTGAGACTCACTCACCTGAGCCCAGAATGTAAATCTCTTCTTCTCAAAGCAAATCCTTCCTTTGAGAGAAGTATTGTTGGTTCTGTTGATGATCCTAGATATTATGTAGTTACCGATTTAGTTGACCGAGAGGTCTAAACCTTAGGCAATAAAACTCAGAGCTTCTTTTAACAGTGCTGGGATTCCTTCGGGCTGCTTTCCCCCTGCAGTAGCGAAAAATGCTTGTCCACCTCCGCCTCCTTGAATGTGTTTTCCTAATGCTTTTACAATGTTATTTGCATTTAGCGACCTTAATTCTAAAAGGGGTTTTGAAATGTAACAGCTTACAACTGGCTTCCCTCCTTTTTGAGTTACCAAAACTAAAAAGACATCATCTTTTCCATTACCCATATCGAAGGCTAAATCCTTTATCGCTGCTGGAGATAGTCCTACCTCTGCTGCCAAAAAAGAAACTCCATTGATTGTTCTAATTTGAGCTTCTAATTCTTGCTTTACAATTTGAGTTTGGATTTTTGAAAGCGTTTCAAGTTCTTTTTTTAAGCTTGCATTTTCTGCTTGTAAATTCCATATCGCTTTGATTGGATCTTGCGGATTTTTCAAATTTTCGTTGATGCTGTTGAGGGTTGCTTCTTGGGATTCAAAATAGTTTTGAACTGCCTTTCCTGTAATTGCCTCTATCCTTCTAATTCCTGATGCTACCGCACTTTCGGATGTTATTTTGAAATGCCAGATATTGGCTGTGTTTTTCACATGTGTTCCTCCACACAATTCGATCGATTCTCCAAATCTAATGGTGCGAACCAGATCTCCATATTTTTCTCCGAACAAAGCCATTGCTCCCGACGCCATTGCTTCTGCAACGGGTACCGAACGGTTTTCTTCTAGACTTATTTTTTCATTGATTCGCTGGTTTACAAATTTTTCTACGGATTTAATTTCCTCTGGACTTACTTTAGCAAAATGTGAAAAGTCAAATCGTAAGTTTGCACCATTTACCATGGATCCTTTTTGCTCTACATGAGATCCCAATATTGCTCTTAATCCTTGATGCATCAAGTGTGTTGCCGAGTGATTACATTCCGATCGGAATCGATTTTCGATGTTTACTTGAACAGTAAATGAATCCGAAATATTTTGAGGTAAATTTTCCGTGTAATGAACGATTAAGTTATTTTCTTTTTTTGTGTCTAAAATACTGACTTTGTTCCCTTTCAAATCAATTAAAAAGCCCGTATCTCCTACTTGACCTCCTCCCTCAGAATAAAAAGGAGTTGTGTTTAAAACCAATTGAAATTGATCCCCAGATTTAGCTGACTTGATTTTTCGATATCGAACTAGCTTTACTTGAGCTTCTAAATGATCATAACCTACAAAACCATCGATTGGAAGATTGTTTACCTCTATCCAGTCTTCTGTACTTGAGCTTGAAGCTGCTCGTGATCGTGCTTTCTGTTCTGTCATGGCTTTTTCAAAACCTTCTTCATCTACCTCATAGCCCTTTTCTCTTGCTATCAGTGCAGTGAGGTCTATGGGAAAGCCATAGGTGTCATAAAGTTCGAAAACCTGCTCTCCTTGAAGTGTTTTGTTTTTTGTTTTTGAAATCAATTCGTCCAACAACAAAATTCCTTGATTTAAGGTTTTTAAAAAAGATACTTCCTCTTCTTTAATTACATTTTTGGCGAGCTCTTTTTGCTGAATTAATTCTGGATAAACTTTTCCCATTTGACTTTCCAATCGATCCACTAAAGCAAAAATAAAAGGCTCTTTGAGGTCTAAAAAAGTGTATCCGTAACGAATTGCTCTTCGTAAGATTCTTCGGATTACATACCCAGAGCCTGTGTTACTGGGTAGCTGTCCATCGGCAATCGCAAAATAAACCGTTCGAACGTGATCCGAAATTACCCGCATTGCCCTATCAATTATTTCTTCCTTACCGTAAACAAGTTTGGTTTTTTGTTCTATTTCGCTGATCAGTGGAGTGAATACATCAGTATCATAGTTTGATGTTTTGTTTTGTAATACCATACACAAACGTTCAAATCCCATTCCAGTGTCGATGTGCTGTGACGGAAGTTTTTCTAAACATCCGTCAGCTTTTCGATTAAACTCTATGAATACTAGGTTCCAAACCTCGACTACTTGGGGATGATTCATATTCACTAAAGAAGCTCCTGAAACCGCTTTTTTTTCTTCAGCAGAGCGCATATCTATATGGATTTCTGAACAAGGACCACAAGGGCCTTGATCTCCCATTTCCCAAAAATTATCATCTTTATTTCCAAGAAGGATACGATCTTCTGGTAGTATTTTTTTCCAAAAATCAAAGGCTTTGTTATCTTTCTCTAATCCATCTCCCTTGTGACCTTCAAAAATCGTTACATACAAGATGGACGGATCTATTTTGTAAACATCAACCAACAGTTCCCATGCCCACGATATGGCGTCTTCTTTGAAGTAATCGCCAAAACTCCAATTTCCAAGCATTTCGAAAAAAGTGTGATGATAAGTGTCTATTCCCACTTCTTCAAGATCATTGTGTTTTCCTGAAACTCTCAAACATTTTTGAGTGTCTGCAACTCGAATATTCTTTGGGACACTGTTGCCCAAAAAATATTCTTTAAACTGATTCATTCCTGCATTGGTGAACATCAAAGTAGGGTCATTCTTTATGACCACTGGTGCAGAGGGTACAATCTGATGTGATTTAGATGCAAAAAAAGCTAAAAATTTTTGACGTACTTCAGCTGATTTCATTCAAAAGTCGTTTTATTAGTTCTATGCAAAATAGAAATTTTACTATATTTGCTTTAAATTTATTTCTCTATGCAAAAGAAATGAAAATTTACAAGAATACTATTCATGGCTAAGGTTAAATATCATTACGACTCCGAAACTCTTTCTTACAGGCCAATTTCTACTGGAAAAAGACTAAAGATTTCTAATTTATTTTTGTTTTTAATATCCTCACTACTTTTTGGGATTATTGGTTTATTTACCTTGTTAAACACTGAAGTGATTAAAACTCCAAAAGAAATACTTCAAGATCGTGAACTACGCAACTACAAACTCCAGTTCGAAATATTGAATCGAAGAATTGGTCAAATGCAAAATGTATTGACTAATATTGAAGAACGTGACGATGATATTTACAGGATTTATTTTGAAGCTAGCCCAATTCCAAAAGAACAACGAAGAGCCGGTTTTGGTGGGGTTAATCGCTACGATTATCTTGAAGGATACAACAGCTCTGATATGATTATCGAAACAACTAAACAAATTGATGTTTTATCTAAGATGCTAGTTGTTCAATCCGAATCACTTGAAGAAATAAAAAAATTAGCTGAACGAAAAGAAGAACTTTTGGCTTCTATTCCATCGATACAACCGGTTCGTAAAAAGAATCTAAAACGTATGGCTTCTGGTTATGGGTGGAGAACAGATCCATTTACTAAGGTACGAAAAAAACACTATGGAATGGATTTTTCTGCCAACCGCGGAACCCCAGTTTATGCGACGGGTGATGGTAAAGTTGTTCGAGCTGATAATCGTGCCTCTGGCTATGGGAAACACATTAGAATCGACCACGGTTTTGGTTACGTTAGTCTTTACGCCCATCTCAGCAAATACAATATTAATAGAGGTGCTAAGGTTAAAAGAGGTGATGTAATCGGATTTGTAGGTAATACTGGACGCTCTGTTGCTCCCCATCTACACTACGAAATCATAAAGGATAATAAAAAAATAAATCCTTTGAATTTCTATTACGGTAATTTAAGTACGTTAGAATTTGACGCGCTTCTTGCCCAAGCTTCACAAGAAAACCAATCTTTTGATTAGATCATGAAAATTGATCTTCCTGAAAAACGATATTACACCATTGGAGAAGTTGCGAATGCCTTCAATGTAAACACCTCATTGTTGCGGTTTTGGGAAAAAGAATTTAAAGAAATTGAACCCAAAAAGAAAACTTCCGGTGTTCGGAAGTACACTCCCAAAGACGTAGATAACATTCAGCTTATTTATCACTTACTTAAAGAAAAAGGAATGACGATCGAGGGTGCCAAGAATCAATTGAAAGTTTCTAAAAGCACTGAACAAAACAAATTGTCACTTCTAAAAAAATTAGCAGGAATCAAAAAAGAACTCGAGGATATACGAGACAACCTTTAATCTTATTTTTTTCTGAAAAAAAGTGTGATTGGAATTCCTGTGAAGTCAAAAATTTCACGCATTTGATTTTCTAAAAAACGCTTGTAGGGATCCTTTACGTATTGTGGTAGATTACAAAAAAATGCAAATTGCGGATGTTCGGTTGGCAGTTGAGTACAAAACTTGATCTTTACATGTTTTCCTTTGTATGCCGGAGGTGGTTTACTTTCAATTACGGGTAATAAGATATCATTCAATTTTCTTGTTGGAACACGATTACTTCGGTTCTTGAAGACATCAACTGAAGTTTCAATTGCTTTGAAGATCCGTTGCTTGGAAAGTGAGGACACAAAAACAATGGGTACGTCTACAAAAGGTGCTGTTTGTTTTCTTATTTGCTCTTCAAAAGCTTTGGTCGTTTTATGGTCTTTTTCAACCAAATCCCATTTATTTACCAAAATGATAATTCCTTTGTTGTTTCGATGTGCTAACCAAAATATGTTTTGTACTTGTCCATCAAAGCCTCGGGTTGCATCTACTACTAAAATACATACATCACAATGTTCAATTGCACGTACTGATCGCATTACAGAATAGAACTCAATGTCTTCTTTTACCTTTGCTTTTCGGCGAATACCTGCGGTGTCAATTAAATTAAATTCGAAACCAAAACGATTGTATCGAGTGTCTATGCTATCTCTAGTTGTTCCTGCAATATCTGTTACGATGTAACGATCTTCTCCAATCAAAGCATTGATAAACGAGGACTTACCAGCATTGGGGCGCCCTACCACTGCAAAACGCGGGACATCGTCGTCATTGGTTTCGGTTTCTTCTGGAAGTGCTTTGACCAGATCATCAAGCAATTCGCCAGAACCCCCTCCGTTGTTCCCCGAAATAGAATATATTTTTTCAAAACCAAGACTATAAAACTCTACAGCACCGTCTTGACGCATGGCGTTATCTACTTTATTTACAGCCAAGAAAACCGGTTTCCTAGACCGACGAAGTAATTGTGCAACTTCTTCGTCCATCCCAGTAACTCCCGTTTCAACTTCAACCATGAAAATGATAGCATCTGCTTCTTCAATGGCTAATTCTACTTGTTTGTCAATTTCTTTTTCAAAAACATCATCACTTCCGACTACATAACCTCCCGTATCTATGAGAGAAAAATCTCTTCCGTTCCAGTCGGTTTTACCGTAATGACGATCACGAGTCACTCCACTAACGGCATCAACAATCGCCTCTCTTTTTTGAATCATTCGATTGAAAAAAGTCGATTTTCCAACATTGGGTCTTCCCACTATGGCAACAATTGCGCTCATTTGAATTATTTTTTGAATTGCAAAAATAACATTTTTACAAGGATTAAACGGTGTTTATTGCAGCGGAATCCTTTTTAATGTTTGTATCCAAAACGTTTGAGTTGGGCAATATTATTTCGCCAATCCTTATTGACTTTTACATACAACTCCAAGTGGACTTTTTTACCAAAAAAAGCTTGAAGAGTTTTTCTAGCCCCTACTCCTACTCGTTTAAGAGCGGTTCCTTTGTGACCAATAATGATCCCTTTTTGGGTATCCCGTTCAACCATAATTACCGAACGTATCTTGATAATCTTTTCTTCTTCGAAAAAATCTTCCGTATCTACCTCTACCGAATATGGTATTTCTTTAGAATAATACTGAAGAATTTGCTCGCGGATGGCTTCATTAACGAAAAAACGCTCCGGTTTGTCCGTCAATTGATCTTTTGGATAATAGGTTGGTCCTTCAGGAAGTTTTTCAATAATATAATCCAAAACTTGTTTGACAGAAAAACCTGTAATTGCTGAGATCGGAAAAACCTCTGCCATCGGAAGCATTTCTTTCCAAAAAGCAATCGTCGTTATCAGGGTATCTTGATCAGCAGTATCAATCTTGTTTATTAGGAGTAAAAGTGGAATTTTAGAGCCTTTAATTTTCTCAAAAAAGTCAGTATCTTTCATTTCCTTTTCTCCAATTTCAACCATATAGATTAAAATATCGGCATCATCCAAAGCAATTTTCACAAAGTCCATCATTGAAGATTGCATCTCGTAGCTTGGCTTGATGACTCCTGGTGTATCAGAAAGCACCATCTGATAGTCATCACCATTGATGATTCCCAGGATACGATGACGTGTTGTTTGCGCCTTTGAAGTTATGATAGAGAGACGTTCACCTACCCATGAATTCATCAATGTAGACTTCCCAACATTGGGATTTCCAACAATGGTAACAAAACCTGATTTGTGTTTTTTCATATATTTTGCACAAATGTACATAGTTCCCAAGAAGTAAGTAGGTTGTTGAAGAATAAGTTTATATATTTGCACCCACAACGCGGGATAGAGCAGTAGGTAGCTCGTCGGGCTCATAACCCGAAGGTCGTAGGTTCGAGTCCTACTCCCGCTACTAAAACAATAAAACGGTTATACTTTTATAAAGTGTAACCGTTTTTTACATTTATGCACAATAAGAAAAAGAAGTAGTCGTTAAAAAATAGAATCGGATGAAAAAATCAATTTTATTATTCACTTTCTTACTAACGATTCTTAGTAGTTGTAAAAAAGACGATAATAAAAATCCAGGGGAATGTTACTCAAATAATAATGCACATTCCATAGTTCACGATGGTGTCAATAGAGAGTATGTTTTATTCATACCCAATTCATATGATGGAACATCCTCTGTTCCACTAATGCTGAATTTTCATGGGTTTGGTGGTATTGCAAATGATTATCTGCAAGAAGCAGATATGCGCTCATTGGCAGAAGCTGACACTTTTATTTTAATCTATCCTCAAGGTAGTTGTTTAGATGGCTTATCTCATTGGAACGCTTGTCCATTAGGAGGAGACAATAAAAGTGATGCTGATGATTTTAGTTTTGTTGAAGCCATAATAAATGAGATTTCATCTCAGTATAATGTAGATATGGAGAGAATTTATGCTGCAGGATACTCTAACGGTGGTATGATGGCATATGGACTTGCAAATTATAAAAGTGATTTAGTTGCTGCGGTAGCATCCGTTTCCGGAGTAATGTTAGAATGTACAGGATCTATCAGTCATCCTATGCCGGTAGTACATCTTCATGGAACCTCTGATGGTGTTATTCCATATAACGGGAGTAGTGATTGGAGCTCTGTACAAAGCACGTTAGACTATTGGATTAATTTTAACAATACTATTACATCTCCAACTGTAAGTAGTGACAATAGCGGAGGAATGTCAATTGAACATTATGTCTATGACCAGGGAGATAGCTCAGTCTCTGTTGAGCATTATAAATATATAGGAGCAGATCATGTTTGGTTTAACGCAATTTACCAACATCAGAGCACATCTGAATTGGTTTGGAGTTTTGTATCCAGATACGATATTAATGGATTGAGATAAAGAATAAAGGTCACACTAATGGATGTAAATTCTTGTCTTTTGATATGGTCCTTGTTATTAAAATTGTTTCTAAAAAATCTCTTAGTTTAAAACTAATGTTCGACATTTCAATAGAGTTATCTGGTAAAACATTAAAAATACAGGTTTACAAAATTATCTTAAAAAATTGGTGTCACAATTTCCAATTTATCATTCATTAAAAAAAGAAAAGCAAAAGCAATAAGAATCTCAACACTTAAATCTATATGTAAATTATTGGATTGACTACCTGGAAATATTATGAGTTTAGATTAATTTGTAACAATTATGCAAATTGATCGTCAAACAAATGAATAAAAATTTAAAAACTTTACGATGAAAAAAATTTTACTATTAGCAATAGCTATTTCCACAAGTATAAATGTTAACTCCCAAACTGCCGAAGAAATTCTGACAAATTATTTTGAAATCACAGGAGGTGTTGAGAAATACGCAAAGTTAGATGGAATAAAGATGAGTATTAAAGTAAATCAAGGAGGAATGGAAATACCTTTTGAAGTCACTCAGTTGAAAAATGGTAACCAAATGACCGTGATTAATTTTCAAGGTTTAGAGCTTAAACAAGGAGTTTTTGATGGCGAAGTATTGTGGAACACTAATTTTCAGACACAAAAAGCCGAAAAAAGTGATCAAGAATCTACTGATAATATGAAACTTGAAGCACTAGATTTCCCTGATCCTTTTTACAACTATAAAGAAAAAGGGTATACAGTTGAGTTGTTAGGTAATGAAGATTTGGAAGGAACAGAAACTTATAAAATTAAATTGACTAAAAAACAAATGACTGTAGATGGAAAAAAAGTTGAAAATTCAAGTATCTACTTTTTTGATGCAGAAAATTTTGTCCCAATAGTCATTCATTCCGAAATAAAAACGGGGCCTAACAAAGGAATGATGTCAGAAACAAAACTAAGTGATTATCAAGAAGTTGAAGGACTGTTTTTCGCGTTTTCTCAGGTTCAAGGAATAAAAGATGGGGTTGGTCAACCTCTTACTATTGATAAAATTGAATTAAATCCAACTGTAGATGCTAGTGCTTTTAAATTTCCAGAAGAAATTAAAGAACAAGGAAATAAAAAATAAAACCATCATTAATAAAAAGAGTCTCCATAAATTTATTTAAGCCGTTTTTTTACCAACCAATCATAAAAATTAAAAATATGAAAAAACTAATACTCTTAGTTTTTGGTTTCGCATTGCTTCCTTTTAGTAGTAGAGCCCAAAACAACTCTTCCATTGAATTAAAAAATTTATTTGGGGATTTAAGAGCACGTCATATAGGACCTGCTTTAATGAGTGGACGGATAAATGACATGGAACTTCATCCAACTAATAATCAAATTATTTATGCAGGAACAGCTGGTGGTGGTGTATGGAAATCTAATGATGCAGGTACTACTTTCAATCCAATATTTGATGACCATAGCCAATCTATTGGAGCTGTAGCAATAGATCCTAATGATCCTGATAATGTGATTTATGTTGGAACAGGCGAAACTTGGACTAGAAATAGCGTTTCATACGGAGACGGTTTATATAAATCAACAGACGGTGGTTCTAATTGGAAAAAACTTGGTTTTGATAAATCAGAACGAATAGCAAATATAATTATAAACCCAAAAAACTCTAAAGAAGTATATATTGCTGTGTTGGGAGCACTATGGTCAGACAGTGATGAACGCGGTGTTTATAAATCTTCTGACGGTGGTGAAACATGGAGAAAAATACTATATGTTAACGAACAAACTGGAGCTGCAGACATGACCATGGATCCCGAAGATCCCTCTATTATATATGCTTCAATGTGGGAATTTAGAAGAACAGCTTGGTCTTTCTCGTCTGGTGGCGAGAACAGTGCATTGTATAAATCTACAGATGCTGGGAAAACATGGAATAAAATTCATAATGGGTTTCCTGACGGACAATTAGGTAGATTAGCCATTGCGGTGGCTCCATCTGATTCTAATGTTTTATATACAGTGATTGAAGCTGAAGATTCGAAACGAAAGGGTTTGTATAAAAGTGATGATGCAGGGGCTAATTGGAAACAATTAAACAATGATTTTGGTATTACAGTTCGTCCATTTTATTTTTCAAGAATCACTGTAGATCCAAGAAATCCTGATATTCTTGTAAAAGGTGGCCTTACAGGCTCCATTTCAAAAGATGGTGGTAAAACATTTAAATCATTAGGAAATATGCATAGTGATATTCATGATATAGTATTTGATATTCATGATTCTGACAGAATGTACGCAGGAACAGATGGAGGTGTATATCGTTCATGGAATGGAGGTACAACAATGGAAATTGTAGAAAACTTACCATTATCACAATTTTATCATATAAGTGTTGATGAAGCAGAACCTTACAATATTTACGGAGGACTTCAAGATAACGGTTCTTGGTATGGGCCATCTTCATCGAGTGGAGGAATTAATGCAGGTGATTGGAGTTCTATTGGACCTGGTGATGGCTTTAGAGTATTAAAACATCCAACAAAAAATATTATTTATTCAGAAATGCAAGGTGCAGAAAACGTTTGGAGATATGATGTTGATAATAGACTAGTTAAGACAATTCAGCCCTTAGAACAGTCAGGTTACGAAGATTTACGTTTTAATTGGAATGCACCTATGGCTATAAGCGCTCATCAACCAGATCGTTTTTATATGGGTAGTCAGTTTCTTCACAAATCTGAAGATATGGGAGATACTTGGAAAATTATTTCTCCTGATTTATCTACTAATAACTCAACGAAACAACAACAAGTAGATTCAGGAGGATTATCAATGGATAATTCTGGAGCAGAAAATCACACAACAATTTTTACAATAGCAGAATCTCCTCTAGACGAAAATATTATATGGGTAGGTACTGACGACGGAAATGTTCAAGTAACAAAAGATGGTGGGAAAAACTGGCAGAATGTTGTGAGTAATGTTCAAGGGTTGCCAAGCAATACTTGGACCTATCACATAGAGGCTAGTGTTCATGGAAAAGGAATAGCATATGCCGTTTTTGATGGTCATAATAGTGGTGATATGCAACCATATGTATACAAAACAATAGATTTTGGGATGACTTGGACTAATATAATTACAGACAATGTTATTGGTACATCCAGAAATATTCAGGAAGACTATGAAAATGAAAACTTGTTGTTTTTAGGAACTGAATTCGGACTTTATATTACCGCTGATGGAGGTAATCATTGGGAAAGATTCACTAAAAATGTACCACCAGTTGCAGTTCATTTTATTGACCTCCAAAAACAAACCAATGATTTAGTTTTAGGAACACATGGAAGAGGTATTATTATAATTGAAGATATTTCACCTTTACGTGAAATCACCACTGAAGTTTTAAAAGCTAAACTTCATTTTTTTAACTCTAAACCAATGAAATTATCTGATGAAAGTGGATTTTCAGGAAGTTTTGGGTCTGAAACTCAATTTGTTGGAGAAAATGCTAACAGATCACCTCAAATAAAATATTTATTACCTAAACGACATACATTTGGAAAGATGATCATGGAAATAAAGGATAGCAAAGGTGAAGTTATTTCTAAATTAACACCAGGGAAATCTAAAGGGATTAATATTGTGAGTTGGTCAGGAACCATTAGACAACCTAAAATTGCTAAGGGGAAAACCCTTGCATTTGGCGGTTTTGCTACGCCTAGAGTACAGGCTGGGTCATATACGGCAGTCATAACAAAAGGCAAAGAAGTGTATGAGCATTCCTTTGAAATCGTTTATGATAAGAGATCAAGTTTAACTTCGGCAGATAGAAAGATGAAATACGATATAATATCTAAGATGTATAACATGACTGAAGATTTGGCTTACATGGTGTATCAAATTGATGCTTTTGTTGAATCACCCAAGACAAAAGGTAAACTAAAATTAAAATTAAATGAACTTAAGAAAACTTTAGTAATTACAACTGGGGATAATTATGTTAGTAGTGCTAAACCCGAGTTAAGAGAGAAGTTAGCGGATTTATTTAGTAAAATTATTGGAAGTTATGATAAACCTTCAAATTCTGAATCAGAATTTTTGTCAATTATTGAAAATCGTTATTTGAAAGCTAAAGAAGACTTTGATAAGATTTCAGAAAAAATAAAATCTAAGGAGGATATCAAACTTAAAACTTTTGAAGAATTTACAGAGTAAAAATTAAATTCGTTTTAGGTATTTCTCAATCGACTCGATCCCAGAAGTAAAAATATAATTACTGCTTTTAATTATGGAGGGAGCCATAAAGTACAGGAGGTCATTTTTGACCTCCTTTTTATTTTTAGTCCTTTTTATAACCTTATATCTAACATATTAAACTCAATTGACGTAATTGCCTATACCTGAGTAAAGGTTTTGTTCCAAAATTTCTAATTTAAATACCTTCTAATAAAAGATTTACTTTATTAATTTAGGGTAGTTTGAACAAATCTTCTAATACAATTTAGGGTTTTTGCAATTTTTAGGGCTAGCACAGTCGACGGAACATAAACCCCGTTCTCAACAGCATTAATACTTTTTCTTGAAGCTTCTGCTTTAAATGAGAGTTCTTGTTGAGTTAAGCCAGAAGACTTCCTCTTTTCTTGTAAATTATTCAAAAGTTTAATATCGTTCTTACCTTTAGTTATTCTTTTTCATATTTTTCAACGGCATCAGTTAATTCTTTTCCAGTATTTTGATAGAGATAACAAGCTATAATTGTTCCTATTCCGATAAATCCAACCAAAGAACTGATACCTTTTAACATACTTCCAATTGCAAAATGTCCCAAAAAGTATAAACCTATACCAACAAAGATCGTGATAACTCCGTTTCTCCGATAATCTATGGGTTCTTTATTTCTTTCTTCAAAAATATTCAACAATTTATCTAATTTAGAAGAATCATCTAAATTTTTAGATATCTCTAAAACACTTTCTCTCTTTCCTTTCGCATCCTTATACATCCAGACAAATACTGCAACTGAAATTATAATTCCGGTAAGCATTACAAAAATTGGTATAGTAATATTTTGATTTATAATTTATTTATTTTTAAGTTTTAAAAAACGTTCAATAAAAAAATGACCCATCATTGATATATATGGAAGAATCAGAGATTTTACCACGATCTCTAAGTACTAAAGTTTTGGATTTTAGGTGTTTTAGAGTATCTAAAGTAGAGAGAATCTTTAAGGCTAAAAGATCTGATAAATCACTTTAGCTTATAACAAATACCTTTTGCGATTCTATTCTTTTTTTTTTATCTTAGAATCGAAAATTTAAAGTAACTTAAATAATCCTTCCAAATAAATCTTGTGCCACAACGCTAGCTTCATTTAATTATTATTCTTTGATTTTCCCACTAAAAAAATCGGGTTTATTTGCAAAATAGTGTAATGGATAATTACAAATTAAATAAAAAAATAATTGACAACTTTTCTAATACAAGATTAACTCAACTATTTCCTCCCGTCCTTTTATTACTTATCATCGCACTCACATTTTTGTATGAAAATTCGCTCAATACTGAGGGATACATCGAAACTCAAAAAAAATTATTTTTCTACCTCAACAGGTTTTTATCCAAATTACCTGATTTATTATTTAACATAACTCAACTGGGAGATGCAATTATTTTTTTACCCTTTTTCACGGTGTTGATCATCTATACTCCAAAATTCTGGAGCACCCTTTTAACTTCTTCATTTATTGGATTACTGTTTTCAGTATCATTAAAAAAATTCTTTCTTGTTCCTAGACCAGCTGCAGTTTTTGACAATGATAGTTTTACCATTATTGGAAGAACTCTTGCCTCAACCCATTCGAGTTTGCCTTCTGGACATTCTGTTACAACTTTTATGATAGTCACCACTTTATTATTTGCTTTTATGCCAAAAGAGTTCAAGTTGAAGGTGTTTTGGTCTTCAATAATTCTGTCAATAGGCCTTTTTATCGCATTTTCTAGGGTTGGTGTAGGAGCACATTATCCATTTGATGTAGTTATTGGATGTACAATTGGATATATTGCTGCAATTCTTGGGATTTTTATAAATAACAATATTCGTATGGGCACTGGTCTTATAAACTTAAGATACTATCCAATACTAATGTTGTTTATACTAATTTGGATGGTAGCAATTGTTAGTGAAATAATGGATCGTAATCTATTAATATTCTATTTTTCTCTTGGTGCTCTTATCCTAACTTTGGGCTTGACAATAAAAACTTATTTAAAAAAATAAATCCAATATGTTAAAAAAAAGCGTCAAATTGAGTTGGTTTATTTTTATAATTAGTTTTCTAAATCTATTACTATTCCACCTACCTGTGTATCAATTCAGCATTCAAAACTATGATGGAAAAAACTTAGATAAGGTATTCTTGATCCTTAGTTTGGCCGTTTTAATTATAGCATTAAACGCTTTAGTTTTTTATTTAGTCTTTTTTATTTCTCGTTTTATTGGTAAGTTTTTTTTGGTTCTTTTTACTATCACAAATTCAATCGCAGTATATTTTATTAATACTTATAATGTAATTATAGACAAAACAATGATTGGAAATGTTCTTAACACCAATTATGACGAGTCAACCAGCTTCCTCTCTTTTAGTTTTGTTTTATATTTGATTCTGCTGGGAATTATTCCGATTATATTCATAATCAAAACTAAAATTATAAAAGAAGGTTACAAAAAAGCATTAAAGTATATTGTCCTAACCTTCATTTTTATTGTAGGGCTCGCTTATATCAATTCTAGTAATTGGCTCTGGATTGATAAAAATTCAAAGGCACTTGGCGGTTTGGCTATGCCATGGTCATATGTTGTTAATCTCAATCGGTTTTATTATCATAAAAGTCAGAAAAATCAAGAACAAATTTTACTTCCAGATGCTACCCTAAAAGATGATGAAAAATCTGTTGTAGTTCTTGTAATCGGAGAATCAGCCAGAAGTCAAAACTTTTCTTTGTATGGATATGAAAAGGATACAAACCCATTGTTGACTAAAATGAATAATATTTACAGTTATACAGCAAATTCATGTGCAACCTACACTACTGCTGGAGTTAAATGTATTTTAGAACACGAAAACAGTAGTAAGTTAAATGAAATTTTACCCAATTATTTATTCAGAAATGATGTGGAAGTCATTTGGAGAACCAATAATTGGGGAGAACCAAATGTGAGAATTCAGAACTACCAAAAAAGAGTAGATTTAAAAAAACAATGCCAAGGAGAGGGATGTGAATATGATGAGATTTTACTGAGCAATTTAAAGGAACAAATCCAAGTCAGTAAAAAAAATAAAATACTGATCATTTTACATACAAGCACAAGTCACGGTCCAACATATTACAAAAAGTACCCTCCAAAGTTTAATAAATTCAAACCCGTATGTAAGGTGGTTGAATTGGGGAAATGTACCCAAGAAGAGTTAATCAATGCATACAACAACACCATCGTTTACACAGATTATATGCTAGCTACTCTTATTGATGAATTGAAGCAATTGGCTGAATACAATAGTCTAATGCTTTATGTTTCTGATCATGGTGAGTCTTTAGGGGAAAAAAACTTGTACATGCATGGAATCCCAAAGAGTATAGCACCTAAAGAGCAATTGGATATTCCATTTATTGTATGGCAATCTAATAATTATAAAAAACTCAAAAAGAATGAGTTCTTATCACAACACCATGTTTTTCATAGTGTCTTGGATTTCCTAGCTATAGAAAGTCCCATTTACGACAAAAACATGAGTATTTTCAAAGAATAACTACAAGCGTATTGCCTTGAAATCGGTTCTTCTTTTTTGTAGGTGTTCCTCCTCTGTCAGTTGCAAACATGGGTTTATCAATACCCAAGTATCCATTCCAGAATCTTTAAGTTCTTTTCTTATTCTGTTGATTTCATTTTTTGAATCTAGAGGTGAAAAAAGTACTCTAATACGGTTTCCAAATTTTTGTGTAAAGGGCTCGTATCCCTTTTCTACCAATTTATTCATTAAAATCTCTGTATTGGCCAAATCATAAAAACTTCCTGCTACCAAAGCGTAGTCTTTTTTGAATAATGTTGATCCAATATCTTCACCATATCCTTTCCCATAAATTCGTTCCGGATTTGAAATCCGTTTTTTTACATATGCAAGTATGGATTGTGTTCTTCGACTAGATAACAATAAATTATATTCCGAATTGGATCTGCAATCCGTGTAGGAACTGATTTCAACTTCGAGAGTTGGATTTTCTTGCATAACAACAACTACCTTATTCACACGATCTCGGTAAGTATCTAATATTGCACTCTCGTCAAGATCATAAAAGATAGGTGAGAAAGTGTCAGCCAACAAAGTACTGAGATCTTCCTCAGTTATCTCAGCTCTTCTCAAGTGGACCCATACTTCTTTAGAATTACCTTTGCTACTCAAAAGTCGATAAGCAAAAGAATCTGTGGGTTGAAGCGGCGTATTATTTTTATAAAAAAAAGACCCGTTTTTATTCAATTGAAGTTGACCGTACAATGGTAGTCTGGCAACCTCAACTTCTTTTTCTACTAACCGTTGTAAAGGGTCTTCTTGTTCCAGTTCTAACTGATCATTGGTTAATACGTTATTCAAAGCAACAACAAGAGTGTCCGAAGGGGTGAATTGATAAAAATCTTCTATACCTTGGATCTTTGGACTAAATTCAAAAGCATATAAATCATCAGCTCCTTTACCTCCAGATTTATTAGATGATAAATGACCTAGTGAAAGATCTTGATTCAAAACAAAAGCAAAATCATCGTCAGTAGTATTAATACCCTTCCCCAATACGTATACTCCCCAACGCTTTTCAATTCGATTTTCGGCTAAAAAAACATCCATTTCGCCTATTCCATTTCTTCCATTTGAAGTGAAGAACAGAAATCGGTCGTTATAGGAATACGGGAACACCTCGTTTCCTTCTGTATTAATATCAGAGCCTAAATTAATCGGTTCTGAAAACGTTCCGTTCTCAATTGAAACAACATATAAATCCATTCCTCCAAATCCGCCAGGACGATCACTGGCAAAGTATAATCTGGATCCGTCGGGACATAGACTCGGGTGAATTGTTGAATAACCATCCACATTGAAAGGAAGCGCAACAGGTGATTTATTTTGATTTAAATCGGATAAACGGATTTTATATAAATTTAATTGTAATGTTTTGCTTTTATCTAATTTATAGGCACTTCTCGTAAAATAAAAATATTCTGTATCGGGATCATAACTACCAGGGCCCTCTTGATAAAGCGAATTGATGGAGGTATTAAGTTCAACTTTGTTTGACAGTGAAAAGTTTTTTTTATCAAAGTTTGCTTTGTAAAAATTATAAATAGGATAATCTGTTTTGATTCGTTTCATGACCTTTGCAGAAGCCTTTGTTTGATCTTGTTCAGATAGATAAAAAACAGAGCTTTGATCGTCTTGTGCTAAAAAAACCATTCCAAATTCAGATCCCTCTGTGTTCCCTAGGACAGAATTAATATCATACACCTGCTCTTGATCAAAACGTTTTTTAAACAACAAACTATCATTCTGAAATAAATTGGGTGATGACCAAGGTAAGAGGAAGGCTTTTTTTCTGTATTCATTGGACAAAGAAACCTCATCAGCTAACAAATCTGCGAAATTATAATAATCTTCAACCTTAGCATCAATGGAATTGACAACAGATTCATACTGAATTCTGGCTTTATCTTTTTCTCCCAAAGCCCACAACGCCAATGCCCAATTTCGTTGAGTTCGAATAGATATGTTGTCTTTTGTTCTTGAGAAAAAATATATTGCTTTTTCAAAATCTTGGTTTAAATAATAATAATCCCCCCAGTTCTCGGTAGAAAAAACTTCAGTTTCTTGTTGAGCTTGAATGGAAACACCCATTAAAAAAAACGTCAAAAATTTTAATACTTTTTTCATAATTAAAAGAATCTTGGTGAACGTAAATAACCTTTAACTTTCTGTGTTAAGTCAAAACGAATCATCAGTTCATGCGATGAAGCATTTAAACCCTTATTGGTAATAGAGGCAGGTAAACCGTAAGAATATCCAATAGATAAATTCTCGCCAAGCTGAATGCCAATCAATGCACTTAACCCTGCCTCAGCAAAGTTGAAAAAATCTTTTCTATTAATTACATTTCTAATTTGAAGACCAGTCCAAAAGCGTTCGTTTATTATCAATAATAGGGAAGCATCAAAGGCAGCTACAGTTTTCGTTTGTTTCAATAAAAAACTTGGTTTTAAAAGTAAGCTTTTATTCATTTGAAAAAGACCTCCTGCCATTAAATATGCATGGCGTTCCAAACCGAAATCCTTATTTTCTAAAATACGCGGAACAGCCAATCCGAGATAAAATTTCTGAGTGTAGTAGTAAGCTCCAAAACCAATATTAGCCATTATTTTTTTATCCACTGTCGACTCAAAAGAGGCATCATTTCCAGTTAATGTATTGATCATATCGGGATTTAAAAAATAATTTAAAGCACCGAGCTTAAGTCCTATTGAAAGCCTATGATCATTGCGATTTAGTCGCAAGTGATAGGATAGATCCACATCAAATGATGTGCTGCTAGTTGGACCTATTTTATCATTCAAAACACTCAGACCAAACCCTAAATTTTTTGAAGTAATGGGCGTATTAAACGATAGTGTTTGGGTTAAGGGTGCGCCTTCAATACCTGCCCATTGTGACCGAACTATAGAGGTAAAACTTGACAATCCCCTCGCTCCAGCATAACCAGGGTTAATGGATTGGTGGTTAAACATGTAATGATTAAAAGCTGATTCTTGTTGAGCATAAGAGAGACTCAGACTAAAGCAAAAAAGAATAAATAAGTGTATCCATTTCATCAATTCTGTCTTCTTTTAATGTAAACATAACCCGTATTGGGTTGAGAATTGTCTTCCCATTCTATCAGATAAAAATAGGTGCCATCGGGTAGTAAGTTATTTGAAGAAAGTAAAGCTGTATTTACGGATTCCCCTTGCCAATCATTATTGTATTGATTGGTTTTAAAAACAATATTTTCCCAACGATTAAAAATTGTAATTACATAACCTCCTCTAGAATTTAAACCTTGAATTTCCCATGTATCATTGACACCGTCTCCGTCTGGAGAAAAGGCATTTGGAATAACCAAACCAGACTCCGTTACCTTAGTTTTAGAAATCAGGCTGTTTTGACAAGCAAATGCTGTATTGTTTACCACAATTCGATATTGCTTGTCTATTGAGCTTTTAGGAGCTTGAAGAATTAACAGCTGCTTGGTATTAGTTCCTCTTTGTAAACTACTTTCTTCGACATTTATCCAAGTAGGAAATTCTTCTGACCCTAAATTTATTTGCCATTGATAGGTGGCAAAACTATCCAGAGAGAGACCCACGGTAAATTCCATTCTATTTGAAGAATACCTTGTTACGGGAGCTACTTCAGTTTCAAAACGAATCAAATCATTTTCTTCCTTAAAATCATAAACCCCGTTGAGATTCATGTCAGCAGGATCAAGATACCCTCCATGATTTATTACCTGTCCCAGAGCATCAACTTCAATTATTCCTGTTCCTAAAATACCATCATCATCTTGATCATTAAATCCTGCTTCAAGTACGTCATAACAACCGTCATTATCACTGTCTAGATCAAAAGTATTGGGTATCCCATCTGAATCTTCATCCTGAAAAAATTCTTCTGTATCTAAAATCCCATCATTGTCATCGTCTAAATCGATACTGTTTATCAATCCATCCGAATCACAATCTCCTGTCCCTAGAACATCTATAGTGATGCTTTGAAAAATAAATTCACAAGGATTGTTTGGGTCAGAATTATCAGCAAGTTCATCTGTATTCAAAACACCATCTCCATCAATATCATCATCACAAACATCTCCAATACCATCCAAATCAAGATCTGCTTGATCTGAATTTGAAATGAGAATACAATTATCCAAAGCATCAATAGCTCCGTCACTATCTTGATCCCTATCGTTATCAAAATTAATTATGCTTCGAATTTCATCTAATATTGATCTGTAGTCAGGATCCGAATTAGGAGCATCTATACTTATAACAACATTACTAATTATGTCACCGTCAATTATGTAATCGTCTACCCCTATTACTGTTATTATCTGGGGAATATTCCAATTTGTCGGAGTAAATACTAATTGAGGTGTAATTACTGATAATTCGGTTAGATCTTCAGCTATAATTAAAATCGTAGTTGAAATAGAAATACTAGTAGTTAACTTTACAGTCAAATATGTAGTACTAGCATTCTCAGAAACTGCTTGTGGTTCTGAGACGAACAAACTAGGGGAATCATTATCTAAATTATAAAGTTCTACGTCTGCAACATCCTGGGCTGTTAAAGTATTGTGGTCAAAATCAATACTGCTTGGATCTCCTGTTATCAAGGTTATTGATTGAGTTCCATCAATGATAAAATCATCTTGCCCAGTAACAATAATCTGGTTTTCTGCTGGATTATCCCAATTCGAAGCTTCTATTGTTATGCTATTTGCACTGAGAGTTATCTCATCAATATCACCAGCTAAAGACAAAGGCACAACAACATCCTCGTCCCCCAGTGGTCGTGAAAGAAGTCGAAACTGAACAGTTACAGTTTGACCATTCTCAGAAGTGAAAAAATTATTATTCAATAAACTCAAAACTATTCCTGGTGCATCATTGTCTTGATTCATTATTACAACATCCTCAACCTGAGCATCTGTTATTGCATTAAAATCTGCATCGGTCGAGTTTACATTAAAAGTAGAGATCGTTACGGATTGACTCCCATCGGAAATTGGTGGTGAATCGTCTACTCCTGTCACCGTAATTATTTGAGGAATATTCCAGTTTGCAGGCGTAAATAAAACTTGATTTACACCTACGGTAGCTTCGCTAATCATACTGGAATTAAGATCTATGGTAACATTTGCTCTTGGAATTGCATCTAGTTGGAGCGTAAATTGAGCAGTATCTCCACTTTCAGAACACAAATTATCCAAAACAACTATGGTTATTCCCGCTAAATCGTTATCAAGTGTTGTTACCAAAACATCTTTTGAGGGCACTGCCAAAAAACCAGCATTGGATCCTGCATCTATGGATGCTGTTATGGAAGAGTTTTGACTCCCGTCAATTAAAAAATCATCGACTTGAAATAGATTTACTGTTTGAGAAACGTTCCAAGAAGTCGGAGTAAATATTAAAAATGAAGGCGCGACCACACCAGCTTCTGTAGAGTCGTTTGAAAATAAATTTATGGTTACGTTGGTTAAAGGTTCAACATCAAGAATAACTTCAAAACTTGCTGTAGGCGAAGCAGCCTCTGTTAAGACTCCTAAAACACTTGAAACTTGAAAACCTGGAATTTCGTTGTCTAAATTCTGAACATTCACGCTTTGACTCGCGACAGCTAAAAACGAGTTTGCTGATAAAGCATTAACTTCTACAGTTACAGAATTTGTTGTTGTTCCATCCAATATTATATCATCTACACTATTCAATATTACAGTCTGAGGGACATTCCAATTTGCACTGGTAAATACCTTTGGAGTTGATAAACCCTCAACATTTACTTCGGTTAAATCAATACTTGTAATATCTATAATTATAATCTCTGCAAGACTCGGTTGTGCATCCAAAACTATCGTGAAACTTACATTAGCCGAGGATGCTTCCTGAAGGGAACCACCCCCAATTGCACTTAGAGTAAATCCAGCGATTTCATTATCTAAATTTGGAGCCAGTATGGTTTGTGAAGCAAGGGAACTAAATTCAATATCTGAACTTGAATCAACATCAAAAGTAATAGACGATACAATAGTACCATCTATCAAAAAATCATCAAAATTAGAAACTGTTATTGTTTGAGATACATTCCAATTTGCGAAGGTAAATCGAACACTAGATACAGAGGACGAAACTTCATCATTAGGATTTATGGTTAAATTTAAAACAACATCAGTAGCCGGTTGCGAATCGAGAATTATTGTAAAACTAGCCGTTTGTGAATCTCCCTCTATTAAAACTCCGGTAAGGGGTGACAAAGAATAACCAGCTGAATCATTATCTGCATTATTGACCGTGGCTGTTTGAGAGGCTAAAGAGGTAAATGCCGAGTCGGAAGCTGAATTAATACTTGCTGAAATACTTGCTGTTTGGGTTCCATCAACAGTCAATTCATCTACTGAATTCAAAACAATAGTTTGAGCTATGTTCCAATTCAATGGAGTAAAGGTTAGGCTTGTTGTACCAACGGTAACCTCTGTTAAGTCCAAACTTTTTATATCTATTATAACATCAGTCAACGGTTCTGCTGTCAGAACCACTGAAACACTTGCAGTCTGAGGATTATTTTCGGTCAAAGTTCCTGAAACTGTACTAAGTAAAAATCCTGCTACCTCATCATCTACTATTTGAATTGCATAAGTTGGCAGGGGATTCGGGTTAACATAGCAATCATCTGAAAGAGGATCATTAATTCGTACCGTAAAATTTGCAGTCTGAGTCCCATCAGCAATTGAGTTATCAACGGTTGTTACAGTTCCAATTTGAGAAACATTCCAATTAGAGGGAGTAAAGGTAATTGATGAAGTTGATACAGTCATCTGAGTTAAATCTGAAGAAGCTATATCATAAGTTACAGGACTAGTAGGAGGATCATTCAAGACCAAAGAAAAGGTGGAAACCGTACTGCCTTCTGTCAGATTTAAAATTGGAGGTACAAGCGTATAAGAACCGTCCGTAAGATAGATAGTAACAGCTAATCGATTCAAACTGTTACGGTAATCAATATTGGAAGTGTCAGAAAGATTAGCAGCCTCAATATAATATGTAGCTCCATTTACCAACTCGTTTGTAATTGGGAGTTCAGAAGCAGAACCAATAGGAGTTGAAAACCAAACTCCATTGTAAGGCGTTCCCCCAGCGTCAGACCCGTTGTCCACAATAATATCATTCAAAGTTGGAGAAGCTTGTAAACAAAAAGTTTGACTACTTGCACCTGTTGGGGTTAAAATTTCATCTGTCATACAGAGTGAATTATTATCAAAACGAACACTTTGTTCATTTTTAGCACCCCCTGTAGATGCCGTAAAACCCATGTAAGCGATGTTAGAATTCAATACTGTTCCTATCAAGTCAATGGACTTGCTATCGGAATAAACAGTTCCGTTATTGTGAGTAAACGTATAAGATAAAATAGTTGATTGGGGGTTCCACTTTATTAGTATATTATGCCAATTCCCATCTTCAAGATTGATGGTTTCAATTGTATCAGGGGATCCTTGTTGATTCATTGATGAGTCACCGTTGAGAATAAATCCAATGTGATCGGCTCCACTATTGGGGTCATGACCATTTCTGTATGTATCCATTTCAATTGCATAAGACGGAGTTATTCCGCCATAACCCAAGCCACCACCAGAGGTACCCTGACCCAAATCTAAATTTTGCAGTACAAATGCAATTCCATCTGCCCCACTATCGCTGTTTCCAAAATTTAAATCAACATCAAAAGTAAATTCAACTCTGAGGTCCAGCCTTCTTTGATACCAAACTGATCCAGATTGAGTATTTAAATTCGGTGTAATTCTATAAAGACCTGCTCCTTGATGAATTGCTGAATTATTTATTGCAAACTCTGAACTATCAAAATTTCTGGTAAAACAAACTTCTAAATCATCATCTAAATTTCGTGCTTGAATTGTTTTATCAATCAATAAATCAAAGTCATCATCTGACAGGCTATCAACAATAGATACAATCAAATTACTAGTTATATCGGAATCACGTATCGTGTCGTCAACACCTGTTATAGTTATCAATTTTTGATTATTCCAATTCAAAGGTGTAAAGGTGAGGGTAGTTGAAGATACACTAACCTCTGATGGATCAACAATTGTAATAGATAAAACAACATTTGAATCAGGTTTATGCACCAATCCGATCAATACACTACTGGTATTAGTTCCTGACTCATTAACCGTTACAAAATTTTCGCTAACCGTAAAATCAGGTGGACATACACTAATATTAATTGGATCCGAATCAAGAAATTCTTCGGGTTCTCCTGGACAACTTATAAAACCTCTGATCAAA
>CAJWBA010000020.1 GCA_913020155.1 uncultured Flavobacteriales bacterium
GAATTATATAATAGCTTTCAATTAACAGATGGTGGAATTGTTTTTTTTATTCTTGTACTACTTGCATTTATATCTATTATAAAGTCATTATATCAGTTTTACTTATATAAAACTGTTTAAAATGATATTAAAAAACAACTTGAAAGAAGTCAGGCAGAAAAAGGGTTTAACTCAAGAAGAACTAGGCACTAATGTTGGAGTCAGTAGACAAACAATTATTTCAATTGAAAGATACAGATATAAACCTACTTTAGAATTAGCTCTAAAATTAGCGCAGAAACTTAATATTAAAATTGAAAAATTATTCTACTTTGAGTAAAAAGTATGTTGTGAAAAATTAATTAATACAGCTAAGCTTAACAACTTCTGTTCGTGCGAACAAAAGTTAATATTTAGTGCTCAATTTAGTACTCACCCTATAAAAAAGTGGATTTAATTTTAGGTACGGAGGTGTCAAATTAGAGTTTTAAGTTTGACTTTTTAAGCTTTTTACATAATTGAACGTACAACAACCGAGAGGTTTGATACCAAATAGGTGATAAAAAACCGCAATAGCCTGTTTTAAATACTATTACGGTTTCTGTTGGTGGTCCCACCTGAATCTATCCATGTAAGAGTTAATTGAACCAATCTATTACAAATGTTTTGTATTACATCAACGCCAGTTCCAATGGTTCTTGCAGTGACTGTCAAGTTATATTAAGTAAGAGCTGGTTTTCTGGAAGCGTAGAGTACTTTGGACAAGAATTTTAAAGATAAAAAAATAGTAATCCTAGAAATATCCATACTTAGGATAAATTCTAACTACTATTTGATTTTTTATTAAGTATATTTACAAAAAAAATGAAAATGAAAAAAGTTTTAAATCTTATACTTGTTAGTACACTTTTATTATCATCCTGTGATAAAGATCCTGCAAATCCTCCTCCTGGTGGTGTGGATGCATCCGTTGATATAGCCAAACCTGTAATTTCTCTTATTGGTGCTTCTTCAATTACTATCCAAAAAGGAACATCATATTCAGACGCAGGTGCCACAGCTTCTGATAATATTGATGGTGATATCACCTCTTCTATAACAACTTCTGGAAATGTCGATACTAGTACTCTAGGAGAATATATCCTAACGTATTCTGCTTCAGATGCTGCAGGAAATTCAATTTCTTTAATTAGAACAATCACTGTAATTGCAGCTCCAGTTCCCTTAGTACTTCCCAGTTTAACAGCTGTAGGAACACTTTCTGAACAAACCCCAGCAGAGGCAAAGAAAATTATCTATGGGAAATGGGATTTTTCTAATCCTGAAAAATCATTTAATAAATCTAAAACGTTAAGTTGTGATTTCGATTTTATTGAATTTGATGATGAAACTTATTATATGGGACTAATTTTTAATGACAAACTTACTGTAGCTTATGGTTACTATGATTTAAGTGAAGATTCACAAGGAAATGTTTCTAGCGTTGATTTATTTTATAACTCAGGGGATGGAGATGTGAAAATTGCAACTTTAACTAATGTAGTTGTTGTCGAAATCGGCGATGGTATCTCTGCTACGTTTGATATTGATTTAAACATTCCTGAAGATATCGGTTGGACATCTTGTAACGACCTTTCGGGTGTTTATACTGATGTTGGAAAAGATGAACCTATGGATCAAAGTTATGCTGCTGTAGATCCTTCTTTAACAACTTCCGATACAGCAAATGTGACAGGCCCAAATTCTTATGTGAGCTCAACTGATCATGCTTTATTAATTAATGGTAATTGGAGCTTAGATTCTGTTTCAGAGGGAAGGGGAGATGGATCTCTTGTAGATGCATTATCATCGCTGGGTCAGGGTTATTGTTTCGATGAAGTTTGTACTGCTGATGCTAATGGAGCCATCAATTGTGTAGATATTCAAATACCAAACTGTTCAGGTCCTACTTCACTAAAACTTGACATGTCAGCATATGGTACCTATGTTTTTTCTGAACTGGGTGGTTCAGAAGGACCAGAGGTTGATTATGGGACTTGGACTTGGATAGATGAACCTGGACCACCCAGGTTTTATGCTAGGAGTGATGATAATGAAATAGATGATGCTTCTGATATAATAGAAATAATTGAGCTTTCTGAAAAAACCGTGACTTTTTATAATAGATCAGATGATACCACTTTATTCTTTTCCTCTAATTAATTAATACATGAAATGAAGTCTGCTTCATGATATTAAAAAACCCTCTAAAATCAACTAGAGGGTTTTTTTATTTTGAGTATAACCTAGACTTTAAAAAAATATTAAGGATATAATTGTAAAAAATAAAGATATCTTGTTGTTCACAATTCTATTTATTTGACCTTGGGTTGTGAAATTACAAATTATACTTTGTTTTGATAACTTCTGTTCGTCCGAACAAAAATCAATATTTAGCACTCAATTTAGTTCTCACCCCATTTGGAACACTCTTAAAAAAAATAACCTTCTCAAAAATGAGAAGGTTATCGTTGTGACTGTGCGGTCTGGACGGGACTCGAACCCGCGACCCCCTGCGTGACAGGCAGGGATTCTAACCAGCTGAACTACCAGACCTATTTGGACGGTTGCAAATATACATTGCATTTTTGTTATCTAAAAATAAAAATTCTATTAAATAGAATAAAATTTAGTAAGGGGTTTTAGATCAATGCATCAAGTGCCTCTGCGTAAGCAGTTTTAGGAGATACACCCACTTTACGATCAACGATTTCACCGTTTTTGAACACCAAAACTGTTGGGATATTTCGCACTCCATATTTAGCAGCAAATTCTTGATTTGAATCCACATCAAGTTTTCCAACTACTGCCTTTCCTTCAAAATCAGTACTAATTTCTTCAATTATTGGTCCGACCATACGGCAAGGTCCACACCATGCTGCCCAAAAGTCAACCAATACAGGTTTAGTAGATTTTAAAACAATTTTATCAAAGTTTGCATCTGTTATTTCTAAAGCCATAATATTATTTATTTTTTACAAATGTATCTTTTTTTTTAGCATAAGGCAGTTTCAGCATCTGATTTTCTAATTCTTAAATCATATATCCTAATTTAATTGATAGGGTATATTTTGTTGTTCCAAAACCGACAGTAATTCATTATTAACTTCAAGACGTTGCTTTCTGCTGGGGAGTGTTAATTTAATTTTCTCTTCCGAATCAAAAACATCAACATACAGAGGTTTTTTTCCTTTAAAAGAACTAAAAACCTTTTTGAGTTCACTTACCCTTTCTTCGTTGAGCTGCTTAATTTCAAACATCAAAGTAATTTTCTTAACATTGTTTTTTAGGGTATCGTGGAGCATTTCAAAATTATTAAATTGAATTCTTGGAGGTCCTAGTTGTCCCGTTTCACGATTCCTCCACCCCTCAGCTACTCGAATACGTAGACGAACAAAATTATTTGGCAGTATGAAGTGTCTGTATTTTAGATAATCTTCTCCAAAGATTTTGAATTCATATTGGTCAGAAAAATCTTCAATAGAAAACTTGCCCCACCCCTTTCCAGTTTTACTTACCAAATGTTCCACATCGTTGATGATTCCACCAAAACTTAAATCTCTGTTTTTCAATGGATCCAAATCATTTAATACATCAAAAGTAGCTGAAGAAAAATATTTCATCTCGCGTTTGAAATCGTCTAGCGGATGAGCAGAAATATAAATTCCGACAACTGCCTTTTCTTTTTTCAAAAACTCCAGCGTACCCCATGATTCGCAGTTGGGAATTTTGATTTCTTGAATCTGTTCTTCACTATCGTCTCCGAACAAGTTGGTTTGAGAAGAGTTCAGATTTTCTTGATATTTAGCTCCATAGCGGATTGCTTTCTCCAGAAAAATTATTCCATCTCCATCAGGGTTGAAATATTGTGCGCGGTGGCAGTTTCCAAATGAATCTAACCCCCCCGCCAATGTCAAGTTTTCAAGTGCTTTTTTATTTGCTGCACGCAAATCAATTCTTTTGGTCAAATCAAAAACAGACGAGTAGCGTGCATCTTTTCGATGTTCAATAATAGTCTCCACAGCTCCTTTACCAACTCCTTTTATGGCGCCCATACCAAAGCGAATAGCTTGTTGGTCGTTTACGGTAAACTTGTAAAAGGATTCGTTGACATCGGGTCCAAGTACATTGAGTCCCATTCGGCGGCACTCTTCCATAAAAAAGGTAACCTGCTTGATGTCGCTCATGTTATTAGACAAAACGGCAGCCATGTATTCGGCAGGATAATGTGCTTTTAAATAGGCAGTCTGATATCCAATCCAAGCGTAACAGGTCGAATGCGATTTATTAAACGCGTAGGAAGCAAACGCCTCCCAGTCTTTCCATATTTTCTCTAATTTTTCAGCTTCATGTCCGTTGGCTGTTCCGCCTTCAATAAATTGAGGTTTCAACTTATCCAACAGTGCATGTATTTTTTTACCCATTGCTTTTCGCAAAACATCTGCCTCACCTTTGGTAAAGCCAGCGATTTTTTGAGAAAGTAACATCACCTGCTCTTGATAAACGGTTATCCCATAGGTCTCTTGAAGGTATTCCTCCATATCGTCCAAATCATAGGAAATTTCTTCCTTTCCATTTTTTCGTGCTACAAAACTCGGAATATACTCTAGAGGACCCGGACGATACAAAGCATTCATTGCTATCAAATCTGCGAAGACGGTAGGTTTTAAATCTTTTAAATATTTCTGCATCCCAGCAGATTCATACTGAAAAATCCCGATAGTGTATCCCCGTTGAAACAGTTCATAGGTTTTTACATCATCCAATGGAAAAGAATCTGGATCTAGATCTATGTTGTGTTTGTATTTGACCAGCTTGACCGTGTCTTTAATTAAAGTCAAGGTCTTCAATCCTAAAAAATCCATTTTCAACAAGCCCGCATCTTCTACTACAGAGTTATCAAACTGTGTTACAAACAAATCAGAATCTTTTGCTGTAGCAACAGGAACAAATTTGGTAATGTCATCTGGTGTAATGATTACGCCACAAGCATGGATTCCCGTATTTCTCAAGGAACCTTCCAAAACCTTTGCTTGTTGTATGGTTTCGCCGGACAAACTTGTTTCTTCTGCAAGTGATAAAAATTCTTTTACTTTTTGAAATTCGTCAGCTCTCAGGTTTTTCTTAAGTTCTTTTTCTTCAAGTCCAAAAATCTTCGACAGCTTGATGTTGGGTAACATTTTAGAAATCCGGTCAGCTTCATTCAATCCTAAATCCAATACACGAGCAGTATCTCGAATAGAGGATTTTGCAGCCATAGTCCCATAAGTTATGATTTGTGCCACCTGATTTGAACCATATTTTTCGATTACATAATCCATTACCTTTCCACGACCTTCGTCATCAAAATCAATATCGATATCGGGCATACTGACCCGGTCGGGATTGAGGAAACGTTCAAAAAGAAGGTTGTACTGGATGGGATCCAAATTAACAATCCACAAACAGTATGCAACAACAGATCCAGCTGCTGAACCTCGACCCGGACCAACCGAAACCCCCATGTCTCGGGCTGCGGCTATCAGATCTTGAACAATCAGAAAATACCCAGGATAGCCCGTATTGGCAATAACACTCAATTCAAAATCAATTCGCTCCGTTATGTCATCAGACAGTGTCCCGTATCTTTTTTTGGCACCTTCATAGGTCAAATGGCGAAGAAAATTATTTTCTCCTAGTTTCCCATCTGGGTCTTCTGAAACTAAATATTCTTCTGGAATATCGAACTTTGGAAGCAACACTTCTCTTGCCAATTCAAAAGGTTCAATTTTATCAATCAGCGCTTCAATGTTCAAAATCGCCTCGGGCAAATCTTCAAAAAGAGACTTCATTTCCTTAGGCGACTTGATGTAGTATTCTTGATTGGGAAAACCGTATCGAAACCCTCGACCTCTTCCAATTGGTGTTGCTTGTTTTTCACCGTCTTTTACACAGAGTAAAATGTCATGAGCATTCGCTTCTTCTTTATCAGCATAATACGTGTTGTTTGAAGCAATTAATGGAATTTGATATTGCTGTGACAAAGAAATTAAAACCTCATTTGCTCGTTTTTCGTCTTCTTGTCCATGGCGCATGATCTCAATGTAAAGATCTTTTCCAAACATTTGGTGCCACCATTGCAAAGCTTCCTCTGCCTGACGATCTCCGATATTTAAAATTTTTGAAGACACTTCTCCATACAAGTTTCCAGTCAGAACAATGAGATCTTCTTTGTATTGTTCAACAATGGTACGATCAATTCTTGGGACGTAATAAAACCCTTCAATATAGGCGATCGATGTCATCTTGGCTAAATTGTGATAGCCTTTTTTATTCTTTGCTAGAAATACAATTTGATAACCATCGTCACGTCGTGTTTTATCTTTGTGGTCTTCACAAACATAGAACTCGCAACCCACGATGGGTTTGATTTGTGCTTCTGAATCCGACTCTTTATTATGATTATTTATCGCTTTTATGAAATGAAAAACACCCATCAAATTTGCATGATCGGTAAGAGCTATTGCCGGCATTTGATGCTTTGAAGCAATCTTAACCATTTGACTCATTTTGGAAGTCGCTTGAAGTACCGAAAACTGAGAATGATTGTGTAAATGCACAAAAGGCGAATCCTCAAGTTCTGGACTCAAAGTATCCGACAATGGTTTTGCTGGGGCAGGTTCTTCTGCTTGAACTAATTTTTTTGAAGCTTCTTTTAAGTTTTGATGCGTTAATCCAATTAATGATGTGATATCGTCTTGTTCCTTTAGGGCATTGAGGAGGTCTTTTTTTCCTGCTAAAACTTTAGGGTGTAATTGATCTTTGCGAAGCAATTCTAGGAAGCAACGAGTGGTTGCCTCTACGTCTGCAGTTGCATTATGAGCCTCGCCAAAGCCCATTTCAAAAAGATAAACATACAACTCTGTTAGAGTCGGAAGCTTGAATTTACCTCCTCGTCCACCAGGAATCTTACATAAGGTCGCTGTTTCTTCGGTACAGGTATCAATGACTTGGACATTCTCCAAAGGATTATGATCTCCAATACGCAAGTATTCAGCTCCAATAATATTGAGGTCAAAACTTACATTATGACCCCCAACATATTCCGCTTGAGATAAAGCTTGAGTAAAAAGATTAAGCACCTCCTCTAAAGGTCGACCCTGATCAAAAGCCAATTCCGTGGATATTCCATGAATCTGTTCTGCGTCGAAAGGCACAGTAAACCCGTCGGGAGTTATCAAATAATCTTCATGAGAAATCAACCCTCCTCTTTCATCATGAACTTGCCATGCAATTTGAATACATCGGGGCCAGTTTTCAGAATCAGCTAAAGGAGCATTCCAACGTTTGGGAAGTCCTGTTGTTTCGGTATCGAAGATGATAAACATATAAACGAAAATAACAAATTCAATTGGAGAATTGAACATGTTTTATGGGGAGTTATTAACTGATTTGTGTGAAATAAAAATTTCTTATTATTTTTTCGAACAGCCACAAAAATGAATCAGAATAAAGGGGTTCTGTTTCTCAACACAAATTATAAAGAAAGAGGTAAAAGAAAAAAAATGACCCTATATTTGCAAAAAATAATACGGATCGAATCTTTGATCACTTCTTTTTCGGATACACAAAATCAAAAAGCGCTAGAAGAACGACTTTTAAGGAATGATTCTAGTTTATTTTTGAAAGGAACCGTAGGTTCTGGAATCAGTTTTGTACTAGCAAATAGTTTCAAAATAGTTGGTAAAACAATGCTTTTTATCTGTGAGGATCGCGAAAAAGCTGCTTATCAGCTTAATGATTTTGAACGGATTCTTGGAAATAATAACGTCCTTTTTTTTCCTTCGAGTTATCGAAAACCCTATCAAACAGAAACTACAGATAATGCTAATGTGCTGCTTCGATCAGAGGTTTTAACCAAGTTGGGGAATTCTAAAAAACCTAAACTCATAGTCAGCTACCCGCAAGCAATTTTCGAAAAAGTAGTTTCTCAAACTACCTTAAAAAGAAATACCCTTGAAATTGTAAAAGACAGTATATTATCAATTGATTTTATAAACGAATTACTTTTCGAATATCAATTTGAACGGGTTGATTTCGTAACCCAACCTGGAGAGTTTTCTGTTCGAGGTGGAATTATCGATGTATTTTCTTTTTCAAATCAACATCCCTTCCGAATTGAATTTTACGATGATCGGGTAGAAAGCTTGAGGAGTTTTGACGTAGAAACTCAACTTTCTATTTCGCCTCGCAACAAAATTCAGTTACTCCCAAATACTTCTGAAGGTTTTACCAAAGCCAAGAGGAAAAACTTGATTGAGGTAATTGCACCCAAAGGATTGTTGATTACTCAAAATTTTGATTTTATCGGTGCTCGAATAGAACACTATTTTGGAGAAGCAGTTGAAAGCTTTGAAAAATTAGAAACCGAAACCCAAAACTTGGCTCCCGATATTTTGTTTACCTCAAAAGAAGATTTTATTCGAGCAGCATCCTCGCTTTCTTCGCTAAGTTTGAGCAAGACTAATGCGCTCCCAAAGCAAGAGAAGATATTTTTCAAACAAAGTCCCCAACCTGCATTTAACCGGAAGTTTGATCGTTTGATCAATTACCTCAACGAAAACCACGAAAAGGGTTATCAAAACTACATCTGTTGTGCGAGTGAGCAACAAGCCCAAAGGTTCAAAGATATTTTTGAGGAAGGTGAAGAAATTGTACACTACAAAACCCTAGTTACTCCGCTTTTTCAGGGATTTGAAGACGTTGATGTTAAAATTGCTTGTTTTACCGATCATCAAATTTTTGAACGCTATCACAAATACCAACTCAAAACTACTAAAGCAAAAAAAGAAGCACTTACCCTAAAGGAGCTTACCCATCTAAAAGTAGGAGATTATGTGACCCACATAGATCATGGTATTGGTCAGTTTGGTGGTCTTCAAAAAATTGATGTTGAGGGGAATCAGCAGGAAGCAATTAAACTTGTTTACGCAGACCGCGATATCCTGTACCTCAGTATTCATTCTTTACACAAAATCTCAAGGTTTAATGGTAAAGATGGAAAGGTTCCCAAGATTTATAAATTGGGTTCAGCTGCATGGAAAAATCTAAAACAGAAAACAAAAACCCGAGTTAAACAGATTGCATTTAATCTGATTGAGCTCTATGCAAAAAGACGTCAAAAAATTGGTTATGCATGTGATCCAGATAGTTATCTACAACACGAACTGGAGGCTTCTTTTCTTTTTGAAGATACTCCAGATCAAAGCTCAGCAACTGCCGATGTCAAAAAAGATATGGAGAGGGAGCAACCTATGGATCGATTGGTTTGTGGAGATGTTGGTTTTGGAAAAACTGAAGTAGCCATTCGAGCAGCATTCAAATCAGTTGATAACAGCAAACAAGTTGCTGTCTTAGTTCCAACTACCATTCTAGCTTTTCAACATTTTAAGAATTTTTCTAAACGCCTAGAAAACCTTCCTGTTCGTGTAGATTACCTCAACCGCTTTCGTTCGGCAAAAGACAAAAAACAAATCATTGAGGATCTCAAAGCTGGTAAAATCGATATTCTGATCGGTACACATCAATTGGTTGGTAAAGGTGTAGAATTCAAAGATCTTGGTCTTTTGGTTGTTGATGAAGAACAAAAATTTGGAGTTGCAGTCAAAGAAAAACTCCAAGCACTCAAAACCAATGTTGATGTATTAACACTTACTGCTACTCCCATTCCGCGTACGCTTCAATTCAGTTTAATGGCGGCCAGAGACATGTCCGTTATTGCAACTCCCCCGCCTAATCGATACCCCATTGAAAGTGAGGTAATCCGTTTTAATGAGGAGTCGATTCGAGATAGTATTTCCTATGAAATAGAACGTGGGGGTCAAGTTTTTTTCATTCACAACCGCGTGGAAAACATCACCGAAGTAGCTGGTTTGCTTCAACGACTTATTCCTGATGCACGAATTCGTATCAGCCATGGCCAAATGGACGGGAAAAAACTGGAAGAAAATCTTTTGGGATTTATGGATGGTAGCTACGATATCTTAGTGGCAACAACAATTGTCGAAAATGGATTGGATGTTCCCAATGCCAATACAATTTTTATAAACAGCGCGCAAAACTTTGGGTTGAGTGATCTCCATCAAATGAGAGGTCGTGTTGGGAGAAGTAATAAAAAAGCATTTTGTTATTTTATTACTCCACCCTTCAATGTCTTATCGAGTGATGCCCAAAAAAGAATTCAAGCCATCGAACAATTTGCAGCTCTGGGATCTGGCATTCTAATTGCCATGAAAGATTTAGAGATTCGAGGAGCAGGAGATTTACTAGGAGGAGAACAAAGTGGTTTCATAAACGATATCGGATTTGAAACTTATCAGAAGATTTTGAAAGAAGCCATTGATGAGTTGAAAGAAAATGAATTCAAATCCTTGTATGGTAAATCTGAAAAAGGAGATCCAAAAACCTTTGTTAAGGAAATTCAAATTGACACAGACTTAGAAGTGCTATTCCCAGATCACTTCATCAATAGCGTAAGTGAGCGTCTTACACTCTACAAACGTTTAGGAGCTTTGAAGGGTGAAAATGAACTAGAGGCATACCAAAAGGAGATTGAAGATCGATTTGGACCCTTGCCCCATGAGGCCGAAGCTTTGTTGGATAGTGTTCGTTTGAAATGGAAAGCCGCTCATTTGGGAATTGAACGCATTTTGCTGAAAAAAAATCAGTGCATTGGATATTTTATTGCTAACCAAGAAAGCGCATTTTACCAAACTGATCGTTTCCACCAACTCTTGGTTTGGGTTCAACAAAATCCAAACCGGGTAAACATTAAAGAAAAACAAACCAAAAATGGTTTAAGATTGCGACTTGCTTTTAACAAGGTAAGTTCTGTAAAACAAGCTTTTGATCTTCTTCCTGACCTAGAGTGACTTCAGGTCCTTAATCACTTTAAAAGCTGTGTTCACTGAATCTTCATCAACCAGAATTGTAAATTCATTAGAAGTCGATATGACTTGTATAATATTGACTCCTTCCCAAGACAAGCGTTGAAAAATAAAATAATAGATCCCCGGGATGTAAACATTCTCTGTGGGAAGCTTTATTGTGACAGAAGATAAATTTTCAGATTTTTCTAGTAAAAGTTCCTCGCTAAAATAGGTTTCAATCAAATGACTCATATTACCGCTTATTACAATATTGGATTCTGACACTCCTCTAGATGAAGTGTAAAAAGCAGACTTATTATCGTTGACCTGTGACAAAAAAGAAGATTGAGCACTCAGTAAGGTGTCCGAGATTTTAAAACTGTAATCAACCAGTGATGACCGAACTGTGATGTCCCCTATTTCTCTCAAAACCTTTATAATTTTGTGAGTTGAAAGAAATTCCATGTTGTCTGAAATTCTTTTCAAAGCCATCACTATTGCTCCATTTCTTACTTCTTTTTGAAGTGTAATTTCAATTTCAGGTTGAATTTGTCGTGCCAAAGAAGTTAAATTTATGATTCCCTGTGATAAGGCTGTTGATAAAAAAGGTTTAGTTTTGATGTAATTCTCAACCGCTGAAGAGATAGTTTTCATTGATAAAATTGTTAAATACAAATCAAAAGTATGGAAAATATATACAAATTGTTTTTTTTGTAACAATTTGTCAAAAAGAATAAAAGGTATTTTCAATATGTTCACCCATCCATTGACCCTTTTCAACTAAATAAGTTATGATTTAAAACGAACTTCACCTTGAAGGTTTTTATTTTGAATGTAAGCGTCTATTGCCATTATCAATAACTGAATTATTTTCTTGCTGACAAAAGACTCTGAGTTCCCAAAAAAAAGGTGATGATCGTGCTTTTACTTCAACAAAAGCAATAAAATCATCTCGAATAGTAATGATATCGATCTCTGCTTTTCGATATCTGTAATTCTGTTCTGAAATGGTATACCTTTTATTTTTGTGATATGCTGAAGATTTTTGTTCTTGCAATTTGACCGAAGGTGAAGGATTCACTCATAATAAATTTGGATTGACCTACACAAAATAGTATACCGCCTAAGAAAAAAGGCTTATTTTTGTGAAAATTATTTTTATGGCTCTTACTGCAAAACGATACACCATAACTGCTGCACTTCCCTACACAAACGGTCCTATTCATATTGGACACCTCGCTGGAGTGTATGTTCCAGCAGATATTTACAGTCGTTATTTGCGTGCCCAAAAAAAAGATGTTGTCTTTATTTGCGGAAGCGATGAACATGGGGTTGCCATTTCAATACGAGCAAAAGAAGAAGGTATCAGCCCAAAAGAGATTATTGATAAATACGACCAAATGATTCGTACTTCATTTGATCAGTTGGGAATTTCATTTGACAATTACTCTCGTACCTCATCAGAAATTCATCATGAAACAGCTTCAGAAATTTTTACAAAAATGAATGATACTGGAAAGTTCTCTGAGGAAGTAACCGAGCAATTGTACGATCCTAAGGCAAATCAATTTTTAGCTGATCGATTTGTTACAGGTACTTGCCCTAAGTGTCAGCACCCTGAAGCCTACGGAGATCAATGTGAACAATGTGGAAGTTCTTTGAATGCTACTGAATTGATTTATCCGAAATCAACCTTATCTGGTGCCATACCTGTTTTAAAAAAGACAAAACATTGGTTTTTACCTTTAGATCAGTACCAGGACTTTATGAAGAAATGGATTATTGAAGGACATAAAGAGGATTGGAAACCTAATGTTTATGGACAAGTAAAATCATGGGTAGATGATGGACTCCGACCAAGGGCTGTTACCCGTGATTTAGATTGGGGTATTCCTGTTCCTGTTGACGGTGCTGATGGAAAAGTTCTATATGTTTGGTTTGATGCTCCAATAGGATACATTTCTTCGACCAAAGAATGGGCAGCAAAAAACAATAAAGATTGGGAACCTTATTGGAAAGATAAAGAAACTTCCCTGATCCACTTTATTGGAAAAGATAACATTGTTTTTCACTGTATTATTTTCCCGTGTATTCTAAAAGCTTCAGGAAATTACATATTACCAGAAAATGTTCCCGCAAATGAGTTTTTAAATTTAGAGGGAAATAAAATATCTACCTCCAAGAATTGGGCGGTTTGGCTGCATGAATATATAGAAGAATTTCCGGATCAAGAAGATGTTTTGCGGTACGTTTTAACAGCAAATGCTCCCGAGACAAAGGATAACGATTTTACGTGGAAAGATTTTCAAGCAAGAAATAATAATGAATTGGTTGCAATCTTCGGAAACTTCATCAACCGAGTAAGTGTTTTGACCCAAAAATATTATGAAGGATGTGTTCCTGCCCGAAAAGACTTAACTCAAGAGGACGAGAAAACACTAGATAAGATGAGGGCTTTTCCAGCTATCATAGGGAGCAGTATTGAACGATACCGTTTTAGAGAAGCCAGTCAAGAGCTTATGAATTTGGCCCGACTGGGTAATAAATATTTGGCAGACCAAGAACCTTGGAAAATAATAAAAGTAGATCCAGAGCGGGTAAAAACAATTATAAATATTGCCTTACAGATTGCCGCTACTCTTGCAACTGTTGCAGAACCTTTTTTGCCATTTAGTACAAAAAAATTAAGATGTATTCTAAACATTAATAACCCATCTGATTGGAATGAAATTACTACTTCAACAGATGTTTTATCGGCAGGGCATGTTGTTGGAGGTCAAGAGCTTCTTTTTTCTAAGATAGATGATAGCACCATAGAAGCTCAGTTGGACAAACTTGAAGCCTCCAAGAAAAGTAATTTAGAAGCTAATTTCGAATTGCCCCCAGTAAAAGAAAACATAAGTTTTGATAATTTTAACGCCATGGATCTTCGAACAGGTACCGTTATTGAAGCTGAAAAAATTAAAAAAACTAAAAAATTAATAAACCTAAAAGTAGATCTCGGTTTTGAAGTAAGAACAATTGTATCAGGTATCGCCGAAAGCTATGCAGCAGAAGAAATGATTGGGAAAAAAGTAACTGTTTTAGCCAATCTTGCTCCTAGAAACATAAAAGGAGTTAAAAGTCAAGGAATGCTACTTATGACCGAAAACAAGAATGGAAAACTTATTATCGTAGGTCCCGAAGACAGCAGTATGGGTAATGGATTTGAAATTAATTAATGAAATTGAGTTTGCTCAATGTTGCCTTTCATCCAATTTATCAACTGCCCCTTTCTTCAAAACATCGGTTTCCAATGGAAAAATACGATTTGCTTCCAAAGCAGTTGATTTATGAGGGCACTTGTAGTTCCGAAGACTTTTTTAGTCCAATTGCTGCAGATCAATCTGCCGTAGAAAGGATTCACCATCCAGATTATGTGAACAAACTTTTGAAACTCGATTTGAATAAAAAAGAGGTTCGAAAAATTGGTTTCCCACTAAGCAAGCAACTTATTGAGAGAGAGTTCATCATTGCAGGAGGAACTATTCAAGGAGCTTTAAAGGCAATGAATTCTGGAATTGCCATGAATATTGCTGGGGGAACTCACCACGCATTTAAAAGTCATGGTGAGGCATTTTGTTTGTTAAACGATCAAGCAATTGCTGCTCAGTATCTTTTAGATCAAAAGCTAGCTGATGCTATTTTGGTGATTGACCTGGATGTTCATCAAGGCAATGGAACAGCAAAAATTTTTGAAAATAATTCCAATGTATTTACTTTTTCAATGCATGGTAAAAAAAACTACCCTTTTCAAAAAGAACAAAGTAATTTAGATTTAGAACTTGAAGACAATTGTTCTGATGAAGAATTTATTGATCGTTTGAAAAAGACTTTACCTAAATTGATAGATGAACTCAAACCGGATTTTATTTTTTATTTAAGTGGTGTTGACGTTTTGGAAACAGATAAACTGGGACGAATTGGAATGACGATTAACGGTTGTAAACAACGAGATATCTATGTTTTTGAACAATGTAAGTTACATGACATTCCAGTTCAATGCAGTATGGGTGGAGGATATTCGAAAGATATCAAAATAATTATTGATGCTCATGCCAACACATTTAGATCCGCCAAAGACATTTTTGATTAGCGCCAGTTTTGACTCTTCACGTTGATCGCTGCAATCACAATATCTTTTCTGCTAATTTGTCCAACAAGCTTACCATTTTCAAGGACAGGAAATCTCCTTCTACTGGTGTTGTGGAACCTAGAAGCAGCATCGAATAATGTCATTGATGCTGGTAAAGTTTCTACTTCTTTTGTCATAAAATGCCCAACTGTTTTATCCAAAATAGGCATATTAAAATATCGACTATCCGATATTTCTTTCATACAGTCCGCCTCTGATATCACTCCAATAAGCTTCCCACGACCGTCTACTACTGGACCTCCAGATATTTTGTTCTTTATGAAAGCGTTCATTACTTCATGAATGGACTGATCCGTTGTAAAAAGGACTAAATTGGTTGTCATAATGTCTTTAACCAAAACTGTTGGTTGCTCAACTTTTTTCTTTGTTTCGCGCTCTCCCTGAAAACTTTTAACTGCCATAATTATTGTTTTTGCTTATCTCTAAGTTATGAAAAAATAAATTGATGCCTATTTTTCAGTTGCTTTAAAGGGCTTAAACTGAGATTCCAAGTAGATTTAATCTCTTTTATCCTGAACTTCTCCTTATCTTTAAATCAAATTTTAATTTAAAAATCTTGTCAAAAAATATTGGTGTTTTAGGGTGTGGTTGGCTAGGGCTTCCTCTGGCAGAGTACTTATTAAAATCTGGGCATCGTGTAAGTGGTAGTTCAACCTCTAAGTCAAAAATATCGATGTTAAATTCAAAAAAAATCACCCCTTATTTACTTAAAGTTTCAAAAGATGGCATCGATGGTGATTTGGGTTTTTTCGATGAGCTAGATCTTATCATTATTGCCATCCCTCCTAGGTTGAAATCAAATCCCAAAAAAAGGTTTGATTTAATGATAAAACAGTGTAAAAAAGTCTGTATCGACCATAATATTAGGGAAGTTATTTTTATCAGCAGTACTTCGGTTTATGGAAATTTGTCTGGAGTATTAACCGAAGAAAGTCAATTACTTCCTGAGTCGATATCTGGGAAGCAACTCGTAAGTTGTGAAAATTTATTAGTCAATACTCCAGAGTTTTCTACAACCATACTCAGAATGGGAGGCCTTATTGGTGCGGATAGGCATCCTATTTTTCAACTAAGCAAAAAAACATTCGTTGATAACCCCAACGGAAGAGTAAATTTGATCCACTTGACTGATTGTATTCAAATCATAAACTCTTTAATAAATCGTAAAATTGTCAACAATGTTTATAACTGCGTAACTCCTTATCATCCAAGTAGAAATAAATATTATAATCAAATAGCCGATCAATTAGGTTGTAAACGAGCTGTTTTCAAAGGAATTAACACCATTAATCGACAGGTTTCATCAGATAAATTTATAAGAGATTTTGCTTATCAGTTTAAAGTTAAAAATTTGTTAATATTATCTTGAAGCTTCTTTTTGAAGATTTAAGAGTTATTGGTAATTTTAGTAAAATTATAAAGTGTTGACTAGTAAGCATATTATTGAATTGTACCAAATTACATTATCTGAATGTCGTTCAGCAAAGTTAACGTACTTAAAATCTGCCGATAAACAACACTTGCCAGAACACAAGCGTTTTTTGAATCTTCAGGCTACGGTTAGAAATCGAATTTACAATGACTTATTGTCTATTTTAGATGAGAAAGGCTTGAAACTTAGTGAATTATTTCTTCAAAATCACAATCGAGGAGAAATTATGATCTCGAGTTTAGCAACCGAAAAGCAAAATGCATTTACTAAAGCTAAGGAAAAAGATGAATCAATCATCAAATATCTTTTCAAGATCATAAACGTGGAGAAAAATACAAATACTCAAAAAAAACTAATTCGTTTTATTGATAAGCTCAAAAATTCTTTCATCACCAACCAGAATTTTGAAAAACAAACCCTAATTCACAAAGAAGAAAAAAGGGTAGGTTAATTTTTCTAATTAATTCTAACCTTTCAAATTGTGTTTCTATTCTACTTCAAACTCGTTTTTCCCCAGAGCAAGATCGTTTTGAGCAATATCATCTATTCTCATGAGTAATATGTTGTACGAATCAAAGAGATTGTTGAGTGCAGAATTAAGCGACTCAATATCTTCCTCTTGGCTGTAATATTTGGATCGCAAAAGATGAGTTTTGACAACACGCAATCTGCTCTTGACTGCCGGGACTTCATAAGGGTCAACCAAGATTTCATTCAACAACTCTTCGGTATATCTTATTGCTCCTTTCAAATAAAACTCTATTCCCTGAGGATCCAATTTTTTTAGTGCTTCAACAGAAGTTTTAAAGCTAGAATATACTTTATTTTTATTTAATGTAGAGTCCAAAACACTTTTGTTTTTGGGTACATAAAATGTTTTTTTATAGGTTGTCGATTCAATTGAGTTTAGAACAGTATCCCGGACAGCTTCTTCTTCTTTTTCGGTTTTATGAGTAACCGATTCGCAGCCATTCAGCATAAGAAAACAAAAACTAATACATCTGATAGACAATATTTTCATAGCAAATTTTGTAAGGTATTTATTTTTAACAATAAAATCATGAAAAATAATAATTGTAACAAAAATAGATGGTGAGTAAACCAGTGTTTAATGTCAACTTTCCAAAAGTGATAAAAAAATTGAAGCGGAAAAGCAACCAAAAACCAACCAAAATAGTTTTGCATGGGTGCTTTTCCGCTTTCAAATTCCCAAAAATCGAGTATGGGTGCGATAGGTTCTATCATAAAATCCAATAAAAGCATCAAACTTAGACCTATGATTATTCTAGGAACAAGTTGATCATACAACTGAGCTGCAATTGCAGCTGAACATATCGTTAAAATACTCCAATTGGCTCCAATTAATATGGGTACTCCGTTAAGCTTCCATCCTAAAGCTTCTCCATATTGGTAGGATCCAAATAAGTATCCAAAATTAACTCCCAACATTTCTGCTAATATTCCAACGGTAAAACTGAGTACTGTAATTTTTATGAATCCTAAAGTTTCCCAACACACTAAAACCAGCAAGAAAAAATTTATTGAAAGATTGATGGGGGTTGCTTCAACAAACCACTGAGAATTTCCATAAAGAATTCCAATAATCCCGCTCACATGAAATAACCATATGATTGTAATAGCTATTATTTGGATATCGATAGGTCCTCTAAATTTCATCTAATTTTTACTGGGTATTTGATCTGAAACAATTTTTGCAGACAATAAACAAAGTGGAATTCCTCCTCCCGGATGAACACTTCCTCCACAAAAATATAGATTTTTAATTTGCTGAGAAAAATTGGGATGCCTTAGAAAAGCTGCCATTTTAGCATTACTGGAAGAACCATACAAAGCTCCCTGATGAGATCCTGTTTTTTGTTGAATTAAGGGTGGGGTCAAGGTATCTTCTTCAACAATAAAATCTTGAAGGTTTACCTCTAAAATTCTACTGAGTTTTTTTAATACATTTACTCGAACAAGTTCAACTATTTCATTCCACCCTTGACCGCTATCTGGAGGTGTATTAATCATTACAAACCAATTTTCGCATCCTTCGGGAGCATCAGATGGAATATCTTTTGATGTGATGTTGACATAAACGGTGGGGTCGTCGATTACCCTTTTTTCCTCAAAAATAGCCTTGAATTCTTTTTCATAATCATTAGAGAAAAAAACATTGTGTAGGTCAAGTGAGCTAAATTCTCTTGAAATTCCCCAATAAAAAATAATTGCGGAACTCGATCGTTCTTGTTCTAAAATTTTCGAGGGGGCAGAGTTTTTATTTAATAATTGTTTGTAGGTAGGGTAAATATCCATATTGGAGCATACCTTATCTGCTGGATAAAAAGCATTATTAGTTTTTACCCCAACAGACTTTTGGTTATCAATAACAATCTTGCTTACCCTTTCATTAAAATGAAAAATAACACCTTGACGCTTAGCAAGTTCAAACAAAGCACTTGTGATGGATTCCATACCTTTTTTAGGAACAAAGGTTCCAAAATGATTTTCCAAATGCTGAATAAGACTCATGATTCCCGGAGTCTGATATGGGTTAGAACCGTTGTAGGTTGCGAATCTGTCAAAAAACTGGACCAAATGGGGTTCTTTTAGTTGTTCTAAGTTTATTTGGTGGAGGCTTTTCCCTAATTCAAGCGTCCTGATTTGTAAAATTGCTTTTAGGGTTTCTGAATTTAAAAATGTCTTTAACTTATGTAACGATTGTTTTAAGAAAATAGATTCAGTCAAATCATATTTTTTCTTTGCTTTCTTTAAATAATCTCGCAACACTTTTGGAGAAACTCCCAGAACAGATTCTACTTCAGATAAAAAAAGCTCTTGATTGTCGTAGGCATTCAAACGAGTTCCATCCTCCCAAAAATAAGAACAGCCGATTTCTTTTTTTGAATACTCAAAATAATCTTCTGGGTTTTCGTTACAAATTTCAAAAAGTTCTTCAAGAAACTGGGGCATGGTAAACAGTGAAGGCCCTGCATCAAAACGATAGGCTCCTAACTTAAAAGCACTTAATTTTCCGCCCGGATAAGAATTGGCTTCAAAAACTTGAACATCATACCCTTTCCTAGCCAGTCGGATACTTGTTGCGAGTCCTGCTACACCTGAACCTATGATAATTACTTTACTGCTCATGAACGATGTCTTCCAATAGTTCAAAACGCGAAAATAGATCTTCCTTGTACCATTTTTTCTTCCGAGTTTCTTTTACAATATCTGCATGTGCTTTTTGTTTGTAAGCAAAATTCTGAACTGCATTAATGTTGTCCCAAATACTGATTGTAGCTTGTTGAATAAAAGGCCACTCCCCTATGCCTTTGTAGTAGTGCACACCAACTGCTCGTTCAATTGCTTTACTTGCTCTAGGAACAGCCCTCCAAAAAGAGAACAACCGCTGCCAACGCAGGGTTGCTCGGGTAATAATTACAATTTTGCCTTTGGGTGTTTCCTTGTTTTCAATTTTGGATTCAAAAGGATTTATTCCGTCCCATCTTCCATGGCTTTGAATGGGTTTGAGAAACAAGGTTCTTATTTTTATTATGTTCTTTTTGTACTTTTTTATAAAGTTACTATCCTCTAAAAAAACAGAGGCTGCATTTGGATTCTCCCAAACACCCAAAAAAGCATAGGTTGAAAAATCAGGAAATAAACTAAAACCGCTACCTGCACCTGTACCCATAAGCTTACCAAAAAGAAGTCCTGGAATTTTATGAAATGATAAAGGGGCAATACCCATTTGTTTAAATGCCCAAAATTTATTTTTTTTAAAATGAAATAAAGTTACTGTGGTGTAATTTTCCATAAATGATCTAAACAATAAAGATAAGAGGTATAAAGTCTAAAATGAAGAAAAAAGTAGATGATTTATCTAATGAAATTTCTTCTGTAAAAAGATGAAAGTTGTATCAAAAGATTTTAGTAATTTTAGAGTATTCTAAAATCTATATTAATTATGACTGCTAATTTTGTTGCGAACGTTGTTATTATCACCTCAATAATCGTTGTGATTGCGATTGTAAGAGATTTATCAAAAAAATAATTTGAAGTCTTTTAATTTCATCGATCGTTTCATTTACGTTTTGATTATCGTAAATGTTATCGCCATGGTTTTAGAATCTCACTTGAGTATTCGCAATACCTACGGATACTACTTTTATCTTTTTGAATTTTCATCCATTCTTGTGTTTTCAGCAGAGTACATTTACAGGATTGTTCATGCTCACCGAACAAATGGAAAAAAAGGAGTACTCAACTATGTGTTCAGTCTTTTCGGAATTATTGATTTGATTTCGATTCTACCTTTCTACCTTAATCAATTTATCAAAATTGATGGAAGGTTTTTACGAATCCTAAGATTATTTAGACTTACAAGAATTTTCAAACTGGGAAGAAACAGTTCTTCTTTAAAAGTATTTGTAAAATCTTTGTCCAGCGTAAAGGCCGAACTTATATTTACTTTATTTTTATCGGTTTTAACCATTTTGTTTTCTGCGTCCGCAATCTACTATTTAGAAAATGAAACGCAACCCGATAAGTTTTCCAGCATCACAGAATCCATCTGGTGGGCCACAGTTTCTTTAGCAACTGTAGGTTATGGTGATGTTTATCCTGTGACAGTTGGAGGTAAATTGTTTGCTACTTTAATTTCATTGGTTGGAATTGGAATAGTTGCCATACCTACAGGTGTAATTTCAGCCTCATTTGTAGAAGAAATTCGAATTGAAAGAAAAGCAAAAATTAAAAGAGATAACAAATCTTAAAATAAATTCAATTGGAATATTTCTTTTGAATAATCATGTTTTTTAATCCATATGAAAAAGAATATCATAATTATTGGTTCTGTTTTTTCTTGAATTTCCGTAGCTTGTTACCGCGCAAAAGACGGTAACTCTTAACAAATACTTGAAAAAAATTCAACTCCTGGAGGAAGGGCATGTCAATTCAAAAAAGATGGCTTTACATTTGATATCGGCCCATCTTGGTATTGGATGCCTGATGTTTTTGAAAAATTTTTGGGGATTTTGATCGAAAAGTAAGCGACTATTTCAGCCTAAAAAAATTAGATCCTGGATATGAGGTTTATTTGGAACAAATGGAATTTATCAAAATAGGTGATACTCTTGAGAAAATTTATACTGCTTTTGAATTAGAAGATAAAAGTAGCATATTAAAATTAAATAAAATCAAAAAAAGCTGAAGATAACTACAATATTGCGATTAAAGACTTAGTATATCGCCCAGGTATCTCTCCAATAGAATTAGTAACCCCTGCTACGATTAAAAAAGTAGGGTATTTTTTAAGCACAATAAAGAAAGAGGTAAGCAAAGAATTTTCCAATCCAAGATTATCTCAAATCCTATAATTCCCTGTTATTTCTTGGCAGCTAAGCCCAGCAATATACCTGCCTTTTATAATTTCATGAATTTTGCTGATTTTGGTTTGGGTACATGGCATCCAGACAAAGGAATGTATAGTGTTGTCGAGGGAATGGTCAAAATGGCAAAAGAACTTGGATTACACTTCAAGACCAATCGAAAGGTAGAAAAAATTTGTATTGAAAACAGAAAGGCAATAGGTGTTACTGCTAACGGTATTCAAATTAATGCCGATGTTGTTGAGAGTGGAGCAGATTACAACCATTCCGAATCACTTTTAAATCCCAACGAGAGGGGCTACAGCAATGCTTATTGGGGCAAAAAAGTGTTTGCTCCTTCTTCCTTACTTTTCTTCATTAGATTAGATAAAAAAGTTAAAAATGTTTCTCATCATACTTTATTTTTGATGTTAATTTTAACGAGCGTGCTGTAAGTATATACGATGAGCCTGAATAGCCCAAAGAGCAATTTTTTTATGGCAATTTTCCTTCCCTGATAGATAAATTTATGGCTCCAAAGGGTAATGAGGCTATTTTTCTTTTGATCCCCATAGTACCTGGAATTGAAAATACTTAAGAGATTAGAACAAAATACTTTAACATCATTATGGAGCGACTGGAGTATTTAATAAAACAATCAATAAAAGATACTATTCTTTTTAAAGAATCTTTTTGTGTAAATGATTTTGTGAGTGAATATAATTCATACAAAGGAAATGCATACGGAATGGGTAATACACTTCTACAAACAGCATTTTTACAACCTAAATTGAAAAGTAAAAAAATTAAAGATTTATTTTTTACTGGTCAACTGAATGTCCCTGGTCCTGAGGTTCCTCCAGCTCTAATTTCGGGGAAGCTTGGAGCCAGCTTGGTGTCTCTCCCCACCACCAAATAATGGTCCACTCTTCTTCTTTTTTATTGATAACAGAGTCTAACACCCGTATATTTTTTGTCAATAAGTCGTCATAGGTATTCAACTGCTCATTAATTTGCGTCCAAAGCTCTAAACGTTTATAGAGATTGTATTTAACAAAGCGATCTTGCTGGATATAACGTCTGTTTTCCAACCAAAAATTAATGTCCTCTACATCAATCTTTTTTAAATCAAAAACCCATTGATGGGCCAGACGGTGGGTAAATTCTTCGATATAAGTTTTCTCTTCTTTATCAGTATTGATCATTAAATACTTAAGAAATGTACCATCATAATTATCATTGACCAAGCGTCCAATCTCTGAACCTAAAAAACGAAAGGTACCATCCAATTTAATGGCATCATAAACTACCCTGGGAGGATTAAATGGATCACGATTGGTATAATAAGCCATCAAGGGAAAATGAAATTCTTCATCTTCTTCATAAAATATAAAGATACTGTCATTATCCTGTTCCCATCTGCTATATTGCTCATGGTATAATTCCGTTACCCATTCGTTTGTTCCAATATATTCTTGTGTATAAGATTGCATACTTTTTAACTCGTCGCGAAGATTCATTAGGTTATCGACATTCTTTTCGCGATCATCAAAATTTTCTCCTTGTTGTTCTACAGAAAACGATACCAAAACTCCAAAGAATACAATCAAAAATTCAACAAAACCCTTTTTTAGACGATCAAAAAAGTCTTGATATGAAAACCTGTCTCCGAGGGTTATTAACCTCAGAAACCAATTTAGTTTAGCTCTCTCTTTTGAATCTTTATCAGTCACTGATTATTTCCTTGTAAATGTTGATTCGTATCGTAAATTTAGTAATTAAAATGAATTAACTAGTTTTCCAAAGCGGCAAAAGGCTTAGAGCTGTCGAATATTTCTTTTATAAGTGTAATCAAAAATTGCTCAAAGGAATTCAAAACACCTGCATCAATTTCTTTTGAAATACCTGATTTACCATCCTTTTTATAACCAAAAGGAACTAGGTATTGATCAATGCTTTTAAAACTAATAATTCCAGCTTGAATTGAGCTTTCATTAATTAAAATCTGTTTATTTACATAAGCATAAAGTAAAATTTGAAAAAGAGCTAGGCGTTTAATATCTCCCCTAATATTCTCCCAATCTGAAATTTTTAGTTTTGGCACATCTATTTTTCCCAATTTATAGTCAACGATTCGAAAAACACCATTGAAACGATCAATACGATCAATTTTTCCTTTTAAAATAATTTTTCCTATTACAGGAACATCCAGTGGGTACTCAAATTCTTTTTCTAAGTCTAAAATTGTTAAACTATCTCCATTTTGTATTTTGTGTTTTTCTATACTAAAAAGTTTTAAAATTGATTGTTCAAGTGCATTGAGCATCAAAAGATTTTTTCCGAAAATCTTTTTGTCACCTCCAAAAACTTTTCGGTAATGTTTAAGTAACAATGGAGCTATTTGCTGTTCTAAGTCCTTGTAATATTCCAATTGCATGGGTTTGCCAACATATGGCGAGTAGAGCTCCTCTAAGGTGTCATGAACAATTGTTCCACTTTCCATTAATGAAAGAGCATTATCAAAAAAAACTTGCTCACGAACACCGAGTATTTTCTCTTTATAAAACTGTAGAGGATCTATTAAATAAACACCCAATGATGAGGGCGAAAAACCTGAGTGTGCTTTTTCATTAAGTATCCTTATTATCTCAGGGGATTTCAAAACTTCTAACTTTTCTGGAGTAAAACTTTTAGCTGGAGCAGAAACCACCTCCTCTGTAATGTTGTGTTGGTCTAAACCGAAAAAACGAAGTTGATGAATAAATCTACTGGGTTCTCCTGAATATAAACCATCACTTTCGGTATTATAAAGTAAGGTAATGTTAGATGCCCGTTGTAATAAGCGATAAAAATGATAAGTGTAGATGGCATCATTATCTAGAAATGTTGGAAGCCCAAACTTCTTTTTAATTTCAAATGGAAAGATACTTTGGTTAGACCTTCCGGCTGGAAGAATTCCTTCGTTTACATTCGTTAAAATTATGGTGTCAAAATCCAAAACTCGGGTTTCTAGCATTCCCATAATCTGAACACTTTCAATTGGATTCCCCATATAATCCAAAGACTGCGTTGTGATCAATTCATTCCATAAAAAATGAATCCCCTGGATTGTGTTTATGGATTTCAAGGTATCTCCCATATTAAGTAAATGGAGTAGTGATTCTTCAACTAAATTGAAATAGGTAGGGTACATTTCATATTCCAATCTTTTTTCTTTCATAAAATACTTTTGGATCTCATAGGTAAATGATAAAATTTTCTCGAGAAAATCAATCCCAGATTCAAAAGAGGAAAAAATCAAAATACCAATTGGATGATCTAATAGGGGTTTGATGTCCTCTCTAACAATAAAAAACTTATTGGAATTAAATAAAGAATCTAAAAAATTGGAATCCTTTTTAGACTTAGTTTTTAATATATTTTGAACCCAATCAAAACGGAGTATACGAACAACATCTTGGTAAAGGAATCCACTGGGTGATGCTTTAATATGCATTTCAAAAAGATGATTGAAAAAAGAAGCAACAGGAGAGTTTAATAAAGGATAGCCCATAGTAACATTCCAATGAGTCACATCCTGAGGAAGTCCAGATAGAATTGGAATCAGTAAAGTTTCATTACCCAAAACCAAAGCAGTCTTAGAATTAGTTTTTGAATCTGAAATGGAGTCTTTTAGTAAAGAACCAGCGTATTTGGCCTGCCCAACATTTTTGGGAATCCCAATGATTTTAATATTTTTTACTTGTTCAAAATTTTTAGGGAAAATTGGTTTTGCTTTTTGTCTAAAATAAGTCCATTCCCTGTGATATTTTTGAATAAACCTACTCGAAGCATGTTGTTGATCTTGGTAAAAAAAATGATCAATATCCCAAAATATTTTGGCTCGTTGAGATTCTAAAAAACTTTGTAGTAAATTAATCTCTGCTGTATTCAGGGCATTAAACCCAACAAAATAATGAAAAGCTTTGGTGTTTTGAAGATAAATTTCGACTGAATCAACAGCTTCTCGAAAAAGCATACCAAGTGTGCCTATCCCCTTTGAATATAATGATGTTTTATAAAGTTCAAAATAATGATGAAGGGTCTTCCAAAAAAACTGTTGCCTCATGTATTTAGATTCATCTTCTAAAAATGTTCCAATTTCATAATAGGAGTTTAAGAATTCAAATGCACTAGATACATCGACTAAATAGGTGTCTAAATCAGAAAAATCTTTTAATAGCGCTGGGGCCCATCGAGTAAATTCATCAAACGAATCTATGTATTCCTTGGGAGTATGATTACAATAAATATTATAAAATTCAATAAGAACAGTTAGATTAGGTGCCAGTCGAAGGGTTGAGATTTCTTCTATGAATTCTTGAATACTAAAAATTTTAGGAGCTAGTAAAGGAGCTTTTAATTGAGCTGTAAGTGTGTCTTTAAAAAAAACACCTGCTCTTCGGCTAGGTAATACAATTGTGAGTTCGTCAATATTAGAATGACTCTTGATGATCTCTGTAACGGTTTCCTCTAAAAATGTTTTCACCTTTAAATTTAGACAAAATGAACTTAAATGATTAACTCTAGATTTAAAATTATTACAAAAAAAAACCTTGCTAATGCAAGGTTTTTTTGTCTTATAAAAGTCCTAGTTTTTACCGAAGGAAAACTGAACTCTTCTATTCATTTTTCTTCCAGCTGCTCGATTGTTATCTCCGATGGGCTTATCTTCTCCATAACCAACGGTTGAAATACGCAAACCGTCTGCTCCTAAAGCAGTTAAAGCTTCTTTTACAGAGGCTGCACGAGCTTCAGAAAGTTTTTGATTATACACTTTACTTCCATCGCTTGAAGCATAACCTTCGATAACGATCTCACTTTTTGGATAGCTTTCCAGAATCATTTTGATTTTATTTAAAACTTCCTTAGATTCTTCTGTATTAATTACTGAACTCGATGCCATAAATCGAACCATAGAACCTTCGGTAAGTAACTCAGATATTATTTCTTCTGAAATTTCAGGACATCCATTATTGGATCCTGGACCTGATTTAGATGGACAAGCATCATCTTTATCTAGTATACCGTCTCCATCCATATCTCCCCAAGGACAACCTTTGTTTTCTATTGGTCCAGCTTCGTCAGGACAAGAGTCATCTTTATCGTTGATTCCATCTCCATCAGAATCTGGACAGCCACTCATTTCAACGGAACCTGCTTGTTCTGGACATGCATCTTCAAGATCTGAAATCCCGTCTCCATCACTATCAGGGCATCCGTTCATTTCAACTGTACCTGCTTTATCTGGGCATGCATCGATTTTGTCGGCAATACCATCACCATCAGAATCTGGACAACCAGCAAATTCCTCTAAACCAGGGATATCTGGACACTCATCACTTTTATCATAAACACCATCGCCATCTGTGTCAACACCACCAAACTTTAGTGCTACACCAAAAACATGTTGAAAATAATTTCCTTTAGGTGCATCTTGAGTAGATCTGTAACTGGTTTCTAAAAAAGCTCCAAATCTATCTCCTAATTTGAAGCTTAACCCAACTCCACCAAAATATGTGTCTGTGGCGTTTATTGCTGCGTTAAATCCATTTTCACTCCCTATTCCAAATGATGTTCTACCAAAACCTGCCTTTAGAAATGGACTAACTTTGGAGTCTCTTGCAAATCCATATTTAACTGCACCTTCAATAGTTGAAAATTTGGCGTCTGAACTGCTTGATTCACTTTTCAGGGAGTTAAACGAAATCTGAGCTCCAAGAGAAAGGCCTCCGTATATTGATCTAAAAACTGATAACGATGGTACTCCAAAACTCATTGATTTGTAATCGCTCTCAGATAGTGGAGTGCTTCCTGTTAAATCACCTTGCAAACCAACTGCATTGAAACCAACGGAAACCAACCAAGGGTTACTGGTGTCTTGTGCATTAATGCTTGTAAATGATAGCATTAGACAAAATATGATTAAAAAATTTTGGATTGTTTTCATCAATAAATATTAAATTATTACTAATATACCCCAAAAATAAAGTTATCTTATTCAAGATACAAAAAATAAATGATGTTTTTCGGGATTTTTGAAACATGTCATTGTTTAAAAAATGGATTTATCCAAAACTTTAAATCATTTCAACTTCTAGAGCAGCATTTTTTTTGATGTAAACTAAATAGCATTTTATTTTTTTATCTATAAATACCTGTCCAATAATATTTTTATATTGTATTAATTGTTCATGATCAGCTTCTTTTTGCACTCCTGTTTTGTAGTCTATTAGTACCAATTCTTGACTGCGTTTTACAAGCCGATCAGGTCTTATGTTTTTCCCGTTAGGCACCAGAATATCGCGTTCATTCCAAACCTTAGAATCATTGGTGTAAAAACTTTTTAATTTTGGGTGTTCAACAATATTCTTTAGAATTTTCTTGAATATTTTTTTGTCTTTTAATTCTATTTTTCCCAACTTAAAGGCATCTTCAATTATCCAATCAACATCCTCAGCAATTTCTATTTTTGAAAGTAATTCATGTATCAAAATTCCCCATACCCTTGTTTGGTTTGTCTCAAAATCTTTGGGGTTAAAAGCCAATGTCTTTATTTGTTTTTGCCACGGATTTGCTTTTTGCTCAATTAAAAATATTTTTGATTTTTCATTTATTTTTATATTTTCAGATGTCTGTCGCTTTTGGCCTAAACTAAAAATCTCTGACTCTTTAGCGTTTTTTTGTTTCAAGTAATTTTGAATCATTTCTGGATAGGAATCTTCCTTTGAAATTGCGCCATTAGAAATTAGAATCAATTGTTCAACAGGTCTTGTCAAGGCAACATAAAGCACATTAAGAGCATCCAATTCGTTCGCAGATTGAGTTTGCTCGACCAGTTTTATCCCAGCAGCACCATAGTTTTCAATTTTTTTTGAAAAAGAAATCCAACTTTCCTCTAAAGTTTCTCCAAACATTTCTTTGGTATCCAACCAAACTTGAGTTTTGTGATTTGACTGAATTGGGGCATCCAAAAATGGAACAATGACTACAGGAAATTCAAGCCCTTTTGATTTGTGAACAGTAAGTATCTGAACGGCATCTATTCCTCTTGGGGTCGCTACATACAATGAAGCTCCCTGTTGATCCCAATTCAATATAAAACTCAAGAAATCGTTTTGCTTTTGTTGGCTAAATTCAAATACATGATCTAAAAAGGATTGTAAATGTGCATCAAAAATACCACTCATTTCAAAGCTATAAAATGCACTTTCAACGGCTTCGTAAATCGGAGATGATTTAAACTTTGAAAAATTGAAATGAATTTGAAACACATCAAAAAAATCTTGAGGTGGTATCCGTAAATATGTAGAAACAAAATCGTGGTAATCTTCATCTTTTCCATATATATTTTTCAAAAACTCTAAAATAACCAATCGATGTTCCAATTGATTTTCATCAAGCACCAAACGTAATAATGCAATCAAAAATTGAACTTGTTTTGAGTGCGAAAGATTTAAAGACTCTGAAGATAAAAAGGGCATTTCGCGAGATGCCAAAAACTCACTTATTGCATTTGCTTGATCTTTTGTGCGAACTAAAATAGAGATTTCATTGTGAGTGAAATTCTGATCCAAAGCAGAAACAATCGCATCATATGTTTTTTGAATATGAATTTTTGTGATGTCGGACTTATTGCCTTTTTCATAAAATTGATCAATTTCGACATATCCTCCGGAAACAGCATTTGTTTTTTGCTGGCAATTTTCACTGAAAATAGAACGATTTTTTGTGTCATTGATTTGAGGAAGTATACTTTTAAAAAATTCATTATTAAAATTAATAATGGTATCAAAACTCCTGTAATTGGTTTGAAGTGAACTTATGTTTGTTTCTTGTTGAAAGGGAGTTTGTTTGTCGAGAAGTCTTAAAAATTGATCTACATGTCCTCCCCTCCACCTGTAAATAGCTTGTTTTGGGTCTCCAACAATCAACAAAGAACCCTCTGAGCCATTTGCGTCTAATCCTTCGAGAGGTTCTTTTATTAGAGGAATTAAATTGGCCCATTGTAAGAAAGAGGTGTCTTGAAATTCATCCAAAAAATAATGCCTGTAATTTTGACCAAGGCGTTCATAAATATAAGGAGTTGGCTGATGAAGTATCTCTTTTGAAATCCTACTATTAAAACTTCCCAAAAGCACTTTATTACTTTCTTGTTGATAGACTTCAAGTTCTTCATTTATGATTTTTATCAGACTCAATGGGATCCATTGTTTGATTATGTCATTCGCTAAAGAAAATTGGTAATACAACTTTTTCCCTTTATGGAATGACGTCCTAAGATCATCTAAAATTGAATCAATTCGATTTATTTTTTCTGAATCTAAGGTCTTTTTGTAGATGTTTTTTTCAAGTTGAAAATTTTCCTCAAGTTTATTTTCATAAAGTCTTATAAAGTTAAGATTTTGAAGTTTTAGGAAATGTTTAAAAACTGTTCCTCTACTAAAATCGCCATGAGTTAAATCATTGCTCAATATGAACTCTATGGTCTGTTTACCCAACAAACTGATTTTTTCTTTACAGATTTTTCTGTAAGACATTAAAAATTTATGTGTGTCATCAAATACAGCTCGATCCTTTAAAAGAAAGTTATGTAAAGGAATTCGATCATTTTCACTCAAAAGTAGTTTTGCAATATTGATTAGATTTTGACTGATATCCCAACTCAGTTGATCGTCCATTTTCTGCAAAGTAAACTGTTTCAAAAGTCTGGTTATTTCTTCATTCTGACCCACCTTTTCAATGACCCGTTCAACAACTTGAGTCAACATTTGCTCCTGTTGGATTTCAACTTCGAAAGAAAGAGATAAACCCAAATCGTGAGCAAAACTTCGAATAACTCTGTGTGTAAATCTATCAAGGGTTACCACTTCAAAGGCTTCATAATCGTGTAAAATAAATTTTAAAGTTTGTTTTGATCTAAAAACTAATTCTTCCCGAGATAGCTCTAATGCTTTACAGAGATCAATACTCATTTGTGGTACATCTTCCTCTTCTTTAAGGAAAGAAAAATCCTTTAGTGTATTCAAAATTCTTGACTTCATCTCAAAAACTGCCTTGTTTGTAAAAGTAAGAGCAATCATTTTCCGATACATTTCTGGGCTTGTCGCAGAAAGTAGTGTTTTTAAAAAATAGAAAACTAAGGTGTAGGTTTTTCCGGAGCCCGCAGAGGCATTAATTATTTGAATGGGTTTGAAATTCTGTTTCATAAGATTATGCTATAAATGTAAAGATTCTTTAAATTTGTACACTAATCTTAAAAATAAATTTATGGCTTTTGAATTACCTAAATTAACTTATGCATACGACGCGTTAGAACCACATATCGACGCAAGAACCATGGAGATTCATCATGGTAAACACCACAACGGTTACACAACTAACCTGAACAATGCAATTTCTGGCTCTGACTTGGATGGTCAAAGTATTGAATCAATCCTTGAATCATTAGACATGAGTAATGCTGCTGTTAGAAATAATGGTGGTGGATTTTACAACCATCGTTTGTTTTGGAACATTATGAGTCCTAATGGAGGAGGGGGAGAGCCTTCCGGAGCACTTTCTGAAGCTCTAAATAATGCTTTTGGATCATTTGAGAAATTTAAAGATGCTTTTGCTAAAGCTGCCGCTACTCGATTTGGTTCAGGATGGGCATGGCTATGTGTTAATTCTGGTGGAAGTGTTGAAGTTTGCTCTACTGCTAACCAAGATAATCCCCTAATGCCAAATGTTGGATGTAAAGGCTTTCCGATTCTGGGGATCGATGTTTGGGAACATGCTTACTACTTGAACTACCAAAACAGAAGACCGGACTATATTCAAGCCTTTTTTAATGTTGTTGATTGGAGTATGGTTAGTGAATTATATGAAGAGAACAAGTAGCCTTATAACTCAATAAATTTAGAGTTTGGCGAGGGTTTTAAAATAAAAAAGGAGGAATAAATTCCTCCTTTTTTGCCCCAAATCTTACCATGAACTTAACCTACTTATGTTCTGGTTTAGTAAAAATGCGATTTTCTTTTAAACCACGACAATAAAATCGACTAAATGTCATTTTATTGGTTTATTGGTTAATATGCTCGTTCAGACTTACCCTCATAAAAATTCATGAAAGCACGATTTACCACCCTATTTCCTCCGGGTGTTGGATAATTACCAGTAAAATACCAATCTCCTTTACTTTCTGAACAAGCTGCATGTAAATTATCAATCCCCTGATAAATAATTTTAACTTCTGCTTTTAAATCTGTTGCGGACAACAAAAAAGCAATTTTATCTGAAATTTGATCAACATCAAAAGGTTGATACAATGCTCTGACATGATTGGACACCTCAGATCCATATTCTTCGGTAGAGGCAATACATTTTTGATAAATGTTATCCAATGTTTCTTTTAAGGTTCCTTGATCTTCATGCAAAGATAATGCTGCTTGAAAAGCGACGAAATCCTCTAATTTAGCCATATCAATCCCATAACAATCTGGATAACGTATTTGTGGTGCACTTGAGACTACGATTATCTTTTTTGGATTTAAACGGTCGAGCATTTTCAGAATACTTTGTCTTAAAGTTGTTCCTCTTACAATACTATCGTCAATTATTACAAGGTTATCTGTTGGTTTAACTACTCCATAAGTTATGTCATACACGTGAGCTACTAGGTCATCTCTACTAGAATCGGAAGTTATGAATGTTCTAAGTTTTGCATCCTTTATTGCTATTTTTTCAATTCTAGGATTCAACTTCAACAGCTCCATTATTTTATCTCTATCGATTGGGGTTTTATTAATTTCTTTAAAGATTTGATTTTTTAAGTGATTCTGTGCTTCCCCAATCAGTCCATAAAAAGAAGTTTCAGCGGTATTCGGTATGAATGAAAAAACGGTGTTTTCAATATCGTGGTTGATATTTTCTAAAATTTTAGGAAAAAGTAATTTACCTAATTGTTTTCGCTCTTTATAAATATCCGCATCACTACCTCTTGAAAAATAAATGCGTTCAAAAGAACAAGCTCTTTTTTCTGAAGGTTCCAAAACTTCTTGAATTGAGACACCTCCGTTTTTCTTGATTACAATTGCACTTCCGGGTGTAAGTTCTTTAATCTCCTCTAGAGGGACATTGAAAACTGTTTGAATTACTGGGCGTTCAGAGGTTATTGCTACAATTTCATCATCTTCATAATAAAAAACAGGTCTAATTCCAACTGGGTCTCTTAATACAAACGAGTCACCATGACCAAACATACCGGCTATGGCATATCCGCCATCCCAATTTTTTGCAGCCTTTCTAAGTATTTTAGCTATTTTAAGTCGTTCTGCAATTAAAGGAGAAGCTTGAAATTTATTGTACCCCTCTTTTCTGAGCTTTTTATAAATCTTTGCAACTGCGTCATCTAAAAAGTGACCAATTTTTTCCATTACCGTTATAGTATCTGCCCTTTCTTTTGGATGCTGACCCAATGAAATAAGGTTGTCAAAAAGCTCATTCACATTAGTCATATTGAAGTTTCCTGCAACAATAAGGTTTCTGTGCATCCAATTGTTCTGTCTTAAGAAAGGATGAACACTTTCAATGCCATTATTCCCAAATGTTCCATAACGAACATGACCCAACATTAGCTCTCCTAAATAAGGAACCTTTTGCTTCAGATAAGTTGTGTTTTTTTGAACCTCAGGATTTAAGTCAATTGCTGACTGTATTCGAAGGCTGATTTGATTAAAAATATCTTGAATGGGTTGTTTTTCACAGGAACGGACTCTACTGATATATCGCTCTCCGGGCTCCATATCAAACTTAATACTTGCAAATCCAGCACCATCTTGACCACGATTGTGCTGTTTTTCCATCATCAGATACATCTTATTGATTCCAAACAATGCGGAACCATACTTTTCTTCGTAATAAGAAAGTGGTTTTTTAAGTCGTAACAAAGCTATCCCACACTCGTGCTTGATGGAGTCACTCATATGCTCTTTTTATTTTTCATTCCGTTCAAAACTTGTTGAATCTCTGAATTGTTGAATTCTGTTATTTATGGAGTCTGATGTTACCTGTAAAAGCGATTTTGTCCCAAATTGCTCTACAGTAAACGAAGCTAATACTGTGCCGTAAATCATCCCCGTTTTCAAAGTTTCAAAATCAATAGTATTTGCATTGGCTAGGATTCCCGAAATCCCACCTGCAAAACTATCCCCAGCTCCTGTTGGATCGACTACCTGATCTATTGGAAACGCTGGAATAATAAAAACTTTACCTTCTCCAAAAAGCATGGCTCCATGTTCTCCTTTTTTTATGATTACATATTTTGGACCCATTGCATGAATCTTTTTGGCAGCCTTGACTAAAGAATGTTCTTCCGAGAGCTGTCGAGCTTCTTCATCATTTATTGTAATTAAATCTACTTTAGCAATTACCTCGTCAAGGGTATCCCTAAAATTGTCCATCCAAAAGTTCATGGTGTCTAAAATCACAAACCTAGACTTTCCGCTCATCTGATTTAATGCCGTCAACTGAACTCCTGGATGAAGATTTCCAATCATCATCACTTCAGCATTTCTGTATGAATCAGGTACATTTGGTGAAAAATTTTCAAGGACATTTAACTGTGTTTCAAGAGTGGTTCGGCCATTCATGTCATCATGATAGCGTCCACTCCAAAAAAAAGATTTCCCTCCAGAAACTTGTTCAACGCCGTCGATACTGACCTCCAAATCTGTTAAAATTTTAAGGTCACTGTTTTCGAAATCATCACCAATAACTGAGACTAGACCACAGTCAACCTCAAATTTTGAACTTGCTAAAGAAATATAAGTGGCTGCTCCTCCTAGAATTCTGTCTACCTTGTCATAAGGGGTCTCGATGGCATCGTATGCCATGGTCCCAACTACAAGTAATTTGTTTTTCATATTACAAAGATAAAACTTCTTTTGAGCTTCTTTAGTTTAAAAAAAATTTAATATTATTTCTTAAGCTGTTTTTCAAAAAAATCATCTTTTATTTTAATTCCATTTTTTGCTGCCTCAACAGCTAATTGATCACAACGTTCATTTTGGGGATGATCGTTATGCGCTTTGATCCATTGAAAACTAATTTTGTGAAGGTCATAAACCTTGAGGAATCGTTTCCATAAGTCGGAATTTTTTTTGCCTTTAAAATTCTTTGTTTTCCATCCAAAAACCCATTTTTTTTCTACGGAATCAATTACATATTTAGAATCTGAATAAACTACAACATCCATAGGGTGTTTTTTTAAATTTTCTAAACTAATAATTACTGCCAATAGTTCCATTCTATTGTTTGTAGTGTACGCATAGCCTTGGGAAAATTCCTTCACGTATTGCTTTCCTGCCAATTCCATAATAATTCCATAACCCCCCGGACCGGGATTGCCTATTGCGGAACCGTCTGTGTAAATATTGATTTGAGCCACGAATATTCAGCTTTAGTTTTTAAGTATTTTTTCAATTACTTCAGGGAAGTGCTTATGTTCCAGTTGGTGTACTTTATCAGCGATCGTAGAGACATCGTCTGTAACATCTATTTTTACTTTAGCCTGAAATATCACAGTCCCCTGGTCATAATTTTCATTCACATAATGAATTGTAATTCCTGAGTGATCATCTCCAGAGTCTTTTACCGCTTGATGCACATGAGTACCATACATTCCCTTTCCTCCGTGTTTTGGAAGAAGGGAAGGATGAATATTAATAATTTTTTGAGGAAAATTTTGGATTAGTGCTTCTGGAATCTTCCATAAAAATCCTGCCAATACAATTAAATCAGGATTGAGAACAGACATTAGAGATAAAAACTGCTCAGACTTAAAAAAAAATTTATCAACCCATAAACATGATATTCCAAAAGATTTTGCTCGATCAAAAACTCCTGCCTGTCTATTGTTAGAAAGTATGCTTAGGACGTTTACTTCGGAAGAAGAATGGAATCGATGCATGATTTTCTCAGCATTAGAACCATTACCTGAAGCAAGAATTACTATTTTTTTTTGCATTAGATTAAAAAAACAAAATAACGGATAATCCCCTAATCATAAAAGAAAATAAGTGACTACCTTAAAAAATAGTTAAAAAAAAATCAATTTAGTGCTCTTAAATGACGTAATCCTCTAAAGTTTTTTATTTTTGCCATTAAAACAAAATTAAAACCAATTATATTATGTCAGACATTTCATCAAGAGTTAAAGCTATAATTGTAGATAAATTAGGCGTTGACGAGAACGAAGTAGTTACTGAAGCAAGCTTTACTAATGATTTAGGTGCAGATTCTTTGGATACAGTAGAGCTTATTATGGAATTTGAAAAAGAATTTGATATTCAAATACCAG
>CAJWBA010000021.1 GCA_913020155.1 uncultured Flavobacteriales bacterium
AACCCAGGACCCTCTCCTTAAAAGGGAGATGCTCTACCAACTGAGCTACCAGATCGTTTTGGTATTTTAAGGCTGCAAATATACGTGCAAATATTAATAATTCATATTCTAAATGGCTAAATTTGTATCTCAATTCTAAAATGATGTTTTGAAGAAAACAATTGTGCTTATGGGGTACATGGGTAGCGGAAAGTCTAGAGTAGGGAAAGCTCTTTCGCAATCTATTGATATATCATATATTGACCTTGATTCTTACATTGAAATCCAAGAAAAATCATCCATTAAAAACATATTTAGTAACAAAGGCGAAGTGTATTTCAGGAAGAAAGAACGTCAGTATTTAGAGCAACTTTTATCTCAAAAAGAACCTATTATTTTAGCTCTAGGAGGGGGAACACCATGTTATTTCGATACAATGGACTTTATTGTAAATTCTAAAGTGGTTAGTTTTTATTTAAAAGTAAGCATAAAGACATTAGCATCACGCTTAGGTACAGAAAAACATCAAAGACCCCTAATAAGTCATCTAGAAAATGAAGAAGATTTACACGAGTTTATTGGTAAACATTTGTTTGAGCGCCTACCTTTTTACTCAAAAGCTTCTCACATCATCAATGTTGATAAGCTAACCCCCGAAGCAATATCTTTAAAAATAGAGGAGCTAACTCAGATAAACCCCGTTTGATTCCAAATCCAAGTTTACTTGAATGTGTTCGTTTATTGATGTTGAAAGAGAGATCCCTTTGTAATCGGCTTTGATCGGATAATTTTTGTGATTTCTGTTAACTAAAACGGCAGTTTTTAATTGTTTTAATGGAACTTCAAGTAAATACTTTGTTGCATAAATCAGCGTGCTCCCCGTGTTGAGTACATCATCAATCAAAACTACAGATTGATTTTTGAGAACATTTACGTCATTTGAAGTTTTTATCGGTAAATGAGGATTTTTTTTATTGATTTCCAACTGGATAAAATGAATTTCAAGATCAGAGATTTGTCTTAAAAAAGAAATGATACTTTGAGCAAATAGTACTCCACTTTTAGCTATTCCAACAACGTAGATGATTTTATTGTCAAAATTTGATTCGTAAATCTGGTATGCAATCCTTCGAGTGCTGTGTTTTATTGTCTGACCATCTATTATCAGAGTAGCATCTTTTTTCATTTTAAATGATGTTTGAGATACAAATTGATTTGTATAGTCACAAAGTTATGAAGTTTTGTATACTCAAAATGCTTTTGCTTTTGCTTTTTTGTGCCATTCAAAAGAAATTAGTTTTGCTGATTAGCTAATCTTGTTGATTTTCAGTACTTTCTGCGTAATCATCCAATTCTCTCCGGTCTTTTTTTGTGGGTCTTCCTTCTCCTTTTTCTCGGCGGTAGTCTTTGGCTAAATTTTGGAGTTCATTCTGTTTAAAAGCATCTTTGGGAGTTGTATTTAATCGATAAATATCCACCAACTTGAAACCAACTCGACTTTTGGGAATGTCTAATACGTTAAGGCTATGATTTATTTGCTCTTTTCGAATAATAATTTTATCCATTGGAAAAATCTCTCGTGAGGGTTTTGCAACTTGATCGTTAATACGTACATGACCTTTTTTACAAGCTTTAGTAGCTATACTTCTTGATTTGAAATAACGAACTGCCCATAAATATTGATCGATTCTCATTCTCTAAAACTACGTTAATTTTGGTAAATAAATAAAGTAAAATTGTATATTGCTCAGCAAAATTACCCTTATGTTTAGTTTTTCAAAACCTTATTTTATTTTAATTCTACTGATTCTTTTTTTCGGTTCATGTGATTCTGATAATATTGGTTTAACCGAAGAATTAAATGACTTTGCTGAACAATATTTAATAGACGATGCTTTACTAGTAGATTATTTGTCCACACATTTTTACAATTACGAAAATTTCCCTCGTTCTGAAAATGAAATCGTATCGATCGAAATTGATACAATTTCTGGGGACAACGCAAACAAAATACCTCTAATAGACCAAGTACAACAAATATCTGTTTCGGTAACGGACGCAAATAATACAATCATCAACCATAACTTGTATTACGTTATTGCTCAACAGGGATCAAGATTAGAAAGAAAACCTTCTATTGTTGATTCTACATTTGTTGCATACAAAGGCGAATTACTTTCAGGATTCAAATTTGACGAAAGAGTGAATCCAGTTTGGTTTGATAATGTTGCTGTAATTAGTGGCTTCAGACACGGCTTACAACATTTTGCACCTGGAACTTACACAACAAGTCAAGATGGGATAGTAAGGTTTCAAGATTTTGGACAAGGAATCATATTCATTCCATCTGGCTTAGGGTACTATTCTGCTGGACAGGCTTCAATACCTCAATATTCGCCCTTGGCTTTTTCTGTTTCTGTGTACACTATAAATGAGTCTGATCACGATAATGACGGTATTTTATCTAAAAATGAAGACCCTGACGGAGATGGAAATCCATTGAATGATGACACAGACTCAGATGATATTTTGAACCTCAATGATATTGATGATGATGGTGATGGAATACTTACTTTCAACGAATTTGACAAAGACAATGATGGTATTACTGACGACACCGATGGTGACGGTATTCCAGATTACTTGGATTCGGATAGTTAATACGCATCAAAATACTTTTTAATCTTTTAAAGGAATGATGGGATTTGAACAAAGTATACAAGTTTTTGTTACGGGAGGAACCTTTGACAAAACATACGATCATATTAAGGGTACTTTAAATTTTCAAAAAACTCATTTACCTCAAATGTTAATCCGAAGTAAATGCAGGTTAGACGTTGATGTAAAAACTCTTATGCTTTTGGATAGTTTAGAAATGACTACAACTCATTTTGAAACTATAATTAAAGCCTGTGAAACCTCCAAAAAGAATAAGATTATTGTTACGCACGGTACCGATTGTATGTTGGATACAGCTAAAAAAATAGCAGAAGAGGCAATTGGAATAAAAGATAAAACCGTCATCTTTACGGGGGCAATGATTCCCTATACTTTTGGAAGCTCCTCCGACGGTTTTTTTAATTTAGGTTCTGCAATGGCTTATGTGAGAGTAATTGATCCAGGTGTTTACATTGCAATGAATGGTATGCTTTTTAATTGGGATGAGGTTCAAAAAAATAAAACCAAAGGTGTTTTTGAACAAATCAAGCCGACAAACCTTGAGCAAAAAAATTAGTTTTCGTCTTAAGTCTTTGACTTTAATTTAAAGGAAGCACTTAGAATAACCTGATTGGGGCGAGTATTGATTCGACCGTTAGTATTTATTCCATCAACACCAATTATCTTGAGATCATTATCCGTAAAACCACGCTCATATCGAATACCCAGTCCAAATATACCAAGAGAAAGACGGGTTCCTATTTGAGCGCCGATAGTGAAATTATCTTTTATTTCAGTTAAGGTAAATCCTTTAACTTTTTCATCTAATATATACTGAAAACTAGGACCGACAAAAACACTTAAAGGGCCTAATATTTTGTATCCCAAAAGAATAGGAACCTCTATTTTACTTAATCCAATATTTAAGTTTTCAACACTGGTATTAATTTTAGTAAACTGAATTTCAGGTCTAATGTAAAAAAGCACTAGGTTTAAATTCCCATAAAATCCAACATGATACCCAGTTTTTGATCCTTTTGAATGTATTGTAGTGGGAATACTTTGATCTTTCAGGTTAGCCAACGAATCGTAGTTTAGACCCGCTTTAATACCAAATCCAAGCTGTGCTTTAAGAGAAAAAGCAGTAATGAGAAAAATAATTAAGGTTAGGATTTTATTGGATTTGGAGGACATTTTTTATTTGCGTTTAATTACTTTTTTTACAGCAGACACAACTGCATCTTTGTTCAATCCATATTTGTCCATCAATTGAGCAGGAGTTCCAGATTCACCGAAAGTATCTTTGGTAGCTACAAATTCTTGTGGTATGGGGTGGTTTAGAGCCAGAACACCGGCAATACTTTCTCCCAACCCTCCGAGATAGTTGTGTTCTTCTGCAGTAACAATAGATTCGGTTTTTGCAACTGATTTTAGAATTATATCCTCATCAAGAGGTTTTATGGTATGGATGTTTATTACTTCAGCACTAATCCCTTGTTCATGAAGTATTTTTGCAGCTTCTAGTGCTTCCCATACCAAATGTCCAGTTGCGACAATAGTAACGTCTTTTCCTTCTTGTAAAAGGATTCCTTTTCCAACCTCAAATTTTTGATCTAAAGCAGTAAAGTTTGCAACAGAAGGTCTACCAAACCTTAAATAAACTGGACCATCGAACTCAGCAATAGCTATTGTTGCAGCTTTTGTTTGGTTGTAATCACATGTGTTGATAACGGTCATTCCAGGAAGCATTTTCATCAAACCGATATCTTCTAAAATTTGATGAGTTGCTCCATCCTCTCCCAATGTTATCCCTGCATGAGAAGCACATATTTTCACATTTTTATCTGAATAGGCAATCGACTGGCGAATTTGATCGTAAACTCTTCCTGTTGAAAAATTCGCAAAAGTCCCTGTAAATGGAATTTTTCCACCAATAGTTAAACCTGCCGCAATTCCAATCATGTTTGCTTCAGCAATTCCAACTTGAAAAAAGCGTTCGGGATTCTCTTTTATGAATTTATTCATTTTAAGGGATCCAATCAGATCTGCACAAAGTGCAACTACATTAGGGTTTGTTCTTCCGAGTTCTGTAAGTCCATCACCAAATCCTGAGCGTGTGTCTTTAGAACCTTGATTGATATATTCTGTCATAATAATTTCTTTGGTATTTATGCAATGCAGAAGTTTTAATAATCTCCTAATGTTTCTGGATTTTGAGCTAAAGAACTTTCTAGTTGTTCGTCGTTTGGTGCTTTACCGTGCCAAGCGTGGGTATTCATCATAAAGTCAACTCCATTACCCATCTCGGTTTTCAATAAAACGCAAATTGGCTTACCTTTTCCAGTCATTGATTTAGCTTTTTTGAGTGTAGCGATAATTTCTGTAAGATTATTTCCATTTTCTACGGTTAGGACTTCCCACCCAAAAGCTAGGAATTTTATAGATAAATCTCCCATGGGCATGACCTCATCTGTAGGACCGTCAATTTGTTTTTCGTTCAAATCTATTGTAGCAATAATGTTATCTACTTTTTTGCCTGCAGCATACATGATTGCTTCCCAATTTTGACCTTCTTGAAGCTCGCCATCACCAAGTAAGGTGTAAACTAAACATTGGTCTTTGTTAAGTTTTTTAGTTTGTGCAGCGCCTATTGCAACTGATAATCCTTGACCTAGAGATCCAGAAGCTATTCGGATACCAGGTAAACCATCGTGAGTTGTTGGATGTCCTTGCAATCTCGAATTGATCAGTCGAAAATTATTGAGTTCTTCAACCGGAAAATATCCTCGATGTGCCAAAACACTGTAAAAGACTGGCGAAATATGTCCGTTAGAAAGAAAAAACACATCTTCGTTTTTACCATCCATATCGAATCCTTCTTTCAACTCCATAATTTCATTGTAAAGACTAACTAAAAATTCTGTACAGCCTAAAGATCCTCCAGGATGCCCCGAATTTACCTTGTGAACCATTCTAAGAATATCTCTTCTTACCTGAGAAACGATTTGTTCTAATGTTGTTTGTGTTTGCATGAATTAGAAAAATATGTAATACAAAAATACAGCTTTGTTATGCTTAGACAAACTTAAAAGAAATACTTATTAACGTCTTCTTTAACATTTTTATAAAAGCCATAAACAGTAGGTTCAAGTTCGCTATATTTGGCAATATTTTTAGTTATGATTTTTGAACGTATCGTAAGTGATTCTCAAAGTAAAGCAAGAGCTGGATCAATTACAACCGATCATGGTGTTGTTGAGACTCCTATTTTTATGCCTGTTGGGACTGCGGCTTCGGTAAAAGGTGTTCATCAAAGGGAACTGGAACAAGATGTAAACCCTGATATTATCCTAGGAAACACCTATCATTTATATCTGCGTCCTAAGACTGAGATTATTGAACAAGCTGGAGGCCTTCATAAGTTTATGAATTGGAAACGCCCAATTTTGACAGATTCTGGGGGATATCAAGTGTATTCACTTTCAGCAAACAGAAAAATCAAAGAAGAAGGAGTCAAGTTTAAATCCCATGTAGATGGATCACTACATTTTTTTACTCCAGAGAACGTAATAGATATTCAGCGTAAAATAGGAGCAGATATTATCATGGCTTTTGATGAATGTACACCTTATCCTTGTGATTATCGTTATGCAAAGACTTCAATGCATATGACCCATCGATGGCTTGAGCGTTGTTTAATTCAAAACGAAAAAAGTCCTTTTTTATATGATTATTCACAAACGTTTTTTCCAATCGTTCAAGGGAGTATCTACAAAGATTTGAGAAAACAATCAGCAGAATATATCGCCAGTAAAGGAGCAGAAGGGAATGCTATTGGAGGTCTTTCTGTCGGAGAACCTGCCGAGGAAATGTACTCAATGACCGAGGTAGTTTGTGATATTTTACCAAAGGATAAGCCCCGTTACTTAATGGGGGTTGGAACACCAATCAATTTATTAGAAAATGTTGCCCTCGGAGTAGACATGTTCGATTGTGTTATGCCTACTCGTAATGCTAGAAACGGAATGTTGTTTACAGCCAATGGAACCATCAACATTAAAAATAAAAAATGGGAAAATGATTTCTCTTCAATTGATGAACCAGGATATACTTTTGTTGATACAGAATATTCAAAGGCTTATCTTAGACATTTGTTTAAGGTAAACGAAATGTTAGGAAAGCAAATCGCAACAATCCATAATTTGGGCTTTTATTTATGGTTAATGCGTGAAGCCAGAAAAAGAATAATAGCCGGAGACTTCCATAATTGGAAAGAACAAATGGTTAAAAACATGGATAAACGTTTATAGTTTTGTTTAAAAAAATTGATCTCTACATCATTAAAAGATATCTAGCGACATTCTTCGTAATGATGCTTTTGTTTATTCCTATTGGGATCATGGTTGATGTAGCTGAAAAAATCGATAAATTCAAAGAAAAAGAAGTTCCCTTAAATGCTATTGTCGATTATTATTTTGATTTTATGTGGTATTTTGGAAACCTGCTCTACCCAATATTTTTATTTTTAGCAATCATATGGTTTACCTCTAAGTTGGCAAATAACTCTGAGATTATTGCATTATTGAGTTCTGGAATTTCTTTTAATCGATACTTGAGACCCTTTATTGTGGCAGCTGCTTGTATTTCTACTTTGGCTTTTTTGGCAGGCATGTTTATTGTTCCCAAAGCTAGTAAAGGATTCAATGAATTTACTTACAAATACATCAGTCATTCAAAAAATGATAGGAAGACTTCAAACCTTTACAAGCAGATCAATGATAACGAATTTATTTACGTAAGCGGGTACAGTGAAATTCGAAAAAGAGCAAATAATTTTACTCTTGAACATTTTGAGGGAGAAGAATTGAAATTCAAAATATTTGCTCAAACTATTCGCTGGGTAGAAAGTGATTCTGTTTTTCGTCTAATTAATTATCGTAAACGTAATTTTTTAAAAAACAAAGAATTGTATGAGAAAAATAATATTAAGGACACCCTATTCGATTTTGAAATACAAGATCTTGCTCCGTTAAATTACAAGGCCGAAACACTTTCTTTGCGGAAACTCAATGAGTTTATTGCAGAAGAAGAGCGAAGTGGATCACCATTGATTGATCTTCATTTATTGGTTCGACATAAACGTTACAGCATTCCGCTCTCTGTATTTATTTTGACAATTATTGCAGTAGCTGTTTCTTCCTTCAAAAGGAGAGGGGGTATGGGAGTCAATCTAGCCTTTGGTATTGTAGCTGGTTTTACTTTTATTTTTTTTGATAAAATCTTTGGAGTTTTGGTAGACAAAACTGATTTATCTCCTGCCATCGGGGCTTGGTTACCACTAGGCATTTTTGGAATTCTTGCAATTGTATTGTTATCTTATGCTAAACGCTAGATTTAAAAGTATTCTACACCTCCATTTCTTGGTTTTTATTTGGGGATTTACCTCCATTTTAGGAGCCTTAATGAATAAAAATTCTTTTGAAATTGTTTGGTTTCGACTAGTAATAGCTTCAAGTTTAATTGCATTGTATTTTATTTTTTTTAAAAGGGAGTTATTTAGAGTTCCCACCAAAGCTTTGGTGTATTTTGCTTTAGGAGGATTACTCATATCAGTACATTGGATTTTATTTTTTTATGCAATTAAAATATCTTCGGTATCCATAACCCTTTCAGTTCTATCCTCAGCTTCTTTGATGACCTCATTTTTAGAGCCTCTTCTTTACAAAAGAAAAATTAGAATGTACGAAGTGTTTTTCGGCTTTTTTGTTGTGATTGGATTGAGTATTATTTTTAAATCAGAACAAGATTCATCAATTGGTATTTATGTAGCTTTATTGTCCACATTACTCTCCGTATTATTTACCCTGCTCAACGGAAAATTAATTGAGCATCATAAATCAAGCTCAATTTCATTTTATCAGCTGTTATTTGGAAGTTTGTTTTTGAGTTTGTGGTTAATTTTTATTTTGGAAATACCATCAGACTTTTTTGTACTTAAAGGATATGATCCCCTCTGGATATTTCTTTTAGCTACTGTTTGTACTGCCTATGCTTTTATTGCTTCAGTAGAGGTGATGAAGCATCTTTCTCCCTACACCATTATGATTTCATTGAACATGGAACCTATTTACGCAATTTTATTCTCCATCTATATTTTTGGTGAAAAAGAAATTATGAGTGTAAACTTTTATTTTGGAGTACTGATCATTTTGGTTTCTGTAATTGGTAATGGAATTTATAAAGCACGTAAATTAAAAAAGGCGAAATAAATAATTAAAAATTTATATTTTTACCCTCAATAAAATATTATGGAATATTTAGATTTTGAACTTCCGATTAAAGACATTATTGAACAACTTGATAGATGTAAAATTATTGGAAATGAAAGTGAGATTGACGTAACAGATACTTGTTATCAGTTAGAAAATAAATTATTAACTACAAAAAAAGAGATATATGGTAATCTAAGTGCATGGCAGCGAGTGCAATTGTCGCGTCATCCATCAAGGCCATTTACCTTAGACTACATCAAAGCAATTTGTGGGGATACTTTTTTAGAATTGCACGGAGATCGGAATGTCAAAGATGATAAAGCAATGATAGGTGGTCTTGGAAAAATAGGGAACCAATCCTTCATGTTTATTGGAACTCAAAAGGGTTACAATACAGCAACTCGAAAATACAGGAATTTTGGAATGGCAAATCCGGAGGGATATCGAAAAGCACTCCGCTTGATGAAGTCAGCCGAAAAATTTGGGATTCCAATTGTAACCTTGATAGATACTCCCGGAGCATACCCTGGACTTGAAGCTGAAGAGCGTGGTCAAGGGGAAGCAATTGCTCGTAACATTTACGAAATGCTTTCTATAAAGGTTCCAATTATCACTGTAATAATAGGAGAGGGGGCATCTGGAGGAGCTCTTGGTATTGGGGTTGGAGATCGAGTATTTATGCTTGAAAACACGTGGTATTCTGTAATTTCCCCAGAATCTTGTTCTTCTATCTTATGGAGGAGCTGGGAGTACAAAGAACAGGCTGCTGATGCTCTTAAGTTGACGGCAAACGATATGATGAAGGCTAAGTTGATCGATAAAATAATAAAAGAACCACTTGGAGGGGCTCATTATGATCGAGATCAAGTATTTGATTCTGTTCAGAATGAGGTTCTAAAAACATTTAAGGTTTTGGATAAGTTAGAACCTTTTGAATTGATAAAAGTCCGCAGGGCAAAGTTCAATGATATGGGTGTTTTTGAAGACTAATTTTAGCTTATCAACAAAAAAAAATAGTTATAAACTATCTTTTGTTTACACTTGGGGTATATCTCGAGCTTGGTTTACAGTAAAGAATCCTAGTATTATAATTAAATTCGATTAATGGAAAAAAGAAAGCCCATCATTGCTCCAGCACTTGCTGCTGGAAATCTCGTCAATTTTGAAAGGGGGAAAATACCTCCGCAAGCTATTGATTTAGAAGAAGCTGTGATCGGAGCAATGCTTATTGACAAAAAAGGAGTTGATGAGGTTATTGATATTCTTCAGCCCGAGGCATTCTACAAAAAAGCCAATCAACACGTATTTTCTGCGATTCATGAACTTTTCGAAACCTCCGAACCAATTGACTTATTAACGGTTTCAGCTCGTTTACGTAAAATGGGCTTACTCGAAAAAGTAGGAGGGGACTTTTATTTGGTTCAACTATCTAAAAAGGTTTCAACATCTGCACACATTGAATTTCACGCTCGAATTATTTTACAAAAATACATTCAAAGAAGTTTAATTAAAATTTCAAACGAAATTATCGACAATGCTTACAAAGAATCTATCGATGTTTTTGATTTACTAGATGAGGCTGAATCAAAACTTTATGATGTAACACAAGGGAACATAAAAAAATCTTCAGAATCTGCCCAAAACCTTGTAATACAAGCCAAGAAGCGTATCGAAGACATTGCTAAACGTGATGGACTTAGTGGAGTTGCTACCGGTTTTGAAAAATTAGATGCTTTAACATCGGGTTGGCAGCCATCAGATTTGATTATCATCGCAGCTCGACCGGGTATGGGAAAAACTGCTTTGACGTTATCCATGGCTCGAAACATTGCGGTAACAAAAAATATCCCTGTAGCTTTTTTCTCTCTTGAGATGTCATCAGTACAGCTGATTACGCGGCTGATCTCCTCAGAAACGGGTCTTTCTTCTGAAAAATTGAGAACAGGTAAACTAGCCAGTCATGAATGGGAACAGTTGAATGTAAAAGTTGGTGACTTAGAACGAGCTCCGTTGTTTATAGATGACACACCATCCTTATCCATTTTTGATTTACGAGCAAAAGCGAGACGTTTATCTTCTCAGCATGGAATTAAATTAATCATAGTAGATTACTTGCAGTTAATGACCGCAGGAACATCAAATAAAATAGGGAATAGAGAGCAAGAAATTTCTACAATCTCTAGAAATCTAAAGTCACTTGCAAAAGAATTGGATATTCCAGTGATTGCACTTTCACAACTTTCAAGGGCTGTAGAAACTCGAGGAGGAACCAAGAGACCATTGCTTTCTGATCTTCGTGAATCGGGTGCAATTGAACAAGATGCCGACATTGTATCATTTATTTATCGACCTGAATATTATGGGATAGATGACTGGGACGATGATGAGCGAACATCTTCAGAGGGACAAGCTGAGTTTATTGTTGCTAAACATCGTAATGGAGGTTTGGACAACATACGTCTCAAATTTATTGGTCATCTCGGTAAATTCGATAATCTAGAGAATTTTGAATCTCCATTTGAGTTTCAGTCTAAAATGAATGAAGCTCCAATTAATCCAACTTCCCTTCCAAACCCTAATGAAGCTTTTGGTGAGGTAGATGATGATATGCCTTTTTAATTAGCTTAATGTTGACCCTAGCTTTTTAACACTCGATTTTCTTAAATTAAGATAAAAAAAAATCAGCTAAAAGCTGATTTTTTTTTGAGTACTAAATAATGAAAATTTATTTGATTTTATCAACTACAGTTTTGAACGCATCGGGATGGTTCATAGCCAAATCGGCCAAAACCTTTCGGTTCAATTCGATTTCATTGGCTTTTACTTTACCCATAAACTGGCTATAAGATAGCCCATGAAGACGGGCTGCAGCATTGATACGACTAATCCAAAGGGATCTGAAGTTTCTTTTATTGGCTTTTCTATCGCGGTAAGCATAAAGCATTGCTTTATCTACTGCGTTTTTGGCTACCGTCCATACATTTTTACGGCGACCGAAATATCCTTTTGCTTGTTTAAGGACTTTTTTTCTACGTGCTCTTTTGGCAACTGCGTTTACTGATCTTGGCATATTTTTTCTTTTTGTTAAAGGCGGTAGTTTGACCTACACTTTTGTTTTGTTGCCCACAACAGGGTTTATATTTGTTTGAACCTAAGCTAAACGTTATTCTAAACGTAATTGTAGCTTGATACTTTTCACATCGTTTTCATGAACCAAACCGGAATGAGTCAATTTAAGCTTTCGCTTTTTTGACTTCTTCGTTAAGATATGGCTCTTAAACGCATGCTTTCTTTTGATTTTACCAGTTCCTGTAAGCTTGAAACGCTTTTTGGCACTGGATTTAGTTTTCATTTTAGGCATTCTTCTTGTATTAAATTAGTACTCTTTTTTTATTTTTTCTTAGGACTGATAAACATGGTCATTCGTTTTCCTTCTAGCTTTGGAAGTTGTTCTACTTTACCGAGTTCTTCTAAATCTTGAGCTAAACGAAGGAGTAAAATCTGTCCTTGTTCTTTAAATACAATCGATCTTCCTTTGAAAAACACAAAAGCTTTAAGCTTTGCACCATCTTTAAGGAATTTTTCTGCATGTTTCTTTTTAAAATCATAATCGTGTTCATCAGTTTGCGGACCAAAACGAATTTCTTTGATAATAACTTTTGTAGCTTTTGATTTAAGTGCCTTGTCTCTTTTCTTTTGCTCGTACAAGAACTTTTTGTATTCAAGGATTTTACAAACAGGAGGGTTAGCATTGGGAGATATTTCAACCAAATCCAATTCAAGTTCACGAGCCAATTGAAGTGATTTACTCAAACTGTAAACACCTACTTCAACATTATTTCCTACGAGGCGAAGTTCTTGTGCTGTGATTTTTTGGTTGATTTTATGAGGATCAACTTTGATTACACGTCCTGGGCGATTGCTCCTTTTTCTCCGTATTGCTATGACTTTATTTTTTTAGTTAAACTTCAAACGTCGAAATAGTTCTGAATATTTCGGCACTTATGTTATCAATGAAGGAAACAATGCTAATGCAACCTTGATCTCCTTTTTTCCGATCCCGAACTGATACAGTTCCTTCAGCAGCTTCTTTTTCTCCTACAATGAGCATGAAGGGGAATTTTTTCAATTGTGCTTCGCGGATTTTTTTACCAATAGTCTCATTTCTATTGTCCGTGCGGGCGCGAATTTCGTGATTTTCCAGCTCATTTGAAACTTTTTCAGCGTATTTTTCATATTTCTCACTCACAGACAAGATAATTACCTGCTCTGGAGTCAACCAAAGTGGGAAATTACCTCCTGTATGTTCCAATAAAATAGCTACAAAACGTTCCAAACTTCCGAATGGAGCTCTGTGAATCATCACGGGTCTGTGAAATTCATTATCACTACCCTTGTAAGTCAATTCGAAGCGTTCCGGAAGGTTGTAATCCACCTGAATAGTTCCAAGCTGCCATTTCCTTCCCAAGGCATCCTTTACCATAAAATCCAATTTAGGGCCATAAAAAGCGGCCTCGCCATATTCGATCACATAATTGATATCTTTTTCATTAGCTGCATTGATGATGGCATTCTCTGCTAGATCCCAATTTTTTTCTGAACCAATATACTTTTCAGGGTTTTTTGGATCTCGAAGCGAAACTTGTGCGGTAAAATCTTCAAAGCCCAAAGAACTGAAAACATAGAGTACTAAGTCGATGACTCTTTTAAATTCTTCATCCAGTTGACTGGGCATACAAAATATGTGAGCGTCATCTTGTGTAAAGCCACGAACTCTGGTAAGCCCGTGAAGCTCTCCACTTTGTTCGTACCGATAAACTGTTCCAAATTCTGCATATCGCTTAGGAAGGTCTTTATAACTCCATTGTTGAGCATTATAGATTTCACAGTGATGAGGACAATTCATAGGTTTTAATAAAAAACTTTCTCCCTCTGCTGGGGTTTCTATGGGTTGGAAGCTATCTGCTCCATATTTTTCAAAATGACCAGAAGTCACGTAAAGTTCTTTGTTACCAATGTGGGGAGAAATCACTTGTTCATAGCCTGCTTTCTTTTGGGCAGCCTTCAAAAAGTTTTCTAAACGCTCCCGAAGTGCAGTTCCTTTTGGAAGCCACAAAGGCAATCCTTGACCAACTTTTTGAGAAAAAGTGAAAAGGTCGAGTTCTTTCCCTAGTTTTCTATGGTCTCTTTTTTTTGATTCTTCGAGAAGCTCCAGATAAGCGGTAAGTTCTTTTTGTTTGGGAAAAGATATTCCGTAGATACGGGTAAGTTGTGGTCTGGTTTCATCACCTCTCCAGTATGCACCGGCAACACTCAATAATTTTACAGCTTTAATGAATCCAGTGTTGGGTATGTGACCACCGCGGCACAAGTCAGTAAAATCTGCATGATCACAAAAAGTAATGGTTCCATCTTCTAAATTTTCAATCAACTCAATCTTAAAAGAGTTATTTTCTTTTTGATAAAAAGATAAAGCTTCTGCTTTGGAGCAAGATCGCATTTTGAACTCAAATTTTTGGCGACTAAAAGTTAAGAACTGTTCTTCAAGTTTTTGCAAGTCTTTTTCTGAGAATGAGGCCTCACCAAAATCTGCATCGTAATAAAATCCATTTTTAATGGCTGGGCCGATAGTAAGTTTTGCTTGAGGGAATAATGCCAAAATGGATTGGGCCAAAATATGGGCTGAGGAGTGCCAAAAAGCTGCTTTACCTTCATCATCATTCCAAGTAAAAAGTTGTAAAGTTCCACTTTTTGAAAGAAGTGTACTGGCTTCAACAATGGTTTCATTAAAACGCGCCGAAAGAACATTTCGAGCTAATCCTTCGCTAATGTCTTTTGCAACATCTAAAACGGTTAATTCGTTTTCAAATTCACGGACAGATCCATCTGGAAGCGTAATTGCAATCATATCTTAATTTATAAGTTGCAAAGATAATGAGTTGGAGTTCTCAAAACAAAAACCAATATCATTAATATTATTTTTTTTTCTTTTCACCAAAAAGCCCACCAACTAGAGTAGAAACCCCAATAAAACCCAAACCTATTGCAAGGAATAAAAGGATCAAACCAATAACAAGAACTAGCCAATACATTGGATGACCTTGGTTTTTAAAGGCTTGCATGATAATAACTGGAGCTACAAAACAAATTCCAATTCCCCAAAAAACTTTTCTAAACCCTTTGACCACTTTTTTTTTGTTCATTTAGAGTTAAATTGACCTATTGCTTTACGGATACTTTCATGCTGATTCAGAAGAGTAGAAGCAATCTCTGAAGAAACCGATAGTTGTTCTTGTATGATTTTAATTGCTCGTTTTTTTAACTTGGCATTGGTCATTTGCATGTCTATCATTTTGTTTCCGAGAACATGCCCTAGGCGAACCATTGTAGCGGTAGAGATCATGTTTAAAATCATTTTTTGTGCTGTTCCAGCTTTCATACGAGAGGATCCCGTAATAAATTCTGGCCCTACGATTACTTCAATAGGAAAGTCTGCAACTGCAGCTAGGGGACTGTTTTCATTGCAGCAAATACAAGCAGTAGGAATATTATTATTTTGGGCTTCTCGAAGAGCTTCAATAACATAAGGTGTAGTTCCAGAAGCTGCTATTCCAACAATGATGTCTTGGGTTGAAATTTTATAATCTTGCAAATCAATCCAACCCTGATTGGTGTTGTCTTCTGCATTCTCAACAGATTTGTAAACTGCTGTTTTACCACCAGCAAGGATTCCGATTACTTGATCAGGATCACTACCAAAGGTTGGGGGGCACTCTGAGGCATCCAAAATTCCCAGACGCCCACTGGTTCCAGCACCAATATAAAACAAACGACCGCCATTTTGAAGTTGGGCCACTGTTTTGATGATTATTTTTTCTATTTGAGGTAATACACTATTTACAGCTTTAGAAACCTTTTGATCTTCTTGATGAATACCCTCTATCAATCCTTTAACGGACTTATCTTCCAGTTTGTCGTGTAAAGAGTCTTGTTCTGTTATTTTTATAAAAGCCATTACTTAAAAGTAGGCATATTTTTAGAACAAAGCATAAAAAAACTTCTCATTAGAGAGTTTTTTTACAAATTAAGAAAGTTTCTTGTCAAGATTTTCTTTGAGAGCTCCAAGAAAGCCAAGGGTAGTTAAATAATCTGTTTCTCTTAATGCAATTCCATGAATAAGAATTGCTAAATCTTTGGTCATTTTTCCACTTTCAACAGTTTCTACACATACCTCTTCTAGAGTTTTGCAGAAATCAATCAATTCTTGATTGTTGTCTAGTTTTCCACGGTGGGCCAGACCACGTGTCCATGCAAAAATTGATGCGATTGGATTTGTTGAAGTTTCTTTACCCTTTTGGTGTTGTCTGTAGTGACGGGTTACTGTACCGTGAGCAGCTTCTGCTTCCATGGTTAATCCGTCAGGAGTAACAAGGGTAGAGGTCATCAATCCTAAAGATCCAAAACCTTGAGCAACTGTATCCGATTGAACGTCTCCATCGTAGTTTTTACATGCCCAAACAAATCCTCCATTCCATTTCATTGCGGCAGCAACCATGTCATCAATTAAGCGATGTTCGTAAGTAAGCCTCGCAGCTTCAAATCGCTCTTTAAATTCATTGTCAAATACTTCTTGAAAAATATCTTTAAAACGCCCATCATAAGCTTTCATGATTGTGTTTTTGGTAGAAAGATACAAAGGCCATCCTTTGTCTAAGGCACGAATCATACAAGAACGAGCAAATCCATAGATCGAACTGTCGATATTATACATACTCATGGCTACTCCATTTTCTTCAAAATTGTATACTTCCCAAGTTTTGGCTTCACCTCCGTCTTCTGGAGTAAAAGTCATGGTCAGCTTACCTTTCCCATCAATGACAGTATCTGTAGCTTTGTATTGGTCACCAAAAGCATGACGCCCAATACAAATTGGCTTTGTCCATCCTTGGACATAACGAGGTACATTACTCATGATAATAGGCTCTCTAAAAACAGTACCTCCAACAATGTTACGGATTGTTCCATTGGGTGAACGATACATTCTTTTCAAATGAAATTCAGTTACTCGATCTTCATCAGGAGTAATGGTAGCACATTTTACACCTACATTGTATTTTTTAATAGCCTCAGCAGCATCAACTGTTATTTGATCGTCAGTTTCATCACGTTTTTCAATTCCTAAATCGTAATAAAGCAACTCAACATCAATGTAGGGTAAGATCAATTTTTCTTTGATGAATTTCCAGATGATACGAGTCATTTCATCACCATCAATTTCTACTACTGGGTTTGCAACTTTTATTTTTGACATAGGATTTTTTTTAGGTTTTATATTGAGTTGGAGTTCTTTAGATAAAGATGTTTAAATTTAATTCATAAAAAAGGTCGCTGTTGCGACCTTTAAAATTTTACTTGTATTGACGTTCTTTAATACGTGCTTTTTTACCACGTAGTTCTCTAAAGTAATAGATTCGAGCTCTTCGAACGCTTCCATGTTTGTTAACTTCTATTTTTTGAAGTGCTGGTAGGTTACTAGGGAAGATACGTTCAACACCTATTTCTCCTGACATTTTTCTAATGGTAAAGGTTTTGGATAAACCTGTTCCTTTAATTTGAATAACTACACCTTTGTAAAACTGGGTTCTCACTTTTTCTCCTTCTCGGATTTCGTAATAAACGGTTATGGTGTCTCCAGCAGCAAATTCAGGGAACTCTTTTTTTTCGATGAATTGATCCTGAACAAAATTGATTAATTTTTCCATTATGTTTACTTAAAGTTTTTGACAAGCAACATGCACGATTTTCGTCAGAGGTTATATTGCGAGTGCAAAAATACCAAATATTTTATTTTTTTGTTCTTTTTTGCAATAAAATTTTAAAAAACCCTTTTTTCAAAAATTGATAACTTCCAAATCATTTTTTTTATTATGTCAGAACCGTCTGAAGAGAAAGTTTGAGGTGTTTTTCGAATTTGATTTCCGAGTATTTCAACAAAATCGATGTGTTTATTAATTCCTTCTTTCATTGAAAAACTGTTGTCTAGGATGGGGTAGAACAAATCAGTTTTACCAGATCCTTCAAAACGAAAAGTATCTCTATTTGAAATCCGTATGCTGAAAAAATCATCTCGAACAGCTGGGGATTTCAACTGTACTAATTCGGAGTTATAGGGTACACATTTTTTCAGTGGCATCGGATTTGTCACAACAAGTCAAGAAAAACAGTAAAATCAGATAATGTATTTCATTATTTACGACTTTTGAGAGTTCTTGTTAAATTAGTCGTTCAGAAGGTCAGGTCGCAAACGCTTAGTTCGTTTAAAAGCTTGTTCCTCTCTCCATTGTTCAACTTTTGGCATGTTTCCAGAGGTAAGAATAGGAGGAACTTCCCAACCTTTGTAATTTGCTGGACGAGTGTAAATGGGAGGAGCCAGAAGATTATCTTGGTAACTGTCGCTAAGTGCAGACGATTCGTCTCCTAAAACTCCAGGGATTAGTCGAATGATGCTGTCACAAAAAACAGCCGCAGCAAGTTCTCCTCCTGATAAGACAAAATCTCCAATGGAAATTTCTCTTGTGATGAAATGGTCTCTTACCCTTTGATCTACCCCTTTGTAATGACCACAAAGAATAATTATATTCTCTTTTAGAGAACATTCATTTGAAATCTTTTGATTCAATTGTTTCCCGTCGGGAGTCATGTAAATGATGTCATCGTATTTACGATCTTCTCTAAGTTTTGATATACATTTATCAATGGGCTCAATCATCATTACCATGCCAGCTCCACCTCCAAAAGGGGCATCATCAACCTGTTTGTATTTTGTTGTTGTGTAATATCTTAAGTTATGAAAAAAAACGTTTACTTTTTTACCCTCAATGGCACGCTTAACAATTGAAACCTCAAAAGGACTTTTTAGAAGTTCAGGAAAAAGAGTAATAATATCAATGCGCATGATTGTGTTTTAGAAAACAAAGATGCAATTTTTAATTTTTTTCGAGTAATTTTTTTCTACAGCATCAAGAAAAAGGCTTATTTTCGGAAAGAAATCCGTTCTTTCTCTCCCTCTGAATTTAGGTATTCAATATTACGTATGTTATTGAAATTATACTGTCTTAAATCGTCAATAGAGTACAAGGGATTATCGTTAACCTCAAGAAGTACAGATTCTGGGTTTAGTTCTGACATGTAATCTCCTGAATCTAATATACGTAAACCATATTTCAAATTCATTTTCTCTTTTTCTTCTTTACTGATGTTCTGCAAAGTCATTCGGAGAAAATTTATTTGATTGATCACATTCAAAGTTATCACGGTATTATTAACCTTGCCATTTCTGTAGTATTCTACAGTAACTTTATCTCCAGGATGTTTACTTTCAAGATAACCGGTCAGATCTGAAAAACTTTTGATTTTAATGTCATCTACTACAGTGATGATATCCTCTTCTTTTAAACCAGCTATTTCTGCACCCATACCTTTTTGAATGTCAATAATGAATACTCCTTCTAATACATCTAAACCTTCAGAATTCACTAAGTCTGGAGTTACAGGTGTTCCAAAAATACCAATCAATCCTTTTTGAACACTTCCATATTCTACTAGATCTTCAAAAACTTTTCGAGCAATATTACTTGGAACAGCAAAGGAGTATCCTTGAAATCCACCACTCATTGAGCTAATAGCCGTATTTATTCCTATAAGTTCCCCCTTTGTATTAACCAAAGCCCCACCACTATTTCCCATGTTTACTGCGGCATCAGTTTGAATGAAAGATTGATTTGTTCGATCTTCTTTATTTAAATCTCTAGATTTTGCACTAATAATCCCTGCAGTTACCGTAGAATTTAAATTAAATGGATTTCCAATAGCTAATACCCATTCCCCAATTTTAGCTTGATCAGAGTCGCCAAAATAAAGATAAGGAAGCGGTTTATCAGTTTCTATTTTTAAAACAGCGATGTCTGTGGTTGGGTCAGTTGCAATCAGAGTAGCTTGAAAACGTTTATTGTCATTAGTTGTGATTTCAAGAGTTGTGGCATTTTCAATTACATGATTGTTTGTCATGATGTAGCCATCTGGAGACACTATTACTCCAGATCCAGTACCAACACGTGGACGACTATCTACTCCCAAGAAATAATTCAAATAATCGTTTCCGGAATTACTTTTTGAAGTATTTTTAACGTGAACTACAGCCTCAATGCTCTTGTTTGCTGCAACTATAAAATCTGATGGAGCGATTGAAGTACTTTCAATATTCGATGAAAAGGTTACAGGGATTAAAGAGGTCGATTCATATTCAATTGGCTTTGTATCATAAAACGAAATGAATAACATTATCGTAAATCCTGAACTAATTAAAGAAACTAAACTGAGTTTTAAGATTGTTTTCATAAGATTTTATTTTGACATAAAATTATAAAAGTGTTTTTAAGGTCTCAAGAGGTTTAACGTGTTTTTAACATCAATTTTTACAAAAAATATTGTGTAAATTTGCAAATCATATGAAACAGGATTTTTTTAAATATCAAGGAACAGGGAATGATTTTATTTTGATAGACGATCGTTCTAATACCTTTCCGAAGGAGAATATTTCGTTGATCAAGCGACTTTGCGATCGAAGATTTGGAATTGGATCAGATGGTTTTATTTTATTGAAAAATTCTTCTGTCAGCGATTTTAAAATGATTTATTTCAATGCAAATGGGAATTTAGGTTCCTTGTGTGGTAACGGAGCTCGATGCACTGTAGCTTTTGCTAAATACCTCGGGTGTATTTCTGATAATACAACATTTGAGGCTTCTGATGGACTTCATTATGCACGAATTGAGTCCGGTATTATCTCCTTACAAATGCATGATGTATTTAATATTAAAAATTTTAAAACACACAGTTTTTTGGATACGGGCTCTCCTCACCATGTTCAAATGGTAAACGATTTGAAACAATACAATGTTTATGAAAGTGGAAAACGAATTCGTGAGGGAAAACCTTATTATGAAGCTGGATCTAATGTTAATTTTGTTGAGCAAATCTCAGAAAATAAGTTTGCAATAAGAACCTACGAACGCGGGGTTGAAGACGAAACACTTTCATGCGGCACTGGTGCTACAGCAGCTGCTTTAGCCATGCATTTCAACAAAAAAACAGCAGTAAATCAAGTTGTTATTGAGGTTGAAGGTGGAACCTTGGAGATTGAGTTTGAACCCACAAAAAAGGGTTACCAAAATATTTTTCTTTCCGGTCCTGCTGAGCAAGTATATTCAGGAACTTTAATTTTTTGAATTTGAATCCAACTTTGAGTCTACGGTCCTTAGTACCTAATGATATTGATTTTTTATTTAAGATAGAGAATGATGAAAATTTGTGGAAGTATTCTAACACAAAAAAGTCTTATTCTAGGTCAGTTTTACGAGATCACATAGAAAATTCAAAAGAAGATATTTTTACAGCTAAACAGCAACGTTTTGTTTTAATTGATGCCGAAAGTAATATTTATGGCTTGATTGATCTATTTGATTATGATCATCAGAATTCAACAGCGAGTATAGGTATTGTAATTGCTGGTGAGTGGAGGAGAAAGGGGTATGCTAAAATAGGTTTAAAATTACTTCAAAAATATGCGGTTAAACAATTAAATTTGCTCCAACTTTATGCCTGTGTTAGCATAGATAACGAACCAAGTCGAGCTTTATTTAGAGCAGCTGGCTTTAAAGAAAAAACAAATAAAATGAAAAAAAATCAAGAAAGTGAACACACTGATATGATATTACTTCAAAAAAAAATAAATGCATAGAAAAAGAATAATCACCTTTATTGTAATCGTTGGAATGAGTATTGGTTTATATTTCACCTATTCTTTTTACCGAGTTTTTTTTAAACCAAATACTACATTTTCCAATGAAGAATCGTATGTGTTTATTGAAAATAATTTTTGTTTTCTTGATGTTGTAAGAGAATTGGAAGATTTACTGATTTCAGCGGATGACTTTAAAATTGCGGCACAAAAAAAAGGCTATAATTTAAGAGTCAAAGGAGGTAAGTTTGTTTTGAAAAAAGGGTTAAATAACCATGAAATAGTAAATGTTTTAAGAGGTAAAAGTACACCCGTTAGACTCATATTTAACAACCACGAAAGGTTAGAAAATTTGGCTGGAAGAGTTGCACAACAAATTGCTCCAGACAGCTTGTCACTATTAAATACTTTTCGAGATGCTAAATTTCTCAAGTTAAATGGTTTTAATGAAAAGTCTGCACTTTCAATGTATCTTCCAAATTCATACGATTTTTTTTGGAACATTAGCCCTGAAGGTTTTAGGGATAGAATATTAAAAGAGTACAAACGTTTTTGGAACTCAGAACGAATAGAAAAGGCTAAAGAATTAGACCTTAGTCCGATTGAAGTGATTTCTTTGGCAGCGATTGTTCAAAAAGAAACGGCAAAGGTCGATGAACGAAAAAAAATTGCTGGAGTTTACCTCAATCGTCTAAAAAAAAGAATGCATTTGGATGCAGACCCAACTGTTGTTTATTCCTTAAAGGAAAAATATCAAAATTATGATACTATAATTAGAAGAGTTTTAAGAAAAGATTTAAAAATAGTTTCTCCTTACAATACATACAAAAATAAAGGTATTCCACCGGGACCAATTACTATGCCCGATTTTTCATCCATAAAAGCTGTTTTGAATCCCGAAAAACATAATTATTTATATTTTGTTGCTAACCCAAAAGAACCGGGTTACCACACCTTTTCCAGAACGTACAGAACCCATATTCGAAACAGTAAAGTTTATCACAGATGGATCAATAGTCAAAGACTATATCGTTAGAGGGTCTTTGCTAATAATAAAAATCGCTGGTCTTTTATGCAGGGATATTTTTAATTTTTTCCACTCTCTTATAGAATGTGTTTTTATGTATTCTGTTGGAAGTGTGAGGTCACAAGCTATGCAAACTTCAGTATTCCGATCAAGGGTTTTAAGTAAATCAGAAAACAACTGATCATTTCTGTAAGGGGTTTCTATGAAAAGTTGTGACTGATTGTAGTCAAAAGATTTTTTTTCTAAGCTCTTTATGTCTTTTTTTCGTTTTAACTTATCAATAGGTAGATATCCATTGAAAGCAAAATTTTGACCATTTAGCCCTGAGCTTATTAGCGCCAATAGAATAGAGGAAGGACCTACCAAAGGTCGGACAATAAGATTTTTGCGATGAGCCATTTTTACAATTTCAGCTCCTGGGTCTGCAATTCCTGGACATCCTGCGTCAGAAATCACCCCCATTGAACCCCCCTCTTTTATAGGGTCGAGGTAGGTTAAGATTTCCTCGGGTGAGGTGAATTTATTTAAGGTGTAAAGATGAAGACTTCCTTGATCTTTTCTTGGACAAATCCTTTTAATAAAACGCCGAGCATCCTTTTCATTTTCAACAATAAAGTGGTCTATGTCCTCAATTACCTTTCTTACTGTCAATGGGAGTACTTCCATAGGAGCATTCTCGCCTAATGGAGATGGAATTAAATACAAAATTCCCTGGTTAGAGGGTTCTTCTATTGTTTCCATGAATCTAAAATATCTTTTGAGGCTTTTTCAATTTTGTTATAAACAATTTCGAAACCTTGATCACCACCGTAATAAGGGTCTTCAACCTCTTCGTTTATCAATAACAATTTTACCTTATTACTCTCTGTCTCAGATTGTGATAACTTTAAAACATTTCTTAGATTTTGCCGATCCATTGCAAAAATATGGTCAAATAAATCAAAATCTGATCTGGTAAATTGTCTTGCTCGTTGATTGCTGATGTCAATGCCCTGATTCATAGCGAGTTTGATACTTCTTGGGTCAGGGGGGTTTCCAATATGGTAACTAGCTGTACCAGCAGAATCAACAGTAATAGAAAATTCTTTTGAGAGATGTTCAAAAATCCCGTGAGCCAAAGGAGACCTACAAATATTCCCTAGGCAAACCATAAGAACATTTCCTTTCACCATCAATCACAACTTACAAGGTTAGTTTTTGATTGAGGTCATCTACGTACTTCCTGAATTGTTTGTCAGTAAAAGTAAGATTGTCTACTGTTTTACAGGCGTGCAAAACAGTTGCGTGATCTCTTTTACCAATTTGACTCCCTATGCTTGCTAAAGAAGCTTTGGTGTATTTTTTGGCAAAATACATTGCCAGTTGTCTCGCTTGAACAATGTGTCGTTTTCTTGTTTTTGATTGAAGGGTTTCAACATCCATTTGGAAGTATTCTGAAACTACTTTTTGTATGTAATCAATTGAAACTTCGCGTTTGGTGTGCTTCACAAACTTTTCGACAATCTCTTTCGCTAATTCAATTGTGATTTCCACTTTGTTAAAAGAGGATTGTGCAATGAGTGAAATGATAGCACCTTCAAGTTCTCTAATATTTGATTTGATGTTTTTCGCAACATACTCGATAATTGGTTCCTCAATTAATACACCATCACGGTAGAGTTTGTTCTTTAGGATGGATATACGAGTTTCAAAATCAGGGGGTTGTAGTTCGGCAGAGAGCCCCCATTTGAACCTCGAAAGTAAGCGTTGTTCAATATCTTGCATATCCACAGGTGCTTTGTCTGATGTAAGAATTACCTGCTTTCCGTTTTGATGTAAGTGATTGAAAATGTGAAAAAATACATCTTGTGTTCCTGTTTTTCCTGAAAGAAACTGGACATCGTCAATAATTAATACATCGATGATTTGATAAAAATGAATAAAATCGTTTCGATTATTCTTTTTTACCGATTCGATGTATTGTTGAGTAAATTTTTCAGCTGAAATGTAAAGTACAGTTTTGTTAGCGTATTTTTCTTTTATCTGAACACCTATGGCATGAGCTAAGTGTGTTTTACCTAAACCTACATTCCCGAAAATTAGAAGGGGATTGAATGAGGTGCCTCCTGGCTTGTTTGCTACTGCAAACCCAGCAGATCGAGCCAAGCGATTAGAATCTCCTTCAAGAAAATTATTAAAATTGTAGTTTGTATTGAGTTGGGATTCGATTTGTAAATTTCTAATACCTGGAATAATGAAAGGGTTTTTCAGTTCTGTACTCAAGGTACTCAGGGGCGCTTCTACATTTTGAGCGAGTACATGAGATTGTTGAGAACTTGGAATACTTTCTGTGAAGGGTTGTTTGCTACCTGTCGTGTTTTCCATTTTGATTACATAAACCAAGCGGGCATCTTCTCCAAGTTCTTGAGTCAGGGCTATTTTGAGTAGTTTAACGTAATGTTCTTCAAGCCACTCGTAAAAAAACTTACTCGGAACTTGAATACTCAACGCTTTTTCGCTTAGTTTTAAGGGTACTATGGGTTCAAACCAAGTTTTGTAGGCTTGTGGTTGAATGTTGTCTTTTATAAAGGACAAACAATTATTCCAAGAAGAAAGTGCAGTCTTTTGCATCAATAGTGGTACTCAAAAAAAAGATATTTAATGTTGTAGATTCTGGCTTAACAGCTACTTTACAAATATTAACCCTTTTTTTTTAAAAAAAAAGTAGTTTTGCTATTGGTTATTAATTTTTTTTTCCCGAGTTTAAGGGAGGTGTTTGACCAAGCCAAAGTTTTACTTGTGTATAAATTTATTTCAAAACCAATCCTTGTTCGATACGGGGAGACCGATCAGATGGGGATTGTTCATCACAGCAACTACTTACGCTATTTCGAAGTCGCTAGACTTGAGTGGCTTAGCTTTCTTGGGGTGTCATACAATACAATGGAACAAGAGGGTGTCATAATGCCTGTTATTGAAGTAAACATGTCTTTCAAAAAACCAGCACTTTTTGAAGACAAACTTAATGTGGAGGTTAGATTGAATGAAATTCCCAAAGTAAAAATGAAATTTTCTTATTTGATTAAAAATCAAAACGATCAGATTGTATGCTTAGGAGAAACGACTTTGGCATTTTTGAACTCAAAAACCAGAAAACCTATGCGCTGCCCCATAAAGTTTAAAACTCTTTTTTATGAGAAGGAGTAGAAATTTGTAATACATCTTTTTCAATATGAATTCTATTCTCAATAACATCATTTAAAAGAGGGCTTCTAATACCGTCATTTATTTTTTTTGGGGAAATGAAAGTTCGGGCTTCATCCCAAAGATTTTGGTCAATAAATTTTTGAATGGTTCTTGTTCCCCCCTCAACAATTAGAGATTGAATGTTCTTCTCAAACAATACAGACATTATTTTTGGCAATATATTTTTGAGATCAGAAACTATAATCTCTTTATTAGAAATCTTTTTTTTGGATGAAAACACCAGAGTAGGGTATTTATCATTGAGCAGAATTGCATTTTTTGGTATTCTATCATTTAGGTCAATTACAATCCTTAGCGGGGAGCTTCCTTTTACTTTTCTATTCGTTAGTTTGGGATTGTCATCAATTACCGTTTGAACTCCTACAAGAATACTTTGTTCTTGAGATCTCCAAAAATGAGAATGTAATTTTGAAGTTTCACTGGAGAGCCAAAAGGGTTCTTTGTGCAGTCGGTTTTTTTTAAGAGGAGCTATGAAGCCATCTGAACTTTGTGCCCATTTCAGTATTATGTATGGTCTTTTTTTGAGATGATAAGTAAAAAATCGTTTGTTTAACTCCTTGGACTCTTTTTCTAGTACTCCAAAAACCACCTCACACCCGTTGGCTTTTAATCTTTCAATTCCTTTACCATTGACCTTTTCAAAAGGATCAGAACAACCTATAACAACTTTCGGAATCTTTGATGAAATAATCAAATCACTACAAGGAGGAGTTGCTCCATAGTGATTACAAGGCTCCAAATTTACATATAAAGTGCATTGATTAAGGATGGGTTTGTCTTTAAGATTTTGGATTGCATGAACTTCTGCATGAGCTTCCCCTTTTTTTTGGTGCCAACCTTCACTTACTATTTTCTCTTTATGTACAAGAATACAACCTACAAGGGGGTTGGGATAGGTTTGCCCAAGACCTAATGAAGCAAGATCCAAGCAGCGTTGCATAAATTTTATGTGAATCAGATCTTTTTTATTCATGTTAAGAAATGAAATAGTATTATTTTTAGAAAGTGTAAAAATACTAAAGTATTAAATGAAGGATACAAAAATAAGAGAAGTTTTAGAAAAAGATAATTCATCATTGGCCAAGTTAATTCGGCTAGTTCTTCTCGAAATTGGTGTTCCCAAATTAGGAACAGCTTACGCGGATCCTGAACTTGACTTTATGTATCAAGCTTATTTGAAAGAAAAGTACGCCTATTTTGTGTTAGAAGAAAATGGATACGTAACCGGAGGGGCAGGAATATCACCTTTAAAAGGTGGAAAGAGTAGCGTGTGTGAATTACAGAAGATGTATTTTTTACCCACAGCTAGAGGAAAAGCTCTCGGTGAAAAAATGATAGATCATTGTTTGAATTACGCTAAAGAACAAGATTTTGAAATATGTTACATTGAAACACTGCCTTACATGAAAGCCGCTCAAAAGCTTTACCAAAAAAAAGGATTTGAATACATTGATCATCCTATGGGTTCAACAGGCCACACTTCTTGCAAAGTTTGGTTAATTAAAAGACTATAATGACTTTAACTGAATACAGATCCTATTTCCGCCTAAAATTAGAATTTATTTACAAGGTTGAAGAGTCAGATGATTTATTGAAAAGATTAATTAGAGCATATTTCAATTGGGAGCCTGTCAAGATTGGATTAGAACCCAATTACGTTCTTTCGCAGAGGGAAAGAGAGCGTTTGAATATCGCCTTAAATAAATTAAAAAAAGGGAAACCTATTCAGTACATATTGGGTATTTGTTCATTCATGGGTCTAGAGTTTCAGGTCAATAGTAGTGTATTGATACCAAGACCTGAAACTGAAGAGTTGGTTCAGTGGATTGTCAATGATGAAGAAACAATTCAGTCAAAAGAGTTTTTGGACATAGGTACAGGGAGTGGGTGTGTTGCAGTGTCATCAAAACACTTACGACCTCACTTACAAATTTCGGCAATTGATGTTTCTGTTGAAGCACTTAAAGTTGCTGAAAATAATGCCAAGATTAATGCTACCAATGTTCAATTTTATCAAGCAGATATTTTAACAAAAAAAGATTGGGAAACCCCTTTGGATATTATTGTTTCTAATCCACCTTATGTTCTTCCATCTGAGAAAAAACAAATGAAAACAAATGTTCTTGATTACGAACCTTTATTGGCTTTGTTTGTTCCAGAGGAAGACCCCTTACTTTTTTATAAAAAAATCATAGAATTCGCAAAACATAACTTAAGCCCAAGAGGGGCAATCTATTTTGAAATTAACCCTATTTTTGCGAGTGAACTTAGCGCTTTTTTAAAAGAAAATAATTTCTATTCAGTTGAAGTACGTAATGATTTTCTTGGGCATCCTAGAATGATCAAGGCCAAAAAAAGTTAAGAAATAAAATGATGAGTATTCAAAAAAAAATAGAATCCTTACGTGCAAAATTACATCTTTATAATTTTGAATATTATGTAAACGATAACAGTTTGATCAATGATTTTGAATTTGATCAGCTGATGAAGGAGCTTAAGGAAATGGAAAACAACAATCCTGAGTTTTATGATTCAAACTCACCCTCACAAAGAGTTGGTGGTCAAATCACTAAAAACTTCAAAACCGTTGAACACAAAGAAAGAATGTACTCTTTGGGGAATACTTATTCGGAAGAAGAAATTCAAGATTGGATCAATCGAATTAAAAAAACCTTGGAGGATAGAACCCCATCCTTTACATGTGAATTAAAATACGATGGAGCTTCAATTAGCTTGACTTATGAAAAAGGGGTTTTGGTTCGTGCAGTAACCCGTGGTGACGGAACAAAAGGAGACGATGTTACCCAAAATGTAAAAACAATTCCCAATGTTCCTCTGAAGTTGAGAGGTAATTATCCAGATTTTTTTGAAGTTCGCGGAGAAATTGTAATGCCTCTCGCTGGTTTTTCTGAGCTGAATAAAAAGCGTGTTTCTGCAGGAGAAGACCCTTACATGAATCCACGAAATACCGCATCGGGCTCTCTGAAGCTCCAAGATAGTTCTGAAACTGCAAAACGCCCCTTAACGTGTTTAATTTATGCCTTGATCGGAAAAAACTTAGATTTCAAAGAGCATTACCAATCTCTAGTCGAAGCAAGATCTTGGGGTTTTACGATTCCAGAAACTCTAATTCATGCATCTTCAAAGCACCAGATCTTGGAGTACATTAATTCATGGGAGAAAAAGAGAGGTGAACTTTCATATGAAATAGATGGAATAGTAATTAAGGTAAATGATTTAAAAGATCAAGAGCTATTGGGTTTTACTTCAAAATCTCCCCGTTGGGCAATTTCATACAAATATCAAGCAGAACAAGTAGCAACAACATTAGAAACGGTGACCTATCAGGTAGGAAGAACTGGAGCAATAACTCCTGTTGCTAATTTGACACCTGTGTTACTTTCAGGAACTATGGTAAAAAGAGCTTCACTGCATAATGCAGATCAAATCAAGAAACTTGATTTAAGAATCGGAGACAAAGTTTATGTTGAAAAAGGAGGGGAAATTATTCCTAAAATTGTTGACGTTGATCCCAAAAACAGAGCACCCATCGAAAATCGAATCTCTTACATAAAAATCTGTCCAGATTGTCGTACAAAGCTCGTTCGTATTGAAGGGGAAGCACAACATTATTGCCTCAATTTAGATGGTTGTTCAACTCAAATCATCGGCAAAATACAGCACTACATTGGTAGAAATGCTATGGATATTGAAGGACTGGGTAGTGAAACAGTTTCATTGTTATTTCTTGAGGGACTAATCAAGAACACTGCCGATTTGTACACTCTAAGGGAAGAACAATTAATGCCTTTGGAGCGTATGGCTCAGAAGTCAGTTGATAATTTACTTTTGGTAGTTAAAAACTCAAAAAAGCAACCCTTTGCTAAAGTTTTATTTGGTTTGGGGATACGATTTGTAGGAGCAACGGTAGCAAAGCGACTTGCAAACCATTTCGGAACAATGGAAAACCTGATGGAAGCTAATCAAGAGGAATTGATTGGGGTTGACGATATTGGTAATCGTATCGCTCAAAGTTTAGTTCAGTTTTTTAAAAATCCAAAAAACATTGAACTCATTAAAAGGTTAAAAAGTTATGGAGTAACGATGAAGGAGGAGACCAAAGCTTTATCATCTGAAATCTTAGTCGGAAAAAATATTCTGATAAGTGGAGTTTTCGAAACATTTTCAAGAAATGATCTTAAAAAATTAATTGAAGAAAACGGAGGGAAAGTTTCAAGCTCAATTTCCTCTAAAACTTCTTTTATTTTAGCTGGAGAAGGAATGGGACCAAGTAAAAAAGTAAAGGCTGAAAATTTAGGTATTCAGATTATATCAGAAACTTCATTTTTAGCTTTGTTAGAAACATAACAATTTAGCCTCTTTTTAAATAAAAACACTTTTTTATTATGAGGGTTCTCAGGTTTTGGTATTTTTGTAGTTCAAAATTAAATTTGGTTTGATTCAAAGTTTTTGGCGTAAATGTGTTTTTGAAAAAGAGTTAAACGCTAGGTTATTCTCACGTAAGCTTAAAGAACCATTTAAGGTTAAAAAAATCGCCATTCTTGTTGACGCTAGCATTGGAATTGGAAGTGAATTTTTCCTGAGACTTTCAAAGGATTTTAATATTCCAGAGTTTCAAATAAGTTTATTTTTATTTGGTAATGGTTTAATGTTAGAGTCGCAATACAATCAAATCCTTAAAAAAAAAGAAGTAAATTATTGGAGTGTCTTTAAAGGAGAACTTTTGGATTTTTGCAAGGGGGATTATGATTTGATAATCAATTATTACAATACAACAAACATTCTTTTTTCGCTTGTAAGCATCCGAACAGATCATAAGCTAAGTGTTGGTTTTAGGGGAGCAGACCACAGAGTTAATGACGTAGTTTTTGATATTGATCCAACTGATAAGATCACCTTTAAGAAGGAGTTGATTATGTATATGAAGATTTTAAACAAAATTTAGGTGGTATTTTTAAAAGGTTCGGGAGTTGCCATGATAACCCCCTTTGGAGAAGATGGTGAGGTTGATTTAGAAGCCGTGATTGATGTTTTTGAACACATTATAAAAGGTGGAATAGATTATGTAGTCTTAATGGGAACAACTGCAGAAACGGCAACCCTAAGTGATCAAGAACGCTCAAAAGTTGTAGAGACAATAATAAAAACTAATAACAACAGGGTTCCTTTAGTTTTGGGAATTGGAGGAAACAATACTGCTGCTGTTGTTTCTTTATTAAAAAACACAGACTTAACAGCATTTGAAGCTGTTTTATCTGTATGTCCATATTACACACTTCCAAGTCAAGAAGGGATTTATAAGCATTTTAAACATATAGCAGAGGCTTCACCCAAACCAATAATATTGTACAACGTTCCTGCTCGGACTGGGGTTTCCATCAGTAACAAAACCACAATTCGTTTGGCAAATAATTTTTCAAACATCATTGGGGCTAAAGATGCTACAGGTGATTTAGAATCTGTAGTTTCTCTAATAGATAATGCTCCAGAAGACTTTCATGTAATTTCTGGAGATGATGCAATTGCCTTACCAGTAGTTTTATCAGGAGGTTCGGGAGTGATTTCAGTTATTGGAGGTGCTCTTCCATATCAAGTTTCTCAAATGATTCGTTTGGCATTAGAGGGGGAGGTTGACGCAGCCACAGTCTTTCAAAATCAAATACTTAAATTGATTGACTTAATTTTTAAGGAGGGAAATCCATCTGGAGTAAAAAAATTATCAGAACATCTGGGACTTTGCTGTAGTACTGTAAGACTTCCCTTGATTGAAGCATCGGCTCAATTGAGCCATTCGATTTTGGAGGCTCACAAAGCATTGGTCTAGCTTTTGTAGTTAAAGTTTTGATAAAAACAAGGACTCTTTTTTTTCTAGAGGGTACATTTGAATTTTACTAGCCCACATTGATTATATTTTAGTATTTTTGCATCATGTTTTTAAAAACCATCAAATTAACCTTAGTTTTTGTGTTATCGATTTCATTTACAAGTTGTAGTGAATATCAAAAATTATTGAACAATAACGACCTGAATATTAAGTACAAAGCTGCTGAAAAATACTATAATTCAGGAGAGTATCGAAAAGCAAATCGTCTTTTCGAACAAATAACTCCCTCATTCAGAGGGAAACCTCAATCTCAGAGAATCATTTTCTTTTATGCAAACACCTATTTCCAGTTGAAAGACTACAACCTAGCTGCATATCAATTTGAAAGCTTTGTAAAGTCTTACCCCAAAAGTGACCGATTACATGAGGCAATTTTTTTAGCTGCCAAGTCATACTACATGCTCTCACCGAAGTACAGTCTTGATCAGCAAGACACAAATAAAGGGATAGACAAACTTCAGATATTTTTAGACAATTATCCTACCAGTGAGTTTAGTGAAGAGGCAAATACCTTGATAGCTGAATTACAAGTGAAATTAGAGAAAAAGTTTTTTGAAATCTCAAAGCAATACTACACAATTCGAGATTACAAAGCAGCAATAAATTCCTTTGATAATTTACTTAACAATTACCCTGGAACTCAATTTAAAGAAGACGCTTTGTACCACAAATTTCTTTCCAATTACGAATTAGCAATAAACAGTATTTTTTCTAAAAAGAAATTACGCCTTGTTGGTGCCAAGGAAAGTGGGAATACTCTTTTGCGATATTTCCCAGAGACCTTATTCATTAAAGAATTAGATGAAAAATTTAAAAAAATAGAAAAAGAGTTGAATCAAGTTAATCAACCCACAATCACCATTAAATAAGTTAAGATGACAAAGTACAGAGAATCACATGCGCCAATTTCGACCAAAACTTATGATAAGAATCAAGTTGAAGCGGAAACAAATAACATCTATGAGGCCTTATCTATAATAGCTAAACGTTCGATTCAAATCAATTTAGATATCAAAAAAGAATTGCACGAAAAGCTTGAGGAATTCGCGACTCACAACGATAGCTTAGAAGAGATTTTTGAAAACAAGGAACAAATCGAAGTTTCAAAGTTTTATGAAAGCCTTCCAAAGCCACACGCACTAGCAGTGGAAGAGTGGCTTCAAAATCGTGTTTACCACCGCAATACAGAAGAATAAAGCTTATGTCTTTGTTCAGACGGAAGAAGATTCTCTTGGGAATCTCAGGAGGAATAGCAGCCTACAAAACTCCTGAGCTCGTTAGAGCTTTTATAAAAGAAGGAGCAGAAGTTAGAGTCGTTATGACCCCAGCATCTAAAGACTTTGTTACCCCTCTGACCTTAGCAACTGTTTCTCAAAACCCTGTATACTCCTCTTTGATTGCTGAAGACCATGATAATCCAACTTGGAACAATCATGTAGAATTAGCGTTGTGGGCAGATTATTTTTTGATAGCTCCTGCTACATCCAATACACTTTCTTCAATGGCTCATGCCCGTTGTAATAACATTGTATTGGCAACTTACTTATCTTCTCAATGCCCAGTATTTGTAGCTCCTGCAATGGATTTGGATATGTTTTCGCATCCAGCAAATCAAAAAAACCTTGATATTCTATCTAAAAATGATGTGATTGTACTTCCTACAGAAAAAGGTTTTTTGGCAAGTGGTATTGATGGAAAAGGGCGTATGCCAGAGCCAACAGACATTCTTACTTACATGGAAAACCACATAAGTAAAACATTTCCTTTATTTGGTAAAAAAGTAGTTCTTACCGCTGGTCCAACTTATGAACCGATTGACCCAGTTCGATTCATAGGAAACAATTCTTCGGGTAAAATGGGATTTGAACTCGCCAAAAGAGCTGCTGAGCTTGGAGCTAATGTTATTCTTATATCGGGTCCTTCGGCTATTAACATAACAAATACCAGTGTAAAACGACTGTCTGTAGTTACTGCAGATCAGATGTTTGAAAATGCTAAATTGCATTTTGAGGATGCAGATATTTTTATTGCGTCTGCAGCTGTTGCTGACTTTAAACCAGAAACTTATGCCAGTCAAAAAATAAAAAAGAGAACAGCTTTTAATCAAATAAACTTGGTGCCTACCCCCGATATTTTAGCCCATCTAGGATCCATTAAAAAAAACCAATTCTTGCTTGGTTTTGCTTTAGAAACCGAAAATGAATTAGAAAATGCATCACAAAAATTGAAGAAAAAAAATCTAGATGCGATCGTATTGAATTCATTGAATGACGCGTATGCAGGTTTTGAAGGTGACCAGAATAAAATTACTTACATTCAATCCAATAAAGCACCTCTTTTGTTTGAATTGAAATCAAAAACTGAGGTTGCAATCGATATTTTTGATCAAATCCTTGAAGCTCGTGAAAAATTATCTTAACCTTACTTATTTTTTTTTAATTAGTTTTATTGGTGTTTCTCAGGAAATTAACTTCGAGCTAACGATCAATTCCGATTTGGTAAACCAAACCAACCAACAAATTTTTAAGACCTTAGAACAAAGCATCAATGAGTTCATGAATAATAAAGCATGGACAAATCAAGAGCGTTTAAATGAGGAAAAGCTAGATTGCAGTATGGTATTGAACCTTACAGGTTACAACAATACTCAATTCGAAGCTACTCTTCAAGTGCAGATTCAGCGCCCCGTTTTCAATACCAATTTCAAAACACCAATTTTAAATTATTTGGATAAAGATATTAGCTTCAGTTATCAAGAATATCAACCCCTTTTTTACAATACATCAACGTACGAGTCAAACTTAATTTCTTTATTAAGTTTTTATGCTTTCATCAGTTTAGGTATAGAAGCAGATACTTTTGAAGAAAGAGGGGGAAGTGTTTTTTATGGTGTGGCACAACAAATTCTCAATTTGACAAATCAAAACCAAAAGAAAGGATGGA
>CAJWBA010000022.1 GCA_913020155.1 uncultured Flavobacteriales bacterium
TTGATTGAATTCACATCAATATTTGGAGCATGTTCGGCTCCCCATTCTTGATCTTCCATACGAACACCATTGTTGATTATGACAACACGACTGCTATGAAGTCCATTGATTATTGGCTTTACGATAGTATTTCCTGTATTCAATGACGAAACGCCACTCAAACTGTTTAGAGCATCTCCCAATGTTCCACTGCTAAAAGATTCTAATCCCTCTTTCAAAATAGTATTCTCCTGAAGTGTTTTGGACATTTTATTTGTGATTTTTCCGTCAATAATAATCTCATTTAGTTCATCTAAGTGATGTTCCAACTTAAAGGACTTAAAGGTATCTCCCGTTAATCGGACCCGAAAACCTTTGGTCAAACAATAGGGATGAGATACTTGAATGGAATAGATGTCATTACATAAATTTGTAATGATGAATTTACCCTCAAAATCAGTAACTACAATACGTTCAGAACCAGCAACAATAAGTGTTGCATCCTCAAGTGTAGACCCATCATGAAGGTCTGTAATGATACCAGTAAGGGTGAAGTCACAATTTTGTGACTTGGAATGGAAACTGCTCAAAAGCAGAAACACAAAAACAAAGGGACGCATGGATTTGCTGAATTAATTTAGAAAAATAGTAAATTATTTAAGCTAAAACAGGTGGTCCACGAAGTTGAGAGTTGGTTATTGTTAATGAATGAAACAATAAAAAAGTAAAGCTTACTTTGGATGTTTCTGGAATTAAAATAACATCTGAATCCCTATAAAAAACAATACTGTAATGGAAAGGGGAGTAATTGAAACTACAGGTTTCACATTTAACAATGGATTGATGAAAATGAATTTGCTGTTCTGAGCATACATCGTGGTGATGTGATTCAAAGATTGAAGCAAACTGCAAAAAAATGGGTAATAAAAGTGCTCCTAAAAGCACAAATACAGTTGTTTTTACCACAAATTTTTTGTTACAAAACATTTAAATCTAAATAATTATCACAAAAGTATAAAAAACCTTTTGATTTCGATGCTAGTTTGCAACTCAAAATCAACTTTAATTGTAAATAATATTTATTTGGTTAACCTTGTATTTTTGGTTTAATAAATCGAATATGAATTTTAAAGCGTCTAATTTCAAAATTTTTTAAAAAAACGACCGCACAAAAACTGCCCATTCTTGGGTAAGGCTTTAGTTCCTTCTCCCCTCACCTTTTTTTAAAATTACACGTGTGGGAGTATCTTTTCCATTAATTATGGATTGAATGCCCAAAGCAATGGCACGAATGGTTTCAGTCACCACTTCCATGTCTAGGGTCTCTGGCTGGTCTGTAACTTGATGATAATGCACATCAATATCAATGGGACTGGTTGAAAAAGTATGCGAAGGAATGCCCAACTCTGCCAGACTTGCATTATCTGATCTGAAAAATAACTTTAGAGTTTTATAGGGATCCGGATAAAGATGATATTCAGTTTCTTCTAAGTTCTTTTGAATAATGGTTCCTAAATCAGAACGATCAAAACCAGAAAGCCAAGCTGTTTTTGGTCCATAAGTTGAAGTTTTTCCAATCATTTCAATATTTATCCCAGCTATGAATTTTGACGCGTCAATATCTTTACCAAAATGTCTTGAACCCAACAACCCCATTTCTTCTCCAGTAAAGGCTATAAAAACTAAAGATCGTTCATTGGTTCCTAGTTTTTTAAAATATTGAGCTAGGGCAAGGACTGCTGTAGTTCCAGAGGCATCATCATCGGCACCATTGTAAATCAAGTCTCCTTCTCCTTTACTTTTTTTACCCAAATGATCGTAATGTGCTGAAATTACCACATACTCGTCTTTCTTACTTCTCCCTTCCAAAAACCCAATGATATTAAACATTTCTATGTCATTGGCTTTAAAATTTTGTCTGAAACTCGTTAAGTTTTTGAATGGAATTAAACCTATTTTTTGAAATTCAGATGCTATGTATTTAGCTGCTTTTTCAATTCCTAGACTACCCGCTTTTCGTCCTTCCATTTCATCTGATGCTAGAATGTAAAGATGTTTTTTTACCGATTCGGTTTTAATAAAAGAAACATTACTTTGTGCATTATTCCAATGAATACATAGCAAAGTTATGAAGGTCAGGAATATAGTTTTCATAATAAGAATTTATTATTACTGAATTTATGAAATTTAAAGGAGTGTAAAAAATAAACTTTTACATAGCGGTAATCTCTCCTGGAATGAGCACCGCATGCGTGTCATCAGTTAAGGTATTAACTCGTAATTTCATCAAAGGGGCATATTCCGCAGAAGTCACAAAATCATAGGCCATATTTTTAGAAGGAAATTGCATCAAAACAGTCCAATTCCCAATAGTTTCTCCTTCAAGGGTTCTTCCGTTTTTGGTTGCTGCCAATAGCTTACCGTTGTACTTTTCTAGTATAGGAAGAAAAGGTGAGCCGTATTGTGTAAAATAGTCTTGATAATTTTTGACTTTCATCTGTCCGAAAATATAAACTTTCTGATCCATTCTTTTAAATTTTATACATTAAAACGGAAATGCATAACATCTCCATCAATTACCGAATATTCTTTTCCTTCAACACGCATACGTCCCGCTTCTTTTACTTTTGCTTCTGTTTTGTAAGTTACATAGTCTTCATAAGAGATAACCTCAGCTCGAATAAATCCTTTTTCAAAATCCGTATGTATTACCCCTGCTGCCTGAGGAGCAGTTAACCCGATGTTGATGGTCCATGCGCGAACTTCTTTATCTCCTGCAGTAAAATAAGTTTGTTGTTTGAGTAATTCATATGCCTTTCGAATTAGCTTAGCTGCACCGGGTTCTTTGAGTCCTAAATCATCTAAAAAAAGTTGACGTTCTTCGTAGGTGTCCAATTCATTTATGTCTGCCTCTATACTGATGGCTAGAACCAATACTTCTGCTTGCTCATCAGCAATAAAGTCCAGAACTTTTTTGACGTAGGCATTTCCTTTTGCTGCAGCATCTTCAGATACATTACAAACATACAATACGGGTTTGTCAGTCAATAAGTGAAGTACATTAACAACCTCTTCTCTTTCTTTTTCAGTAAAATCTATAGACCTTACGTTTTTGGATTGTTCTAAAGCTTCTTTTATTTTTTGTAAAATACTTTGAACTTTTTGAGCGTCTTTATCTCCTGTTCGTGCAGCACGATTAATTTTTTCTAGGCGTTTATCGATTGTTTCAAGATCTTTTAACTGCAACTCAATATCAATAATTTCTTTATCTCGAATTGGATCTACTGATCCTTCAACATGGATGATGTTGTCGTTATCAAAACATCTCAAAACATGAATGATGGCGTCGGTTTCTCTAATATTTGCCAAAAACTGATTCCCTAGACCCTCGCCTTGGCTTGCTCCTTTTACCAAACCAGCAATATCAACTATTTCTACAGTAGCTGGAATTATTTTTTCTGGCTGCACCAATTTGGATAGCTTTTCCAATCTTGGATCAGGAACATTTACCACTCCAATATTAGGTTCAATAGTACAAAAAGGGAAATTTGCACTTTGTGCTTTTGCGTTGGATAAACAATTAAAAAGGGTAGATTTTCCGACATTGGGCAATCCTATAATTCCAGCTTTCATAAATTTAATTTAAAGACAGCAAATCTAAGAATCTTAAACAATTTTTTAGGTTTTTTTGAATAAAAACACAATATACTAATGATAAAGTGTGTATCATTGCGAAATAGTTACTAATATCAAACTATTCTTAATTAATATGAAAAAAATTTTCATAATTTTCGCTTTCGTTAGTGGACAAGTTTTAACTGCACAGACCGTTACAGGGAATATAAAAGATGAAAGTGGCACTCCCCTTCCAGGAGTAAACGTTATTGTAAAAAACACATCGATGGGTGTTGTAACTGATTTTGATGGAAACTATTTTATTGATGCAGACCTAGACACAATTTTAATTTTTAGCTACATTGGATACACTAGTCAAGAAGTTGTTATTAGTGGTCAAGACACCGTTGACATAACACTATCAGAAGGGGTTTTACTGGAAGAAATTGTGATGACAGGTTCTAGGACTCCTGCACGAAGTAATACGGATTCACCTCTTCCCATTGATGTGGTTGGAGTAAAAGATTTAACTTCTACAGGTCAAGTTACCTTTGACAAGGCATTACAATACAGAATTCCTTCATTTAATACGGTTCAAACTCCTGTAAATGATGCGACGTCCTTGTTGGATCCTTATGAAATTCGTAATATGGGACCAAGTAGAACCTTGATTTTGATCAATGGGAAGCGCAAAAACTTGAGCGCTCTTTTATATACCCAAACTTCTCCGGGTCGAGGAGAAACAGGAGCTGATATTTCTTCAATCCCCACAGATGCGATTAAAAGAGTTGAGATTCTTCGAGACGGTGCTTCTGCACAATACGGATCGGATGCAATTGCTGGTGTAATGAACATCATTCTTAAAGATACTCCAGAATCAGGTTCAGCTACAGTTAGAGCTGGTATAACATCAGAAGGAGATGGGGAAATGTTTGGAATAACAGTAAACAATGGAACAAGTATTGGTGATAACCAAGGTTTTGTAAACTACACTATTGATTTATCTAAAGTAAATTTAGCAAACAGACCCGGTACTGTGGATGCAGCTGGTGAAGCTGCAGATTTTGGAGCTAGTATCACAGATGTTCAATCGTTTTTATCCAGAAAACCAAATGCTGGGAACATAAACGGTTCTCCAGAAACAGCTGCAGCAAAGTTTGCGATAAATTTTGGTTACGACCTAAGTGATAATACAGAGCTTTACGGAGATACTGCATACGTTTACAAAGCTGTAAATAGTTTTGCTAACTACCGAACCCCTTACTGGAGAACTGAAAGATCTTTCCCCTATTTGGCTGACTTCTTTCCAAATGGACCTAGAGGAAGTTATGACGGCTATGTTCCTACATTTGAAGGACTGTTGAGTGATTACAATGCTACGTTTGGTTTCAGATCAGTCATTAACAAATGGAATGTAGACGCAAGTTTTACAACGGGTGGAAACCTCCAAACATACAAAGTAAATCAATCTCATAATAGAAATGTAGTTTATTCTCCATCTACTTGGATTGACACAAATTTAAACGGAACTGTTGATACTGGTGAAATTACTCAAGGTGCCGAAAAATACAGAGCTAATAGCCAGCAATCTTTCGATCCGGGAGGAACAAAATTTTCACATAATCTTGGAAATATCGATGTTTCAAAAGTACTTTCTGAAAAAGTAAGTATTGGTGTCGGTGCTGAGTTTAGAATAGAAACTTTCGAGGTTATCGCCGGGGAACTGGCTTCCTATGAAGGTGGGGGTGCCGACTCATTTGCAGGGGCTTCTCCTCAAAATTCTGGGAAATTCAACCGTTACAATATTGGTGGATACTTCAGTTTAGATTATGATGTTTCGGATGCATTCTTATTGAGCGGTACAATTAGAACAGAAAACTACTCTGATTTTGGAAACGCATTTGTTTACAAATTCAGTTCACGATACAGCGTTAGTGCTGCATTTACATTGAGAGGATCTATTTCAACTGGATTTAGAGCACCAACTCTGCACCAGATATTCACTCAAAAAGCTCAATATAGCTTTGTCCCTGGGCAAGGAATCCAAGTTGGTGGATTAATCAACAATGTTTCTACACAAGCAAAATTATTAGGGATCGATCCCCTAGATGCTGAAACGTCAAACAATTTTACCATTGGTTTTGGTGGAAAAGCAAACACCCACTTCAGCTACACTTTTGACTATTACAACATTGCCGTTGAAGATCGTATTGTGTTGGGAACCGAAATTGGAGCGACTGGAAATGCAAACAATGCATTGGATGTTCTTTTAAGTGAAAACAACTTGAGTGATGTAAGTTTTTTTTCGAATGCAATTGATACAAAAACATCTGGTATTGATGTTGTACTTTCATACAAAGATGTTGCAGTTGGATCAGGTAGCTTAAATTTAAATCTATCTGGAAATTACACGATCCAAAACAAACGTGATGGAGCGGTTAAAAATACTCCACTAGTTGCAAATGCAGGTCAATCGGTAGTGAATGAAACCCAAGAGGCTTTATTTTTTACATCTAGACCCAAAACAAAATGGATCTTGGGTACTGACTTCAATACAAATAAGTTCGGGTTATCATTAAATAACACCTATTTCGGAAAAACAACCTTCCAACAACAAGGTCTTAACAATAATATTTTTACAGAATTTACTCCAAAAATAGTTACTGATTTAGGTATTAACTTCAATGCTACTGAAAAACTGACTATTGCATTTAATATCAACAACTTGTTCAACGTATTACCAGAATGGAACTTTGTGTCCAAAAATGCCTCAGGAGATGCAATTTTAGCTAACCCTGCTCAGGTTAAAAACCAATCGAATTTGATTACATTCAATCAGCGTTATTCTCGAATGACATATGATGGATACCATTTCAGTCAATTAGGAACATTGATGAATCTCTCTTTAAACTACAAATTCTAGATCTTAAGATTAGAAATTTAATGATAAAGAATAAAAAAGCATTAAATAAGTTCGAGGCTTTTTTTTATTTTTTCAGATAACAATTCAATAAAAAAGTCTTGTTGTTTACTGTTCTGGATGCATAAAACGTTGTTTACCCAACAATATTTCTTCTGTTTCTTCGTGGTCTTCATCTGGAACGCAACAATCAACTGGGCAGACAGCAGCACATTGCGGTTCGTCATGGAAACCCTTGCATTCAGTACATTTATCGGGAACGATGTAATACAACTCATCGGAAATAGGTTCCTGAGTTTCATCAGCATCAACTTGTTTACCGTTGGGCAAAACAGTCGATCCCTTTAATGAAGTGCCATCTTTGTAACGCCAATCATCAGCTCCTTCATAAATAGCAGTATTTGGACATTCTGGTTCACAGGCTCCACAATTAATGCATTCATCTGTAATAATAATAGCCATAGTAGGATTTCTTTAATTAAATTTGATGTAAAAATAAGACCTTAAAGCTTATTCTACAAATAATGATTAAACTAGAACAAAGAATATTTGCACTGAACCGACTTGGAGAGTTTCTTCGAAATCTTGATCCAAATGACCCCAACTATGATTCACTTTTTGAAGTTACTAATAAAGCAAAAACTACTAATGGCTGGTTCTCAAGAGAAAATGTACTTTATGCATTCTCCCAATGGGGAGAATGTCTTACCACAAAAAACCTATCCAAATGGACACAATCCTATACTTTTGAGCAAAAATCTCCTCAAACTATTGGCCTAATTTTGGCTGGAAACATTCCCTTGGTTGGTTTTCATGATGTATTGAGCGTTCTGATTAGCGGTCACAAGGTTTTGATAAAATGTTCTTCTTCTGACCCTTTATTAATTCCTTTTTTAACAAAAAAGCTTCAAGAATTTGAACCTGATTATTCAAATTTAATAGAGTTTACAAGGGAACGATTCCAAAATTTCGATGCCATAATTGCAACTGGCAGCAATAATGCAGCTCGCTATTTTGAATATTATTTTTCGAAAGTTCCAAACCTCATTCGTTCCAACCGAAACGGAATTGCCATTTTAGATGGAAGTGAAACCAAAGAACAATTAGAAGCCTTAGCCAAAGATATTGTCCGATATTATGGATTGGGTTGCCGGAGTATTGCTAAAATTTTTGTGCCAAATCAATACAACTTGAATTTAATTTTTGGAGCACTCTATCCCTATAGTAATTTAATGGATTCTGCAAAATTCGCTAATAATTACGATTACAATAAAGCAGTATACCTTATGAGTCAGTTTGATATCTTGGACAATGGCTTTTTTATTTTAAAAGAAGATCCGACTTATTCTTCACCAGTTGCCTGCTTGCACTATGAATACTTCAATGACCTTCAGAACTTAGAACAAAATATTTCTCAACAGCAAGATAAGATACAATGCATAACTTCAAATCAAGAAAAAGAGAACCATTTTGCCTTTGGTGAAGCTCAACATCCTAAGCTTTGGGATTATGCCGATGGAAAAAATACTTTAGATTTTTTAACATTGTTATCCTAAACTGTTAAAAAAATAATTAAAAAATACATGTTTCCTGTGCTTTTTTAAATGGGTTATGCGGATATTTGCAGCTTAATAAATTTTATGAAAAAACATAATTTTAGTGCGGGTCCTGCAGTATTACCTGCATCGGTAATGAAAAAAGCATCAGAAGCTGTTATCGACTTCAACGGAATGGGTCTTTCTCTAATCGAAATATCGCACCGAAGTAAAGAGTTCATTGCTGTAATGGAACGTGCTCAAGATTTAGCTTTAGAGCTCACAGATCTTAAGTCTAAAGGATACAAAGCCATGTTTCTTCAAGGAGGAGCAAGTATGCAATTTTTGATGACTGCATATAATCTCTTGGAAACCAAAGCAGGTTACATAAATACTGGAGCATGGTCAACCAAAGCTATCAAAGAAGCAAAACTTTTTGGTGAAGTAGTTGAAGTTGCTTCATCGAAGGATTATAATTTCAATTACATTCCCAAAGGTTATACAATACCCTCAGACCTCGATTATCTTCATATTACCACAAACAATACTATTTTTGGAACTCAATTTCAAGAAATTCCTCAAACGGATGTCCCTTTAATAGCAGACATGAGTTCCGATATTTTTTCTAGAAATATTGATTACTCCAAATTCGATCTCTTTTATGCTGGAGCTCAAAAAAATATGGGCCCCTCTGGAACAACCCTTGTAATTGTTAAAGAAGAGCTTCTTGCAAAAATCAGTCACACAATCCCCTCAATGATGAACTATAAAGTTCAATTGAAAAGCGACAGCATGTTCAACACTCCCCCTGTATTTCCCATTTACACTTCTATGCTTACCCTAGAATGGTTGCAAGAAAATGGTGGAATCAATCAAATTGAAAAACACAATAAGGCAAAAGCCAAATTAATATACAATGAAATAGATCAAAATTCAGCTTTTGAAGGTTTTGCTGCAAAGGGTGATCGCAGCCACATGAATGCAACATTCAATCTTGCCAAGGGTATTGACGGTTCTGTATTTGATGACTTATGGAACGAGGCTAATATCAGCGGGCTTAAAGGTCATCGATCCGTTGGTGGATACCGAGCATCCATATATAATGCCCTACCCCTAGAAAGTGTAAGCCTTTTGGTTGACATAATGAAAAAATTTGAACAAACTTTATAATTGAATTATATGAAAGTACTAGCAAACGACGGAATATCTCAAACGGGAATTTATGCACTCCAGACCAACGGTTATGAAGTGATCACGACCAATGTAGCTCAAGAACAATTAATTTCTTTCATCAACGAAAATGAGATTACCGTTTTACTGGTGAGAAGCGCAACCACAGCTCGAAAAGAATTGATCGATTCATGTCCCAACCTTAAGATTATCGGAAGAGGTGGGGTTGGAATGGACAACATTGACGTTGAATATGCTCGTGAAAAAGGTTTAAAAGTAATTAATACCCCTGCAGCCTCCTCTGCTTCCGTTGCTGAATTAGTATTTGCCCATCTCTATGGAGGAGTTCGTTTTCTGTACGACTCAAACCGCAACATGCCCCTAGAAGGAGAAACCAATTTCAAAGGATTAAAAAAAGCATATTCAAAAGGCGTAGAACTAAGAGGAAAAACCATTGGGATAATTGGCTTTGGTAGGATTGGACAAGAAGTTGCTAAAATTGCCCTTGGAGTTGGAATGCGAGTTATTGCTGCCGACAAATTTATGGAGGCTGCAACCATAAATATTCAACTTTTTAACGGTCAGTCATTGGCTGTGAAGGTTAAAATTCAATCACAAGAATCCTTACTTACAGAATCTGACTTCATAAGTTTACATGTACCAGCACAAAAAGATTATGTTATTGGTGCAAAAGAATTTAGTCAAATGAAAGACGGAGTTGCAATAGTAAATGCTGCTCGTGGAGGATTAATTGATGAAGTTGAATTACTTAAAAATTTAGAAAGTGGAAAATTAGCATTTGCTGGCTTAGACACTTTTGAGGAGGAACCAAAACCTGCCATGCAAGTACTGATGCATTCAAAAGTATCTCTAACCCCACATATTGGTGCAGCTACAGGGGAAGCTCAAGACAGAATTGGAAAAGAACTAGCACAACAAATTCATGAGATTCTCGCTTAATGGGCTATTTTTCTAGTTTAAAAATTAAATGGAAAGTAAAGTCAAATTTTCAACTCTTTATTATAATTGTTGTATTTGCCGTTACTGGTTCATCCTCCGTTCAGGTTGCAAAACCGCTAATGGATTTCCTTGGAATTCACCACACTAGTTTTGAAAGTCTTTTTTTAGGATCTTTCATTTATTGGATCATTAGAGTCCTTGTTGTATTTCCAATTTATCAGATACTCCTTCTCTTTTTTGGAATACTTTTTTTCCAGTTTAAATTCTTTTGGAATTTTGAAAAAAAAATACTGAGCCGTATGGGCTTTAAACGTTTCTTTAAAGATTCTTAGGACAAACTAGAATGAATAAGTTTTAGAAATTCATTTCTTGTGTCTGTTTCCCTAAAAGCTCCTCTAAAACCTGATGTGGTAGTAGTAGAATTCTGTTTTTGTACGCCACGCATCATCATGCACAAATGAGAAGCCTCAATAACTACTGCTACACCTTGTGGATTAAGTGTTTCGTAAATACAATCTAAAACCTGTTCTGTCATGCGCTCTTGAACTTGCAAGCGCCTTGCAAAAACATCGATAACCCTCGGTATTTTACTCAATCCTACGATGTGATTATTCGGGATGTAAGCAATATGGGCCTTCCCAAAAAATGGAAGCATGTGATGTTCGCAAAGAGAATAAAATTCAATGTCTTTTACAATTACCATTTCATTATAATCTTCTTTAAACATTGCGCTTTCTAAAATTTGTTTAGGGTCCATCTCATATCCGCTTGTTAAAAACTTCATGGCCTTGGACACACGTTCAGGAGTTTTGACAAGTCCCTCTCGCTCAATATTTTCTCCTAAAAGACTAATAATTTCAGAAAAATTTGTTTTTAATTCTGTAGTCAAAGATGTGTTTTCTATGTTAAAATTTTCGTTGATCATAAATTTTTTAAAAGGTGTAAATAGTTTTGTTTTAATTTTTTAATTTTTGGGCTAATCACAAAAGAACAATAAGACTGTTCGCTGTGATCATTGTAATAATTATAATGTTCCTCCTCTGCATTGTAAAAAGGCATTTCCGCCAATAAATCAGTAACTATTGGATTTTCAAAAGTAGTTTTTTGAAGTTCTGAAATCAATTTTTCAGCAATTAACTTTTGTTCGTTGTTAACATAAAAAACCGAAGAACGGTATTGAGTTCCAACATCGCTACCTTGGCGGTTAAGGGTTGTGGGATCATGAGTAGCAAAAAAAACAGTTAAAAGGGTACGATAAGAAATTATTTGAGGATCAAAAACAACCTTTACACCTTCAGCATGTCCAGTTCTTCCAGAACAAACTTCTCTGTATGCAGGATTTTTAACAGTACCTCCAATGTAACCGGAGGTTAGTGCTTCAACTCCTTTTAGACGTTGAAAAACTGCTTCAGTACACCAAAAACAACCTCCAGCTACGTATGCTGTTTCCAAAGAATTCATAAATTTGATTTTATTATTAAAAGGTAAACATAAAATTATTAAAAATAAAAAATAGCTTAAATTTTTTAAAGAAAAAGAGATTAAATAGTAATTTGTAGTCCTTATGAAAAAACTGATTGTTGCGAAAAATATTCATAAAAAATTAGGAGACTTGAACATCCTAAAAAACATTGATTTAGAAATTAATTCTGGAGAAATCATAGCTATTGTAGGACCATCTGGAGCTGGAAAAACAACACTTTTACAAATTCTAGGAACATTATCTCGTCCAGATAAGTCTTCTGATGTTTCAATTCAAATCAATAACACAAATATTTTGAAATTAAAAGAAAACGAATTGTCTGAGTTTCGGAATAAAGAACTGGGCTTTATTTTTCAATTTCATGAATTACTCCCAGAATTCAATGCCCTTGAAAACGTTATGATTCCAGCATTCATAAAAGGGATTGAGCGAAAAAAAGCAGAATTACGAGCTACAGAGCTTTTAAATCAGCTGGGATTAAAAGATAGATTAAATCACAAACCTAACGAATTGTCAGGAGGCGAACAACAACGTGTTGCGGTAGCCCGTGCACTGATGAATGACCCCAAAATCATTTTTGCAGATGAACCCAGTGGAAATTTAGACACTGCATCAGCAGAGCAACTCCATCAACTCTTTTTTAAACTAAGAGATCAATTTGGTCACACTTTTGTCATTGTAACCCATAACCAAGAGTTAGCCAATAAAGCAGATCGTAAAATTGAATTGGTCGATGGTAAAATTTTAGAATAAATGGAATTTAATGAGCTTAAAGAGTTTTTGGATCTCAAAGCTGATTACTATCAGTCTCAAGAATTTATAAAAGCAGATCCAATTCAAATTCCCCATCGGTTTTCTAAGAAAGAAGATATCGAAATTGCTGGGTTTTTAGCAGCAACTATTGCTTGGGGAAATAGAAACAGCATCATTAAAAGTGCTAACAAGATAATGGGGTTGATGGAAGAAGCCCCGCACGACTTTGTACTCAGTCATCAACCCAAAGACCTCAATAGATTCAATGTTTTTGTACACAGAACCTTCAATGCAGATGATCTCAAATATTTTGTGCAAGCCCTTCAAAATATTTACATAGTTCATGGGGGGATTGAAAGTTTATTAGGGGAACTAGCTTCAACAATGCCCTTACAAATATCTTTACACCACTTTAAAAAAACTTTTTTTGAACTTCCCCATCAAGCTCGAACACAAAAGCATTTGGCAGATCCTCTGAAAGGTTCTGCCGCCAAGCGCATCAATATGTATTTAAGATGGATGGTCCGTTCCAATACTTCTGGAGTTGACTTCGGATTATGGAAGTCTATTCACCCCAGACAACTTTCATGCCCATTAGATGTTCATACAGGATATGTTGCAAGAAAATTAGGAATACTTAAAAGAAATCAAAACGATGCAAAAGCAGTGTCAGAACTTAACCAAACGCTTCAACTCATGGATTATGAAGACCCCGTAAAGTATGATTTTGCCCTTTTTGGCTTAGGAGCTTTTGAAAAATTTTAAAGCTCTTTAAATTTAATTCATTAAGATTGCCTTTTGTTTTGTACTTTTGTAATAAGAATTGGTTTTTGTTTTACATTTGATGAAAATACTCCTAAAAAATGCGACTTTTATTGACCCAAAAAGCGCATTCCATTTCTCTTCCAAAGACATTTTAATACAAGATGGTATCATTTCAGTAATAGATGACGAAATCATTGACGACGAGGCTAAAATAATATCCTATTCCAACCTCCATATTTCCAGAGGGTGGTTTGACAGCAGTGTTTGCTTTGGAGAACCAGGTTATGAGGAACGGGAAACTCTCAAAAATGGTTTGAAAACAGCTGGATTAAGTGGGTTTAGTCAAATTGCCTTAAATCCAAACAACAATCCAATTACCGACAATCAAACCGCAGTGGGGTATTTGAAAAATGCCTCTTCCAAATCGGCGACTCAAATTTATCCAATAGCATCATTTTCAAAAAATCAAGAAGGTAATCAATTAACAGAATTGTATGATTTAAAACAAAATGGAGCAATTGCCTTTGGGGATTTTAAAAAACCCATCGAAAATACCGAACTTTTTAAAATCGCTTTACTTTATACTCAACGTTTCAAAGGTTTAATCATATCTCACCCCTCCGACAGCAGTTTAGGAAATAATGGAGGAGTTAATGAAGGTGTGGTAAGTACCAAAAATGGGATGTTAGGATCCCCTGCCCTCAGTGAAGTTTTACAAGTTCAACGAGATATTGCAGTTTTAGAATACACAGGAGGACATCTGCATATTCCTTATTTATCTTGTTATCAATCACTAGAACTTATTCGTAAAGCCAAAAAAAAAGGGCTTAAGATTAGTTGCAGTGTGGCGTTAGCAAATCTATTGTTTACCGAAGATCAGCTAAATGATTTTGACACCTCTTTCAAACTTGAGCCACCCCTCAGAACTGAAACAGACCGAACAGCTCTTAGACAGGGCGTAATTGATGGTACAATTGATTTAGTAACATCAAACCATGAACCCTTGAACATTGAATTAAAGCATTTAGAATTTGAGTATGCCGCAACAGGAACCTTGGGCCTAGAAGCTATGTTTGGAGTTCTTTCTACTTTATTTCCAACTGAAAAGGTAATTTCTATTCTTACTAAAGGAAAAAACATATTTAACATCGAAAATAGTCCTATGGAAGTAGGACAAAAAGCTAATATTACTTTATTCAATCCAAACGGAAACGATATTTTTAAGGAAGAACACATCATTTCAACTTCAAAGAATTGTGCGTTTATTGATTTTCCAACCCTAGGGATTGTTTATGGAGTCATAAACAACGCTCAGACCATACTTAAATGAATATAGACACCTCTCAAGTTCTCAAATTTCTTCACCAAAAACCAGAAGAAAACAATCCAAATTCTCCCGTATTATTCTTGTTTCATGGATATGGGAGCAATGAAGAAGATTTATTCTCATTTGCTCGATATTTACCAAAAGAATATAACATAATTGCCTTACGTGCACCAATTGTTTTGGGAAAAGGCAGTTATGCATGGTACACCATTACTTTTGATCAAGATATGAATAAGTGGTCGAATGATGAGGAAGGAATTCAATCCAGAGATTTAATACTATACAACATCAAGTACCACCTAAGTCGAATCAACTCATCTAGAGAGCAAGTTGATCTTTTAGGCTTTAGTCAAGGTGCGATTCTAAGTTGGGCATTGGGGCTAACTTATCCAAAATACATTCAGAAAATTATTGCACTCAGTGGTTTCTTTAACCCAAATTTAGTGAAGGAGACACAGGACAGTAAAGCACATCTAAACTGTTTTAGCTCACATGGCATAATTGATCCCGTAATTCCAGTTAGCCATACCAGAAAAGGGATTGATCTACTCAAAGAAAAAGTCGTAGCTCTGCACTACAAAGAATATGACGCACCCCATACCATAAGTCAAGAAAATTTCCGTGATCTACTTGATTGGATAACTAAAAAATAGATTTTAATTTGTAGGATACAAAAAGTGATTGATTACGTCAAAAGTAACCTCTCCACTTGATTTTACTTGATATTGGACCATCAATTCTCCCCAAAAAGTTCCATCAGAAAAATCAGCAATCAGCCACTTTTGATTTAACACTTTGACTTTATTGATCAGAAACTTCCCTCCTATTTCTGCATAAGGAACCAAAGAACCTTTTGGACCCAGAAGATTTGTTTCATAAACAGCTTCTTGTATAAATGATGAATTAACTCTGAAGTCGAGATCATCAAAATATCCAATGGCTTCTTCATTGCTGTCTAATGAAAAATAAACATTGTCAAAAAAACGACGCTTTTCGACTTTCAACGAATCCTTAAGATTCGTAATTAGAGTTTGCTTTTTCTCTAATCTATCTTGTTGATCCAACATGATCTTGTTGCTGTTGACAATTTGAAAGATCAAAATCAAAGCAACAAAAGAAAATAAATAAATAAAAATGTTTTTTTTCATAGATATTAAAAAAATAGTAATAAATTTTATGTTGATATGATTTGTAAATTATCATAAGCTAAATGGACATTCCGGGGTAAATTGGCTTCAACTTCATCGTGAAAACCAAGCAAGTGGCTAATGTGAGTAAAATAGGTTTTCTTGGGTTTAATGCGTTCAACCATAGCTAATGCTTCCTCTAGGTTTAAATGAGATGGATGTGACTCGATGCGAAGAGCACTAAGAACCAAAACATCGAGATTATTAAATTTTTCGAATTCCTCATCTGCAATAGTTTTTACATCTGTCAAATATGCGAAATTTCCAAAACGATAACCCATAACCTCAAGTTGGTAATGCATAATCTTGATTGGAGTTATTTTAAGTTTTTCGAGTGTGAAATCATGTTCATGATCGATGACTGCTCTCAAGACAGATGGGGCGCCAGGATATTTATTCTTGTCATTCATTATGTAAGAAAAACGTTTGTCTAAAGCGTCAAAAACTTCTTGATTAGCTATGAATTTTATTTTGCCCTGTCTAAAAAAAAATGGGCGAATATCATCCAAACCAGCAGTATGATCAGCATGTTCGTGCGTAAATAAAATTCCATTTAAATGTGGAATAGGGTTTTTCAAAAGCTGTTGTCTAAAATCGGGGCCACAGTCTATTACATAATAAAAAGATTTCCATGAGATTAATATCGAAACTCTTAACCTTTTATCTTTTGGGTTTTTACTCAAGCAAACTGGGTGTTTACTTCCTATGATTGGAATCCCTTGTGATGTACCTGTTCCTAAAAAAGTAATTTTAAACATTATTTCAAAGATAAATATTTGTCTTTAAAATAAACAAACTTTGTACATTTGTTAATTAAGATATTACTATGTCAACAAATCTATCTGGTGAAAGACCACTCGAGAGCAGACCCTCAATAGAAGCGAAAGCTTTACGAATAAATCTGAATGAGCACATTTATGGAACCTTTGCCGAAATTGGTGCAGGTCAAGAAGTAGCCAGACATTTTTTTAGGGTCGGAGGAGCCTCTGGAACTATTGCAAAAACAATTAGTGCCTACGATAAAAATTTCAGTGATAATATCTATGGTGAGGACGAAGATGGTCGCTACGTTACTGAAACTCGTTTGACCAAAATGTTGGGTCACGAAATGAAACTTCTTGAAAATAGAATCCCAAGGTCGAAGAATCCTAACAAAATGTTTTTTACCTATGCCAATACAGTTACTACCATTGATTTTGCAAAAAAATATAAAGGTAATGGATGGATGGGTGTTCGTTATCAAACGGCTCCCAATCAAGAATACAATGAAATTACTCTACATGTTCGTTTCCACCAAACTGAGGCTCGATTTCAACAAGAATCCCTTGGTATTATGGGCGTAAATTTAGTTTATGGAGCCTTTTACAAACATGATAAGCCCAAAAAGCTTTTAAAATATTTATACGATCATATTGATAAAGATGCAATAGAAATTGACACCATCAACTTTTCTGGTCCTCTGTTTGAAAACGTAGACAATCGTTTAATGAGTTTGCAATTGGTCAAAAAAGGAATGACCGAAGCCGTAATGTTCAATCCCAGTGGCAATAACATACTCCCTGCAAGAGAACTTTACAAAAAAAATATCTTGGCACTACGTGGAAGTTTTAGACCTGTAACTAAGGTAAACATCGATATGTTCGAAAAGTCCTTGGAGGTATTTCTTCAAGAACAGGAAGTCAATGAAAATAAAACGGTGGTTATTTTTGAAATAACTCTTTCTAACCTAACTTCACAAGGAGAAATTGATGAAAAAGACTTTATGGATAGAGCCAAACTCCTCTGTTCATTGGGACATGTGGTAATGATTTCAAACTTTAAAGAATATTATCGTCTTGTTGATTATTTATCGCAATACACCAAAAAACAAATGGCATTAGCCATGGGAGTCAATAGCTTTATCGAGGTGTTTGACGAAAATTATTACACCGATTTGAGCGGAGGAATCCTAGAGGCTTTTGGGAAGATGTTCTACAACAATCTAAAAGTATACCTCTATCCCACAAAAGATGGAAATGGAAATATCATAACGAGTAATAACTTAAAACTGCACCCAAGAATGAAAGACTTTTACAAGTTTTTTAAATACAACGGTAAGGTTGTTGATATTTTTGATTTCGAACCGGAATATCTCGATATCTTTTCTCGAAAAATTCTACAACAAATCAATAATAACGAAATTGAATGGGATGAACATCTTCCGGAAGGAATATCGGATATGATTGTAAAAAATAAAATGTTCGGATTCAATCCAGAATCAAATAAAGTCTAGTTTTTTAACGATTCTATTCAAGAATCTGAGCTGCGTGTTCCTTGGTTTTTACTTTATCAATAACACGTTCCACTTTACCTTTGCCGTCGATGATAAATGTTTTTCTATGAATTCCATCGTACTCTTTACCCATAAACTTTTTTAGGCCCCAAACTCCAAAAGCATTGATAACATCCTTATTCTCATCAGCTATCAAAGGAAAAGGGAAATTGTGTTTATTTGAGAAATTTTGTTGGATTTTTTGGCTATCAGCACTAACTCCAAGCAAACTATATCCTGCGTTTTTTAATTCCTCATAATGATCACGTAAATCACATGCTTCAGCAGTGCAACCTGGTGTATTTGCTCTGGGATAGAAGAATACTACTAATTTCTTCCCTTTGTAGTCTTCAAGTCGGTGCAAGGTACCTGTTTCATCAGCACAACTAAAGTTGGGTACTAAATCTCCTTCTTTGAGTGTATTCATAGCAGTTTTTTTTCTAAATTACGAAAAAAGATTAGGCTTCTCAAAAACGGACTAAAAAATTGTTTTGTACATAGAATCTATGTTTGATAATTCATCTAAAATGACAAAAAACGAAAAAGTAGCCTTTGCTATGGAAACCCTTCAGAATTTATATCCTGAAATTCCAATACCCTTGGATCACGGCGATCCCTACACTTTATTAATTGCTGTTTTACTCTCAGCACAAAGTACAGATATAAGGGTTAATAAAATAACTCCTTTACTGTTTGAAAGGGCTTCTACACCTCAAGAAATGATTAAATTAACGGTTGATGAAATTCGAAAAATTATTAAACCTGTAGGCCTCTCTCCCATGAAATCAAAAGGAATACACGGGCTCTCTCAAATTCTTCTAGAGAAACATAACGGTAGAGTTCCGCAAGATTTTGATGCGCTTGAAGAGCTCCCTTCTGTTGGACATAAAACGGCAAGTGTTGTAATGTCTCAAGCTTTTGGTGTACCTGCGTTCCCGGTAGACACTCACATTCACAGGTTGATGTATCGGTGGGGTTTTACTAATGGTAAATCTGTAGTTCAAACAGAACGAGATGCAAAAAGGCTCTTTCCTAAAGATAGATGGAATGATTTACACTTGCAGATAATTTGGTATGGAAGAGAATATTCTCCAGCGAGAGGATGGAAAATCAAAAACGACATTATTACAAGAACTATTGGCAGAATATCTATTTTAAAAGCTTTTGATGAAAAATAGCTCTTTCACTTCTTTAATTCTTTGGAGATTTCTTGATTAGAATCGTTCAATGTTTTGTAGGCTTTTGAAAAAGCGAGAATACGCTTAACTGTCAGCTCACTAGGACCTTCTTTTTTATTTGAAGGATTTTTATTAGAGTAATTTTTTTCCATAAACTTTACTTGTACAGTTTAATAACGAAAAAAATAAAAAAATAGTATTCCCTAGGCCGATAAAACGACCTGATGCTTCTCAATTAATTTTCTAATGTTGATGACAGCGTACCTCATGCGACCTAGCGCTGTGTTGATACTTACCCCAGTAATCTCAGCAATCTCTCTAAAACTCATGTCTTTGTATAAACGCATGGTCAGTACCTCTTGTTGATCACTTGGCAATTCTACAATTAATTTTTTTAAATCCTTAACAACTTGTTTGTCAATCATAGTACTTTCTATATTTGGGACATCATCACCAATAATCTGAAAAATATCAAATTCATCTTTACCTTCAAAAATTGGAATACGATTACTCTTTCTAAAATGATCAATCACTAAATTGTGAGATATTCTCATTACCCAAGGAAGAAACTTCCCTTCTTCTTGGTAAACTCCTCTTTTGAGGGTACGAATTACCTTAATGAAAGTGTCTTGAAAAATATCTTCAGCAATTTCTCGATCAAAAACTTTAGAATAAATAAAATTGTAAATTTTGAGTTTATGACGTTCTATTAGAGTAGCTAATAAAATTTCACACCCATCAATGTAACCTTGAACAAGGGCGGCATCAGATAATTTTTTGATAGAATTTGACATACAATTTGCTTTTAAACACCCCTTAGGATGTGGGTTTTCGTTAAATTTAAAAGTAAAGTTGCTCTATGTTTCTATCAATTAATATTTATACAAATTTAAGTTATTATTTTGAATTGACAATGTCTTCATTCACAAATCGTTACAATCGACTTTTTAAAAACAAAAATAAACACCTTTAATTCCTTGTTATTACTTTATCTTTAAGGAACAATAAGTTTCATGTCAGATCCTTCTAAAACACAACCAAACAATCCCCTGCACGGAATTAAATTAGCTGATATCCTTGAGCGATTAGTTGACGTTTATGGTTTTGAAGAACTCGGTACTCGAATCCCTGTCCGATGTTTCAATCTGAATCCCTCAATTAAATCAAGTTTAAAGTTTTTGAGAAAAACTCCCTGGGCACGCGCTAAAGTAGAACAATTGTATCTCTGCATTAAATTTGGTGAAAATTGAAATTATAATTTAACAATAACTTAGTGAATCCCAGTAAAAAAATTAGGAGATAAGTTGTATCTTACACTCTTGATTTTTACAATGAAAGACGTTAGAAAATTAGACCCAAAAAATCATATCATCATTTTAGGTGCTCAAATCCATAACCTTAGAAATGTTGATGTTGCCATAGAAAGAAATAAACTTACGGTTATCACTGGGCTATCGGGTTCAGGGAAATCGTCTTTGGCCTTTGATACACTTTATGCTGAAGGTCAAAGACGTTATGTGGAGAGTTTATCTTCCTATGCGCGTCAATTTATGGGGAGATTGAACAAACCAAAAGTTGAGCAAATCAGAGGGATTGCTCCAGCAATAGCTGTAGAACAAAAAGTAAATTCTTCTAATCCCAGATCGACTGTAGGCACTAAAAGTGAAATTTATGACTACCTGAAACTGCTCTTTGCTCGAATTGGAGTTACCTACTCCCCTATTTCAAATAATGTAGTTAAAAAAGACAGTGTTTCAGATGTTGTTGAGTATATTTTTTCTTTGGAGGAAAACACCAAATTACTACTCTTAACTAGCGTAGCCAATACTCAAAAAAGAAGTCGAAAAGATGTAATTAAAATACTGATTCAACAAGGATTCGCTCGAATATTTTCTGATGGTAAAACGATCCGATTAGACGATATTTCTGAAAAACCTCCAGAATCTTTTGAATTGGTTGTAGATCGAATAGTTTTAAAAAAAGATGAAGATTTTAAGAATCGACTTTCCGATGCAATTGAAATCGCTTTTTTTGAAGGAAATGGCAGCTGTTCAGTAGTTTCTCTTGACTGTAAAAATCGAAAAAAATTTTCTAATAATTTTGAAGCAGATGGAATGCAATTTACCTTTCCAAATGTACATTTATTCAGTTTTAACAATCCTTTTGGCGCTTGCCCAAAATGTGAAGGATATGGGGATATCATTGGGATTGACCCTGAATTAGTTATCCCAAATACGGGGCTATCAATTTATGAGGAGGCAATACTTCCTTGGAAAAGTGATACCATGCGCAAGTACTATGATGATTTGGTAAACAATGCTTACCGCTTTGATTTTCCTATTCATAAACCCTATTTTAAGTTGGATCAAGATCAAAAAAGTCTGCTCTGGAAAGGAAATTCATATTTTACAGGCTTAGATAAGTTTTTTAAAAAAATTGAATCCAAAAACTACAAAATTCAAAACCGTGTTCTCCTTTCTCGATACAGAGGAAAAACGAATTGCAACTCTTGTCAAGGAACGCGACTAAAGCAAGAGGCAAATTATGTAAAAATTAATGGTAAAAGTTTAGCTGAACTAGTAAATGAACCCTTAGATGATTTACTAGAATTCTTCAATAACTTGACACTTTCTGAACAGCAACAAGAGGTTGCCGATCGACTTATTGTAGAAATTAAAAGTAGACTTAATTTTATAAAAGATGTAGGACTAGGTTATTTAACTTTAAATCGGAAATCAAATTCCCTGTCAGGTGGGGAATCCCAGCGAATTAACTTAGCTACTTCTCTGGGGAGCAGTTTAGTCGGGTCGATGTACATCTTAGATGAACCAAGCATAGGATTGCATTCTCGAGACAATGAACGCTTGATAAAAATATTAAAGCAACTTCGAGACATTGGCAATACAGTTATTGTAGTAGAACACGATGAAGAAATTATGATGGCTTCAGATCGTATTATCGATATGGGACCAGAAGCTGGAACCCTTGGAGGTCAAATTGTTGCAGAAGGTAAAATGAGCGATATTCTGGCTGTAAATTCATTGACTACTCAGTATCTAACAAACAAACTGAGAATTGAAATTCCTACTAAGCGACGCTCAAGTAAAGAACAGTTAATTGTTGTTGGGGCTCGAGAAAATAATCTACAAAACATAACTACGCATTTTCCTTTAAATTCGCTAACGGTGGTTACTGGAGTTTCTGGAAGTGGGAAAAGCACCCTGGTAAAAAAGATATTGTATCCTGCGCTTCAGCGTGAGCTTGGCATTTTTGTTGAAAAACCCGGTCAATTTACCGCCTTAAAAGGTAAATATGACTCCATTAAACACGTAGAGTTTATCGATCAAAACCCAATTGGGCGTTCCTCGAGATCTAATCCTGTGACCTACATTAAGGCCTATGATGATATCCGAGCTTTGTTTGCCAACCAACCGCTTTCTAAAATGAGGAATTACCAAGCCAAGCATTTTTCATTTAATGTTGATGGTGGGCGTTGCGAAGCTTGTAAAGGAGAAGGAACTGTTACCATTGAAATGCAATTCATGGCAGATGTTGTCCTTCAATGTGAGCATTGCAAAGGAAAGCGCTTTAAAAAAGAAGTACGTGAGGTTCAATTTGAAGGTAAATCTATTGATGCTATTTTAGAATTTACGGTAGATGATGCAATGGCTTTCTTTGAAGAACATTCACATGCAAAACTGGTCAAAAAGCTAGCACCATTAAAAAAAGTTGGTCTTGGTTATGTATCCCTCGGACAATCCTCGGCTTCCCTCTCAGGTGGAGAAGCCCAGCGCATAAAATTAGCCTCTTTTATTGGCAAAGGAGATCACAAAGAAAAAATACTCTTTATTTTTGATGAACCAACAACTGGTTTACATTTTCATGATATAAAAAAGCTTTTAACTTCTTTTGAAGCTCTTCTCGAAAAAGGGCATTCTATTATTGTAGTTGAGCACAATATTGACTTAATCAAATGTGCCGACCATATTGTAGATCTTGGGCCTGAAGGTGGAAATAAAGGAGGAGTTTTGTTGGGAGAGGGAACTCCAGAAGAACTGGTAAAAAACAAAAATTCTTATACTGGAAAATATTTAGCAAAAAAAATATTACTTGATTAACAAAAGTTTAACATTTGAATTATGAGTTTGGCTCACTAATTGTAAATTTAGAATAGTTTTAATTTCATAATTAAATTGTTGGTTAAATGATTTTGTTGGCGATAGCTTATTGGTGTTTCAATAAGCTATTGTTTTTTTATAAGGCGATTTATAAAATCATTAAACTCTGTTGACAAACCCGTCAAATAACTTATACCCAAATAAAGTATTCCGACTATAATTGACTTAAGAGATAGTGAAATAAAAGGGTGCGAATCCAAATTCGCATCTTTGAACATCAAATACAGTGCAAGTACGAGTACTAGAATCCATACTGATTTAACACCGAAAGGATGTATCTTGAACTTATAAAAGACCAACAGGATTTTTAGAATATTAAAAACTGTTATAACAATCAAGGTGGCTATTGCTGCTCCAATAAATCCATAGGTTGTAATAAACTGAATGTTGAGCACAATTGCAGTTGAGGCTGAGGCGATTGAAAAAATCAATAAAAATCGATAATGCTTAGAATTGGTTATTATATTATTCAAACAGCCCAAAGAAGCAGAAAAAAGTTTTGTAATAGAAATAAATAAAATTATTGGTAATCCTGCAACATATCCTCTTTCTGTGTTAAGAATTTCTATCAATTTGTAGATGTCCCGAAGATTTACATTGATCACAACAAATATTAAGCCCGAAATTAACAGAAGGTTTAAAGAACTTTTTTTCAAAAGCTCTTCTAATCGCCTTTTGTTGTTGCTATTTAAGCACTCTGCAACCATGGGGCTTACAATTTGAATCATCGCTCTAGAAGGAGTATCAATTACTGCAGCAATAAATATCGCAACCATGTAAAAAGAGACGTATTCGGGAGCTAGATACTGTTTTATCATTGATTTATCCAGATCTAAAATGATACTTGCTGAAAATCCTGTCAAGAAAATGTAACTACAATAACGCAACAATACTTTTGTATTGCTGGGAAATTCCCAATGAATTTTGGGTGTATGAATCTTCAAAGCATAAAAGAGAATTAAAAGTAACCTCAGGTAATACCCAGCGATCAAGGCATAAAGAAAACTATCGAAATCCAACCATCCAACTAAGTAAAATGTAATCAAAACGGTAATCATAACCCGTTGATAAACTTCTTTCAAAAAATTGCCAAATACCGTTTTTTTTTGAATGCGCAACCAACTGTAAAAAATCTCAAAATAAGCCGTTGAAATAGCTACACTTAAAATTAGAAATAAATAATCTGAAGCTTTGGATTCATCTGCAAAGAAATAATCCAAAACAAAATCAAATTGATAGACCATTAAAGTCAATGGTACAATAAAAAATAACGGCAAAACAACAGAAAAGATCAATAAATTATCTTGATCCCGTTTGTTTTTACAAGCAGAATAAAATTTTATAACGGAAAATTGAATTCCATAAGAAAAAAGCGGCTGAATGATATTCGAGTTTGCCAACAATGCTCCAACAAGACCATGGAATTCTGGTCCCATGACTCTGGGGTAAAATACAATGGTGTTAGCACCGCCCAAAGCAATAGCAAAAAGAATACTAAGTACATTGTAAAATGTCTGTCGAGCAATGATTCCCATTAATTCAAGATGATTTATTTTTGAGTTGTAACCTTAATCCCAAGATAATAAGTCCCATTAAAAGAAAGAAACTAATAAGTTGAATTTTACCTCCAACACGAACAACTGCTGGGTCAAAAGTAAACTCAATAAGATGCTTACCTTTAGGGATAGCCATACCTCTTAGTATGTAATTTATATTGTAATGAGGGTGTTCAACTCCATCAATAGTTGCCTTCCAACCGTATGGATAGTAAATTTCTGAAAAAACAGCAAACCCATCCTGATCAGAATTTGATTGATATATAAGATATTCTGGTTCATGGTGAATCAATTGAATTGTAGCCAAAGAATCCTTTGAAAATGCATCAGGTAAGTTTTGAAGTCCATTGGATTCACTTACTGCTGCCAAATCAAAATCAAGGGTTGCGAGTTGTTGATACGTACTGTCAGGGGAATTTGTTTTAATCAATTTTTCCACAAACCACACATTACCAAGTGTTTGAGGGTTTATAAGAGGCTTTAATCCTCCCTCCTCTCCTTCAAATAAAATATATTTGACGTTAAGGATATTTAATATTTCTTCGCGTTGAAGGGTTTCAAACATTTCAAAAACTTCTTCGTATCGCCTAGGCTTTGCACCGTGGTATCCCCCAACAGCATTATGGAAGTATGAAGTTCTTGCTCCAGCAAGACGCATACCCGGTTCATAAACTCTAAAGTGATTCGTATCTTTTAAAATTAATTGATCCGCTGGGGTCAAAGAAAAAACAGTTTTTGAACGAGACTTTGAAATAAATAAATCACGATTCAAATATCGAGTAGAAATTCCACCCAAATCAATCAACATCAATAATGTAAGAATCACAAAGGCAGTGTTGGATTTTAATTTCTTTAGGGAGTAAGCCCACAATATTGTGGCTGCAATACTTACAAAAACAATTACGCGGAGAAGATCTTCGGTGTAAACCGCTTTTCGGGCTTTGTAAATTTGTTGCATCAATTCGGGTCCCATTGCTTGTCTGTAGTAGCTGTCCGATACTCCTTCAAAAGAAAGCATCCCTTTTACTAAAAACAGAATTGAAACAAGACCTCCAAAAAGGAAAACCGTTTTTTTGAGAGAATCAATTTGATGTTCTCTAGAAGCTTTAAAAAAGTCAAATAAGCCAATTGTTGCTAACACAGGAAAGGCCAGCTCAAGAAGTACTTGAATTGAAGATACAGCTCTAAACTTGGAGTAAAAAGGAACATATTCAATAAAAAAGTGGGTTAAAAAAGAAAAATTTTTCCCCCAGGATAAAAATAAGGAAAGTAAAATCCCAAAAAATAGCCATCGTTTTTGAGAATTCCAACCTAAAAATAAAGCCAACAAGGCAAAGAAAACAACCACTACGCCTACATAGGCTGGTGCCTCCAAAATAGGTTGGTCTCCCCAATAAGTTGGAACATTTTCACTAAAACCCTTTGCTTGATTTCGACCAGCTCCTTTTTTTATTAAATATTGATAAATTTCTGAAGAAGTCCCCAAATCTTCTCTAGAACCGCCTCCTTGTATGCGAGGGGCAATTAGATTCAGACTTTCAAAAATACCACAACTAAATTGAGTGATGTAATCATAAGAAAGCCCTGATCTGGCTTCTATGGGTTCTCCTGCAGCGGATAATGTAAGTTCACTTCTACCCCGAGTGCTAAATTTTGCATATTCTGATGTTGCCAATAAAGACGTAGCATTTAGTCCTAGTGCAAAAAATCCTGACAGAAGTAAAACCACTGTTTTTTTAAAAAACTCATTCCATATATTGCTTTTGTAGTGGCTCCAGATTTGGACAATTCCAAAAATCAACAACAATAACAACAAATAATAGGTCATTTGATAGTGATTCGCTCTAATTTGCATTGCAATAGAAAAAGTGCTGAAAACAAAGCCCAAAAAGTATTTCTTCCTAAACACCCATTGAACTCCAGCCAAAACAAAGGGTAAATAACCCAAAGCTTGAGCCTTAGTGTTGTGTCCTACTTGAATGATGATTAACAAATACGTAGATAACCCGTAGGCTAATGCACCAAATAAAGCATACTTCATGGGTACACGCATTGAAAGTAAAAAGAGGTAGCAGCCGAAAAAATAGAGGAATATCAAAAATATGGGATGGGGTAAAAGTTGAATTATTTTATGAATTGGTGTAAGGAAATCAAAAGGGTATTTTGCACCCAATTGATAGGTTGGCATTCCGCCAAAGGCATTGTCAATCCAGTACAACTCAACTCCATTTTGTCGAGATTCATGGATTTGTTTCGACATCCCTTGATACTGTTGAATATCTGATTGGAGGAGTTTTTTACCTTTGATGACAGGATAGAAAACACAAAAAGAAACTCCTATAAAAATAAGAAGGGCAGATAAATGAGGAAGTATATTTTTAAACTGAATCAAATCAATCAATTTCATCATAGTCAATGTATTCGCCTAAATTATCTGAGCTTGTTTTTGTTTTTTTTGAGTTGGTTGTTGCTTTTTGCTTCTGCTGAGACTGATGTTTTTGAGCTATCTTGAAAAGCCGTCCCAAAAAAAAACGAATGATCCAAGGGGCAAGCCTCTTTAGCAATAAGATAAAGGCGAAACAAATGAGGATAAATTCTAACAAGCTGAACTATTTGAAAAATCAAATTTAACCATTTCGATGGATTTAAAGCACATCTTGCTCGCTAAAATAAATAGCATATTTATTAAAAAGCACTTATATTGCTCTAAATAATTAAACATGGGTAAAGGATTTTTTTTTGGGATCATAATCTTACTGAACACTCCCCTTTTTTCTCAATACACAGAACAAATAAACTCCAATCGACCGGGAATGTCCATAGGGGCATTTTCTTTAGGTACGGGTGTAATTCAATTCGAAGCTGGAGGAGAATTTAGATCCTACAAACACAAAGTCTACAATAATTCAAAAGTAAATGGGATGGTAGGCTTCTTTTCCCTCCGTTGGGGATTTTTAAAGGAGCAGTTGGAGTTGACTTATGAGGGCTCTTACCTTGTAGATAAAATTACCAATAAACTTATTGATCCCAATTTGATCTATAAACGAGATGATTTTTTTGGTAATTTCATTGGAGTAAAATATTTGGTTTATGACCCTTTTAGAAGAAATGTAGAAACAAATGTTTACAGTTGGAAAGCAAACAATTCATTTCATATTCGTGATCTAATTCCTGCAGTATCGGTTACCTTGGGAGCTAATTTTAATATTAAACAAGCTGATAGTCCCTACCCTTATAGCGATGTTTTCAATAATCTACACCGACCAGGCTTTTTCCTAAACATCAACAGAAGAGGTATCGAGGAGCCCTTGATCAGTTACAGGGGAACTATTGCTACTCAATCTCATTTTTTGGGAACCTGGGTTTTTGTCACAAATTTATCCTACAATCGAATTGTATCAGATTATGAAGAACAAAGTTACATTTTGACCCTAACCCATACATTCAGTCCTAAATGGTCTGTTTACCTTGAAAATCATGGGATTTACAGCGATATCTATTCAGATCAAATTCTCAGAACTGGAGCTGCATATCTATTAAATGACGATATCCAAATCGAGGGAACTATTGGTTCAAACATCAAAGATTCTCCATCATTTTTCTCGTTTAATGCAGGGATATCTTACCGACTGGATTTCCATAAAGACAAAAACCCTGAAGCAATAAAAGATGCAAAAGTAGCTGATAAAGCTTTGAAAAAAGAACAGAAAAATCTAAAAAAAGGTGCTCGAAAAGCAACCAAATCTCAAAAAAAGGCACGGCGAAGAGCTCGAAAAAATTAGATCTATGATTCAGATTAAAAAAATAAAATCGAAAAACGATTTTAAAGTCTTTATTAAATTCCCCTTTAAACTCTACAAGGGAAACCCCTATTGGGTTCCTCCCATTACAAATGAAGAATTGAATGTGATTGATGCTGAAAAAAATCCTGTTTTTAAAAATGCTGAAGCCGTTTTTTTTCTGGCTTATCAAAAAGATGAAGTTGTTGGACGGATAGCAGCAATAATCAATTGGATTGAAGTTAATGAGTTAAAAAAAAGAAAAATGCGTTTTGGTTGGTTCGACTGTATCGATGATCAAAAAGTCAGTGAATCTTTATTAAATGAAGTAGAACGCTTGGGTAAGGAAAAACAATTGGACTATGTAGAGGGACCTGTAGGATTTTCAAATCTCGACAAGGCTGGACTTCTCGTCAATGGTTTTGAAGAGATGAACACCATGATAACCAACTATAATTTCCCATACTATTCGGAACATTTAAAAGCCTTGGGATACAAAAAACTTGCACAATGGGTCGAATATGAAATTAAAATCTCCTCTTTCGAAGATTCTCCCGAAAAAGTAAAGCGATTTGGTTGTTTGGTATTTGATCGCTACAAACTCCATCTTATCGATTTTAAAAAAACAAGTGATATTCTTCCTTATGTTGATCAAATGTTTCAACTATTATCCGATACTTATGATAAGCTTCAAACCTTTGTGCCCATTCAACCCTACCAAATAAAACATTACAAGAAAAAATATTTTAAATATATTCACCCTGATTTCATCAAATGTGTTGCAGATCAAAAGGATCGATTAATAGCCTTTGTAATAACGTTGCCCTCATTTACAAAAGCTCTAAAAAAAGCAAATGGAAGTTACTTCCCTTTTGGCTTTCTTCGAATTTTATGGGCACAAAAATTTAACAACCGAGCTTCATTTTATCTGATTGGTGTCCACCCGGAATATCAAAACAAAGGAGTTACGGCCATACTTTTTAATGAAATTCAAAAAACTTTTAATAAACGGGGGATTACAACTGTAGAAACTAATCCAGAGTTAGAGGAAAATAAGGCCATCCAACAAATGTGGAAAAATTATGAGAATCGTCAGCATAAGAAAAGAGCTACGTTTACAAAAGAAATCTAATTTTAAAAGTTGTTAAGCATTCCATAAGGAATCTAAAATAAATGCATAATTGTATCCCAATGAAAATTCACTAGGTTTGTTTGTTTAAATAGAAAATTGAATTTATAAATAGCAACAATTGAAATCTTGAAATCCCCGATTTATCTTATTAATGTTTAAATTTGCACTATGATTAGTGAAGGAACAATAATAGCCCTTTCTACGGCTTCTGGATCGGGAGCAATAGCCCTTATCCGTCTTTCTGGCTCAGAGGCAATTAGCCTGACTGATCAAGTATTTAAAGCACGTTCTGGGAAAAAACTAATTTCTCAAAAAAGTCATACCATTCATTTGGGTGAAATCATGGATGGTAACAGCATAATTGATGAAGTTTTGGTCAGTGTTTTCAAAAACCCTAACTCTTATACTGGAGAAGATGTGGTCGAAATCTCCTGCCATGGGAGTCCTTACATTCAACAGCAAATCATAAAAATTTTGATCGTAAAAGGGGCAATTACTGCAAAAGCTGGGGAATTTACTTTACGAGCGTTTATGAATGGAAAAATGGATTTATCGCAGGCAGAGGCAGTTGCTGATTTAATTTCATCTGAAAATAAAGCCAGTCATCAACTGGCAATGCAGCAAATGCGTGGTGGATTTAGCAATGAAATAAAAAATCTGAGACAAGAACTTTTAAACTTTGCTTCTTTGATTGAATTGGAATTGGATTTTGCTGAAGAAGATGTAGTTTTTGCAGATCGAAAAGAATTGGGAAACTTGATTTTTAAAATCCAATCTGTTATCAAACATTTACTCGATTCCTTTGCAATGGGTAATGTTATTAAAAAAGGAGTTCCTATTGCAATTATAGGCCCACCCAATGTCGGGAAATCTACCCTTATGAATTGTTTGCTCAATGAAGATAAGGCTATCATAAGTGATATTGCTGGAACTACACGTGACAGCATTGAAGATGAAATTACCCTTGATGGAATTAGCTTTCGTTTTATTGATACAGCTGGTATTCGGGATACCCAAGACACCATTGAGCAAATTGGAATTAAAAAAACTTTTGATAAAATTGAACTTGCAGCTTTTATTCTGAATTTAGTCGACTCTAAAAACTATTTGGAAAACAAAAGTTCCTTGCTAAAGGATTTACAAAAATTGAAAAGACAGTACCCCGAGAAGAAACTTCTCGTAATTTTCAATAAAGAGGATCAAATTGAGGACAAGAATTTTCCTAAGTCAATAGAGGGCTATCCTGTTCTTTCTATCAGTGCAAAAATGAATTCTAATATTGATCAGCTTATTTTTCATTTGACTCAGTATTTTAAATTAAATCCAACTCAAAATCAAAGCATAATAACAAACTCAAGGCATTATGGAGCCCTGCATGCCGCTCAAAAAGAAGTGCTTGCCATTCAAAACGGATTAAGTAAGGGCTTGAGTGGGGATCTTCTGGCCATTGACCTCAGGCAAGTTCTATACCACTTGGGTGAAATAACTGGAGAGGTAACTAATGACGAATTATTAGGGAATATTTTTGAGAACTTCTGTATAGGAAAGTAACTTCTACTGCCATTGACTGCAACGAACTGTCAAAATCCACGTTATTAAAAGGATTCTATAGTCATCAACTGACTTAGTAGATAACTTGGTGGAATGGATAATATTTTTTAATTTATTTTTTTAAAATTTGCTATGAGCCATAAATCGGAATTAATATTTAATTTAATTGAAGGCTCATTTTTATAATAAGTTCTTGAGCTCCAATAACACTTGTTACAAATATGTATTGTCCAACCTGTAAACTTGAATCCTTCATCAGTTGTCACCGATATATTTAATTCAGTATCTCTATCAAATAAATCTGCAAGTTTACCTGTTAATGTAACTCCTCCTCCTGTATTTGTAAGAGATGTTATAGGAACACTTGCTAAATCAGTTTCATTTATAATCCCTTCTTGAGACAAAATTTTTACAGTACCTCCATTTGATGGATTAATAAAAAGTGCATATTGCATTACATCTTCATCTAATTTACTGTTTTCTATAATTTCAATTTCCACGCTATCTTTACCGCAAGAAAAAACAGTCAAACCAACAAGTAGAAGTACAATTTTCTTCATTTAATTTTAGATTACAAGTAAAGTTAAAATATAACTAGGTTAAGTCTGAGGGGTTTTTTTATGATTTGTTAGTTTTGTTAAGAAGTACTGCATTCAACATTTTCAATAAATAGTTCAAAATCATCGAGGATCCCGATTGAAGTTGAGCTATAGGACCGCAGTTAATCATATCAATTAACAACGAGCAAATATAGTGTTAAAAGCAAAAAAAACAAACCCAAGTAATAAATTACTTGGGTTTGTTAATTAACTAAATCAACAACGAAAAGCTTAGATGTTATTACGAAAGATATTCAACTTATTTTTTAGTTGTTAAGACACTTCTGTACAAGCTTTTTTTTATAATTACATTTAAAAGAATAAATACCCTACTAAAAAAGTATAATTAAAATACCTCATAAACTGAATTTAATAGATCCTTAACTGGAATCCCACTCGACATTGATCTAGACATAAAAATTCCAAATAAAGAACTTTTTGGATCTATCCAAAAAAAAGTATTTTGTAATCCGGACCAGCCATATATGTTTTTGGGCGCCTTTAATTTCATTTTTTCCGGATCCTCTAGAATAAAAACAGATAGTCCTTTATAAAAACCCAATAACCATTGCTCTCCCCAATATTCCTTTGGGTAACTTTCAGAATATTTTTGAGTCATCAAACCAATACTTTTAGAACTTATAATTTTTTTATCCTTAAACTTCCCTCCCTGAAGTAACATTTTACAAAAATTTGCAAAATCTCCAGAGGTAGTCAGAATTCCCTCAGCTCCTAGAGGAGTTTGACTATCTATATGATAAGTCATCATGTTTCCTAATCCTGTTATTCCGTCTTGGTTGAACCCTTCGAGATTACCTCCATTCACATAAAGAGGCTGCAATAGTTTTTTTGTTTCACTATTTAAATAAAAGTCTGTATTGTGCATTTCAAGTGGAATGAATAAAGATTCTTTTAGGAAGGCGTCAAATGATTTGCCAGAAACAACTTCTGCCACTCTTCCAAGAATGGACTGGTTAATTCCATAGAGATATTTAGTGCCTGGTTCATAATGTAAAGGTTCTTTTGAAATTATATTCATTAATTCTTTAAGGTTTTTAGACCGAATAGCATCAACGTAGAAGTATTCAGGGGTAGCAAAACCTGACCTGTGAGAGAGCAAATGAATAATTTTCATTTGATTTTTACACTTATAAATTCGATCATCTTTTCTGCCGTAACCATTAATTTTTGGGTCATTTGGATCTAAAAACATACAATTTAAACTTGAGAAAGAAGGGATATATTTGGAAACAGGATCATTTATTTCAATTAAACCTTTTTCAATTAATTGGAGAATTCCAATAGTGGTTATAACCTTAGACATTGACCAAATGGGAAATAAAGTCTCATTTGTTATTTTTTTATCACCATCCTTAAATGAATTTTGAATATTATTATAAACGATGTTACCCTCCTTAAAAATTATAATTTCGTTACTTCCAGAAATTTTTTTATCAATTAAACTTTTTTGAAAATCAAATAAACTTTTTGAGCTATTACTTTTCTTGTCTTGACAAAATAAAATAGATACAGATAGTAAATAAAGACACCAGAAATATGATCTAACCATAATAAATTTCATGTATTACAATAAAACTGGCAATACCCTCTATTATTGGTTGATAGATACGTTTGCCCTTATACTTTTGAAAGCATTAGTGATGTGAGCCTCAACAGTTTTAATAGAAATATCTAAAACCTCTGATATTTC
>CAJWBA010000023.1 GCA_913020155.1 uncultured Flavobacteriales bacterium
TACTACTCTGAGTTATGGCTTCAATTTCATCTCCAGGATGCCAATCCATACAAACATCAAGTTGATCAAAAAGACCTTCACGAGCCATCCATACTTTTGCGAAAATGGTTTCCTCCGCTGGTGTTCCATAAAAAATAATGGTTCCCTGAAGGGCTCCTTTTTCTATTTGTTCTTTGATCGCAACTGCAGCCCCAAGGCTTGCTGTTCCAAATAAATTATGCCCGCAACCGTGACCAGCTCCACCAACAACTCTAGCCTCACGTCTTGGTTGTCTTTTTTGAGAGATTCCAGCATTAGCATCAAACTCCCCTAGAATACCAATTACAGGTTTCCCTTGTCCGAAAGTTGCCATAAAAGCAGTAGCTATTCCTGCAACTCCTTTTTCCACTTTAAAGCCATTTTTTTCAGCATAATTTATTAAATATTCAGAGGATTTAAACTCTTTAAGTGAAGTCTCTGCAGCTTCCCAGATTCCATCACTTACTTCTATCATCGCCTCTTTGTGGGTTTCGACTGATTGTATGATTTCTTTTTTAATTTTTACTTTGTTTTGTGCTTGAATTCCTTGTATTCCAATAATAAAAATACTTACACAAAGAAATCTGTTAATATGTTTCATAATAACTTAATTAAGATGTTTCAAGGTACAATTTTTATTTAATCGAGTTTTTGTATCTTCAATATCAATTTCAAAAAAATATTATGAAATACATAAAACCACCTTTTGCAATCCTGTTTTTTGTTTGTGTACTTTTTTTCTCAATTCAAGATACAAATGCCCAATCGAGAAAATCAAAAAAACAAAACATTACCTCCTATTCTTCTGGACTTCACGAATCGGTTCAATACCGTTCTATAGGTCCATTTAGAGGGGGTCGTTCGGCTGCAGTAGTAGGTGTTGCTAATCAACCCAAACTATTTTATTTTGGAGCTACAGGAGGTGGAGTTTGGAAAACTACTGATGGTGGAATTACTTATAAAAATATTTCTGACGGGTATTTTGGTGGGAGTATTGGTTCTGTTGCAGTTGCTGCAAGTGATCCAAATGTTCTTTATGTTGGAGGTGGAGAAGTTACAGTTCGCGGAAATGTTTCTTCCGGGAAAGGAATTTGGAAAAGTGTAAATGCAGGCTCTACTTGGAACTATTCTGGACTACCCAATTCACGCCATATCCCGCGAATTATTGTGCATCCAAAAAATTCAGATATTGTTTATGCCGCAGTAATGGGAGATCTTTACAAACCAAATAAAGATCGTGGGGTTTACAAAAGCATCAATGGTGGAAAAAGCTGGAAAAAAGTTTTATTCTCAGACCCTCAAGCTGGAGCTGTAGAATTAGTAATGGATCCATCTAACCCCAGACATTTGTATGCATCAACTTGGCGTATTCAACGTACACCCTACAGTTTGAGCAGCGGAGGAAAAGGATCTGCACTTTGGAAAAGTACAGACAGTGGTGCTACCTGGAAAGAAATTAGCAAAAATAAAGGATTTGCAGAGGGAACACTCGGGATCATGGGAGTAACCGTTTCTCCTTTAAATTCGAATCGTATCTGGTCGATAGTTGAAAATAAAGATCAAGGAGGAATTTACCGTTCTGATGACGGCGGAACAACATGGAAGCATATCAATGACAGTAGATCGCTGAGGCAAAGAGCCTGGTATTACTCTAAAATTTACGCCGATACACAGGATGAAGAAAAAGTCTATGTCATGAACGTATCTTACCATAAATCTACCGACGGTGGAGTTACCTTTGAAAGCCATAACGCACCCCATGGAGATCATCACGATCTTTGGATTGCACCAGAGAACAATCAACGCATGATTATAGCAGATGACGGTGGTGCTCAAGTTTCATACGACGGTGGTTCAACCTGGAGTACTTACTTTAACCAACCAACTGCTCAATTTTACAGAGTTACAACTGACAATGCCTTTCCGTACAGAATCTATGTAGCTCAACAAGATAATTCCACAATACGGATCAGACACCGCAGTTCGGGGAGTTTTATAGGAGAAAAGGACTGGGAGTCTACCGCTGGTGGAGAATCCGCTCACATAGCTATTGACCCTAAGAATAATGAAATTGTTTATGGTGGTAGCTATGATGGTTTTCTTACGCGAGTAAATCATGAAAAAAAATCGGTGCGTGGAATCAATGTTTGGCCAGACAACCCCATGGGACACGGTGCTGAAGGAATGAAATACCGTTTCCAATGGAACTTTCCTATTATTTTTAGCAAACATAACCCCAAGCGACTCTATACTTTTTCCAACCAAGTGCATCTAACCGAAAATGAAGGTCAAGAATGGAAGATCATTAGCCCAGATCTTACCCGAAATGACACTACAAAATTAAAATCCTCAGGAGGCCCTGTTACTCAAGACAACACTAGTGTTGAGTATTATTGTACCATTTTTGCTGCAAATGAATCTCCACTAAAAGAAGGTTTACTGTGGGTTGGAAGTGATGATGGACTGATCCACATTACCCAAAACGGAGGGAAAACATGGGACAACATTACACCCAAACAACTCCCGGAATGGACGATGATAAACAGCATAGAACCCTCTCCTTTTGATGCTGGAACCTGTTATGTAGCTGGTACTCGATACAAACTTGGGGACTATACACCTTACTTGTTTAAAACTACTGATTATGGAGCTACTTGGAAAACCATTACCAATGGAATTGCCAAAGAGGACTTTACAAGAGTTGTTCGTTCGGACAACAGCCAAAAAGGATTACTCTATGCCGGAACTGAAAACGGAATGTATGTCTCCTATGACGATGGTGCTTCTTGGAAATCTTTCCAAAAAAACTTACCCATAGTCCCTATTACAGATTTAGCTCTAAAAGACAATAGTCTTATTGTGGCTACTCAAGGAAGAAGTATTTGGATGATAGATGATTTAACAGTACTCCATCAATTAAAATCAATTTCTACTGTAGCCAAAACGATTTTATTTCAACCCAAAGACAGTTATCGTACTAGAGGAAGAGGTGGAAAAAATTCACTAACCGCTGGAACGAATCTTCCCAACGGGGTTATTGTTCATTATTATCTCGAAGCCTATGACGCTGAAAAAGATGTTGTAGAACTTCAATTCAAAGAACAAGATGGAACTCTGATAAAATCCTATTCTACCAAGGACAATGAAAACAAATTGGATGTCGAAAAAGGAGGAAATCAATTTGTTTGGAACACGCGCTATAAAGGTGCTGAAAAACTAAACGGAATGATTTTTTGGAGTGCTTCCTTTTCTGGTGCCAAAGCGGTTCCTGGAGAGTACAAAGTGAGTCTAATCGTAAATGGAAAGAATCAAGGACACCCCTTTATAATTCGAGCCGATCCACGTTCAGAGTCTTCAGTAGACGACATGCAAAAACAATTTGACTTTGTAAATAAAGTGAACCAAACTGTAGATCGGGCTCACAAAGCCATCAAAAATATCAGGTCAATCAATGGAAAACTAAAAGAATTTATTGAACAGAACAAAACCGACTCTACAGCCACTGCTATTGTAAAACGAGCTGGAAAAATTCAAAAAAGTCTAACACAAATTGAAGAAACACTTTATCAAACCCAAAATCGATCCAATCAAGATCCTTTGAATTTTCCGATCCGATTGACCAACAAACTGGGACACCTCAACCGACTAATTACCATGGATGACTTCCCCCCCACGGCTCAAGATAACGCAGTTCGTAGAGAGTTGACTACTACAGTCGATCAAACGATGGAAGCTTACAGAAAAATTATTGATGAAGATGTAATCGAATTCAATAGTGCGTTTAAAAATGAAAAGCGAGATTATTTAACTATTAAGTGAAAAATCAAAAGGAGAAATCTTCAATTTAAAAACATGTTCAAAACTTCTGCCTAAATGATAGGTTTATTGCTAATTAAGAATTGAAATGAAAATCATAGATTTATCAAAACCAATTAAATACAACAGATCTGACCCTTGGTTTATGAAAGTGAGAATTAAGCATAAGGATCATAAAAAAGCAGGATTATTACTGCGTTTTTTGGGTTTGCCAAAAAAATTATTTCCAAAGGGTTTTAAGGGTTGGGCTGACGATACCATAAAACAAATGGGGGTTCACGCTACAACTCATATTGATGCACCTTGGCACTATTCCCCTACTGTAAATGGAAAACGTGCCAAAACTATTGATGAAATTCCATTGGAATGGTGCTATGGGGATGGTCTTGTTATTAACATGAAACACAAAGAAGATTTTGATCCGATAACAATTCAAGATATCCAAGGGTTTCTAAAAAAAGAAAAATTATCTCTAAAAAAAGACATGATCGTTTTAATCAATACGGGCAGATATATTTACAATGGAACCAAAGACTTTCCAGACAAAGGAACTGGAATGAGCGCAACGGCAACTGAATGGCTTATTGACCAAGGAATTAAAGTAATGGGGATAGATTCTTGGGGTTGGGATTTGCCTTTAAAACACCTCATCAAAAAAGCAAAAGAAACCAACGATTCTGAATTGTTTTGGGAAGCACACTTAGTTGGACAACGAAAAGAGTATTGTCATATCGAACAGCTCGTAAATTTAGATGAACTCCCTATAAAAGGATTTAAAGTTGCCGTTTTCCCAATAAAAATTATTGGTGCTTCTGCAGCACCTGCTCGAGCAGTTGCAATAATCGAATAAATATTACAACTTATTTAAATTACGTGTCCAGAAAACCTTTTTTTTGTAAAAAACATTTTTGACAAAAAAGTTTCTGATAAAATGATTGAACGAATTAATTTACTGAACCCTAAATCAAAACCCAAGTGGGGAAATATGACACTTAACCAAATGTTAGCTCACTGTTGCGATACTTATGAAATGGTTTTTACGGACAAACATCCAAAAACAAGCTTTCTAAAAAAATCATACTTGAAATTTTTGTGATAAATGTTGTGGTTGGAGAAAAACTTTATCCAAGAAATGGGAGAACTGCTTCTCAATTTTTAATCCTAGACAAAAGAGATTTTAAGAAAGATAAAAGAAACTTAATTCAATACGTTGTCAAAATCCAAAATCTTGGTGAAGATTATTTTGAAAAATAAAAAATCATTCTCTTCCGGAAAATTAACCTCAAAAGAATGGAACATTTTGTTTTAAAAACACCTCGATCATCATTTTAATTAATTCGGAGTATAACTCTTGTAAATCAATTATTTTGGCCATAAAAGACTTCAAATTAAAGTGTTCTATAGTCTTTTCTTAAAATGTGTATTTAGATTACTTCAAACAAACCTGCTGCTCCCATTCCGCCTCCAACACACATGGTAGAAACTACATACTTAGCATTTCTTCGTTTCCCCTCGATAAGTGCATGAGCTACCATTCTGGAGCCAGACATACCGTAAGGATGTCCAATAGATATTGCACCTCCATTAACGTTGAGGATCTCATTAGGAATTCCCAAATACTCTTGGCAATATAATACTTGAACTGCAAAAGCCTCATTCAATTCCCAAAGTCCAATATCAGCCATCTTAAGGCCGTGCTGCTTCAATAATTTTGGAATGGCATAAATCGGCCCAATACCCATCTCGTCAGGTTCACAACCTGCTACTGCCATGCCTCTGTAAATTCCAAGTGGAGTAACCGAATGTTTTGCAGCTGTTGCGGCTTCCATCAATACACAAGCAGAAGCTCCATCGGATAATTGACTTGCATTTCCTGCAGTAATAAACCCATTTTCTGTGACAGGATTTAATCCTGAAAGTCCCTCAATTACTGTATCAGGGCGATTCCCTTGATCTTTATTTAAGGTAATATCATCAAAGCTGATCTCCTTGGTTTCTTTATCCATAACTCCCATAGAAGTCGTGGTTTCTATTATTTCATCATCAAATTTCCCTGACTCTTGAGCTGCAGCTGTTCGATGTTGACTTTGCAAAGCATAGATGTCTTGCTTTTCTCTGCTTATTTTGTAACGATTTGCTACCACTTCAGCAGTTTGTAACATGGGCATATAAATGTGAGGTTGTTTTGCAACCAGAGCTTTGTCTATCATTCGACTCACGTTCATTTTATCGTTTTGAACCAAACTAATTGATTCGATTCCTCCACCTACGGCAATTTCCATTCCGTCGGTTATGATTTGTTTTGCCGCAGTTGCGATAGCCATCATTCCAGAAGAACACTGTCGATCAATAGACATTCCGCTAACCGTTGACGGAAGTCCAGCTGCCATGGCAGCCATCCTTCCAATATTACCTCCTGTAGTTCCTTGTTGTAAAGCAGCTCCCATTATTACATCATCAATCTGATCTTTTGAAGCTCCAGAGCGTTCTAACGCAGCTTCTATTGCCATAGCTCCCAAAGTTGGTGCATTGGTGTTGTTATAAGCGCCACGGTATGCTTTCCCTATGGGTGTTCTCGCGGTTGATACAATTAAAGCCTCTCTCATTTTTTAATATTTATTGTTTATTTCAATTTGGGTTGCGCTTTTCTATAATTACGCAATTAACTCTTTTGCATTCTCGGATACAATTATCTTTTCTAGCATTTATACTAGGAATTTTTTACTATCTAAAAACTCTTGATAGACTTCAATTTACAAATTAATTACTCTATGAGACTTTAAAACAATTTCACTTATCGGTTTTTGGGTTTAATTCCAAAATCATCTGAAGTTACTACTTCAGAAAGCAGTGCCCAAACTCATTTTACAAATTAACAGATTTTAAAATTGGTTCCCGTTTTGCTTGGTTCAGTTTCTAAACCATGAATTTTAATTAAATTTTAACATAAAATGAAAAAATTGTATCCAATATGCTAATTTATCTTATTGTAAATATAATTTTTTATTAAACAAAAATATGGCTCTTTCTTAACGAATAAAACTAGTGTATGGATTAGGGTTTTCGTCTCAAGGAATTAAAGATGCGCTTTTTCAATTATTCTTGTTTTTTTATTTCAGTCAAATCTTAGGACTCAAACCCTCTTATGCTGGAATAGCTTCGGTAATTGCTCTTTTTTTTGATGCAGTTTCCGATCCATTAATAGGTTCCTTGTCTGACCGTAGGAAAGGAGGTAAGTGGGGAAGAAGACATCCTTTAATGTTATTCTCTGCACTTCCTATTGGAATTTTTATATACATTTTATTTTCTCCTCCAGCAGGACTGAGCCAACTGGGTTTATTTTGCTGGCTTACCTTTTTTTCAATCATGGTTCGCTTTTCGCTCACACTTTTTGTTGTTCCTGGAATGTCCTTAGGAGCAGAACATTCAAGTGATTACAATGAACGAACTTCCATAACCAGTTATCGTGTAATGTTTTCCTCTTTCATTTCTCCCTTCATCCTCATAGTTGGTTTACTTGTTTTTTTCACTCCTACATCTGAAAATTCAAATGGACTCTTTAACAAAAATGCTTACTCAAAATTTGCTCTACTATGCGACATTTTATCTTTTCTAGTTATTTTAATAAGCACTTACGGAACTAAAAAGGTGATATCAAAACTCCCTAAGATTAAAGATTCAATACATGCATTTAATCTTAAAGAATATAAAAAAACCTAACCTCTGCGCTTCGTTTAAAATCATACGTCTCATTAGTAACTTATCCAATGATCATCTACATTAGTCTTGGCGTAGGAACAGTTTTTTCTACATGTTTTACCACTTTCTTTTTTGAATTGAATGAAAAAGAATTGGGGATGCTTCCAATTTTGGCTGGGCTTGGTGGGGTTATATCGTTTATAATCGCTCCTCTTTTGGGTCAAACTTTTGACAAGAAAAAACAGTCATAATCAGCACCTTTATTTTAGGGTTATTTTTGGCCTTCCTTTCATGTTGAGATTAACCAATTTATTTCCAGAAAATAGATCTCCTGCACTAGTTCCAATTTATTTTCTTACCCTAACTGTAGCTTATATTTTTTTTATGGGTGAGTATTAGCCTTACCAACTCTATGATGGCAGATGTTGTTGATGAATACTAATTAAAGAATGGATTGAGAAATGAGGGTTTCTTCTTCTCTACTATGTCATTTGCTTATAAGTGTAGTGTTGGAAGGGGATATTTTATTGCTGGTGTTTTACTTGAGCTCATACAATTTCCTGAAAAAACAACACAAATAAATCAAATAGAAACTTCTGCTATTCAAGGCTTAGGGTATGATGGTGGACCTATACTTTTAGTCATTTATTTAAGCTCAATATTTCTGATCAGAAAATATCCAATTACTAGGGAAAATCATTTTCTTATTAGAACTCAAATGGATCAGAGGACCTAAAGAGATATGTTTAATTTTTTAAAATAATATTCTCAACATAACTTTTTTCTTAAAATTAGTATATTGCTTACAGCTCTTAATTATTGTAAAAACCGGTAAATTAATTGAACTGCTTTAGATTTATGAGTGATGAAAAAAAGATAGATGTTGCAATAATTGGAGCTGGCTTTGCTGGAATAGGCGCTTCTATTCGACTCAAAAAAGCAGGAATAGATTCATTCATAATTTTTGAACGTAAAGACGAACTGGGTGGAACTTGGAGAGATAATAATTATCCTGGTTGTGCGTGTGATATTCCATCTTATCTATACTCATATTCATTTGAACCCAATCCCGACTGGTCCCAATCTTTTTCTCCTCACAACGAAATTCTAGCTTATCTAAAAAAATGTGTGAATAAATATGATTTAGATGATTCCATAAAATTAAAAACCTCAATCACATCAATTACCTTCAGTGAAAAGAAAGGGCTGTGGGAAATTCTTGATGCCCGAGGAAACCAATACTTCGCCCGTGTTGTAATTTCTTGCAGCGGACCTCTAAATGAACCTGCGTACCCAAAAATTAAAAAAAGAAAAACTTTTCAAGGTGACCTCTTTCATTCTCTTAATTGGAACCATCAATTAGATTTAATTAATAAAAAAATAGCTGTAATTGGAACAGGGGCAAGTGCAATTCAATTTGTCCCTGAAATCGCTCCTCTAGTAAAAAAATTAACTATCTTCCAAAGAACCGCACCTTGGATCAACCAAAAAGACAACCAAGTTATTAGAAACAAATCAAAAAATCTTTTTAAAAGATTTCCCATCTATCAAAAATTTTGGAGAGAATTAATTTATTGGATTCTCGAACTCCGAGGACTAATCCAGTATAGTGACAATAAAATTAGAGCTTGGAGAAAAATAGAGGCATTGGGTCATATGAAAGCTCAAATCAAAGATCCCATCTTACTCAAAAAAGTAACCCCAAATTATGAGATCGGATGTAAACGAATCCTTATCTCAGACAATTATTATCCTACCCTAGAAAGAAATAATGTAAATCTTGAGACCGAAGGAATTAGATGTTTTAACAAAAAAGGTTTGGAGTTAAAAAACGGAGAATCCCTAGAATTTGATGTCATTATATTAGGAACAGGGTTTAAAACTACAAGTTTTAGTCATATGTATGATGTAATTGGATTAAAAGGAAGGAATCTTTTTAATGAATTTAATGTTAATGGAGCAGAGGCCTACAAAGGCATAAATGTTAATGGATTTCCAAACTTTTTGTTTGTTGTAGGGCCAAATACAGGTCTAGGTCACAACTCAATAATTCACATGATGGAATCACAATTCAATTATATCATTGATTACATCTTAAAATTAAAAAAACAACCCAAAGTGTTTTTTGATATTAAACTTGAAAGACAAAAAGAATTTAATCAAAATCTACAAAATAAATTAAAACCAATGATTTGGAATACAGGAGGATGCAACAGTTACTACTTGGTTGGTGGAAAAGGAAAAAACACTTCCATTTGGCCGGGATCAACTATGAAATATCGAAAGATTACTAAAAAAACAAAGCTCTCAGATTTTAAAATTTCAAGAATTTAATAAATCAAATTAATTACTGTGAAAAATGTCTATAAATATAATGGACACTATTCTTAATATCTATATTTTTTGTAATAAGCAGCTATTTTTATTTGAGTCAAATCATTTATAATTTCAAAATAAAATCCGAGTTAAATTGGGAAATAGCTTTACTACAAATAACCAAATCTCTTCGGGGAGAAATATTTTTTCCAGTTAATGAATTGAGAGGTCCTTAAATCTTGAATGACTATATTACAAAAAAAGACTATCTTTTATTCGCAGCAGCAGTATAGAAAGCTATTGGAACTGTAGAAATAAAAAAACTAATTTAACAATGAACAATACAGATACTTTAGAATTAAAATTTTATAAATGGGAAAAAAAATTTCATGATAAACCTTTTCTCAAGCAACCCTTTGGTGACAAATGGGAAATATATACTTGGGGAGAAGTTGGTGATTTAGCAAGGAGGTTAGCCGCTGGATTAAAATCTCTTGGTTTAAGAGATCAAGCCCATATAGGTTTAGTGTCTAAAAACTGTAGAGAATGGGTAATTGCAGATCTTGCAATTATGATGGCGGGCTATGTGAGTATACCTTTTTTTCCTACACTTAAATCAAATGAAATAAAAAACCTTCTTGAGTTCGGTGAAGTTGATGCACTTTTTGCTGGAAAATTAGAAAGTTGGGATGAAATGAAAAATGGAGTCCCTGATGATATGCCAGTTATATCATTTCCTCAATACAGAGAACATTCAGAAATAAATGATGGATACCAATGGCATGATTTTATAAATAAATTTGAACCAATTGAAAAACCAAATACTCCAAAGTTTGATGATATTTGGACAATAATATTTACCTCTGGGACAACTGGAACGCCGAAAGGAGTTGTTATTGATTACAAAGCATACGATGCTACAAAAGTCTTAATTGAAGGAACTAATCCACTTAAAATTAACCTGGAGGGAAACAATGACTTTTTTAGTTATTTACCACTAAACCATATTGCGGAAAGAATCGTGGTAGAGCATACATGTTTCCGATATGGAGGAACCATGTCTTTTGTTGAATCTTTAGATACTTTTGCGAAAAACCTTAGTGATACTCAACCAACTGTGTTTTTTGCAGTTCCAAGAATTTGGACTAAATTTCAAATGAGTATACTCGGCAAAATCCCCCAAAAAAGACTAATAAAATTATTAAAAATACCTTTGGTTTCAAGTTTTTTGAAAAAGAAATTGAAAAAAACTCTCGGACTGAGCAAAGCACGGGCAATTGTTTCTGGTGCGGCTCCTATGATGGAAAATCAAAGAGTTTGGTTCAGAGAAATAGATGTTTATATTACCAACGGTTATGGAATGACTGAAAATTTAGCTATTTGTACTCAACTGGATGCGAGAGAGACTTCAAAGCCAGGTTCTGTTGGACGCGCTCAAGTAGGTGTTGAAATTTCGATCGATCCAGAAAACAATGAAATATTAATGCGAGGAGATTTCTTAATGAAAGAGTATTTCAAAGCTCCCAAAATAACTGCCGAAGTGTTTAAAAACGATTGGCTACATACTGGAGATCAAGGACATATTGATGAAGATGGGTATTTATTCATAACTGGGCGCGTTAAAGATAATTTTAAAACCACAAAAGGAAAATACATTGAACCTTTAACCATTGAAAATTATTTTGCAGACATCATAGAATTTGAGCAGATATGCGTAACCGGAATGGGAATCCCCCAGCCTTTATGCTTGGCTGTACTTTCAGAGGTTGGAAAGACAATTGATAGTGAAAAATTAACTCATAAACTCGAAAAAAAATTAGTAGATATCAATGCTAAACTGGATAATTATAAAAAAATATCTACCTTAATAGTTGTAAAAGATGAGTGGTCTGTTGAAAATGAGCTCGTAACCCCCACTCTTAAAATTAAAAGAAATAAAATTGACAATAAATATCAAATCAATTTTGAAAAATGGCATAAAGCAAATGAATCAGTGTTATGGGAATCTTAACCATTCATAATGAATACTGTTTTATTTATTACGTTAATCACCCTATTGTTGATGTTTTATAAATCAAACGAATTTGAATTAATTGTCGAGGATCTTATACGCAAAACAAAATTTGATCCCATTAAATTGAAGAGTCCTCAAAAAAGTGGATATGCATTTAACGGTAATGTAAAATTGTTTTATGAAGTTTTTGAACCCTTGGAAGAAATAAAGGCTTCGGCTATACTAATCAGTCGCAATTCAAATACAATTCTTTTTTGGCCGGATCGATTTATTGATGGGCTAATCTCAAAAAACATTCGGGTAATAAGATTCGATCATCGAGGAATCGGATTTTCTGACTGGATCAATAACTGGAAAAACAAAACAGCCTATGCCCTTGAAGACATGGTTTACGACACTATGGAGGTACTAAAAAAATTGAAAATAAACCAAGCTCATATCATAGGTGCATCAATGGGAGGGATGATTGCTCAGCGTTTTGTGCTTGAATTTCCAAAAGTTGCTTTATCTTTAACTTCAATAATGTCATCTGGATATTTTTATGATCCACAATTGACAGCTGTAAGTTCATCTATGAAAAAACGCTTTAGTCGTATTTTGTATAAGTACAAATTTGGTAAAAAGAATTTAGTTAATTTCATAAAAATGCATTTAGTATTCAACCAGTTATGGACTGGAAACGGTTCTTATGGTCTGAATTTAAAAGAAGATATTCAACTTTTAAATTACGAGATAAAAAACAGAAACGGTATGCATCAAAATTCTTTTTTACAGCATACAACTGCTATAAAAAAATCTGGGTCTGTATTAGACCGACTCAAACATATTAATATCCCTTCACTAATTATTCACGGAACAGATGATGCATTGATTTCAATCAAGCATGCACACAAATATGCAGCCCAAATCAAAAACTCAAAAACTCTTTTTATAAGTGGTATGGGACACGATTTGCCACAAAAATATACTCCTCAAATTCTAAATCATATAATTAACCTAATTTATGGAATTAAAACCAGTAATAATTAAAAACAAACGCTATGAAAACAAAATTATTTACACAAACAATAGCTGTTGCTATGCTGTTGTTTGTAAATTTTATTCAAGGTCAAACCTCCTTTAGTGGAGTTGTTTCTGACAGTGAAACCAACGACGTTATCCCTGGGGTAAACGTTCTTATTCAGGGTACCACTGAAGGTACCGTTTCTGACTTTGATGGAAATTTTGAATTGAAGACCAGTATGCAACCTCCTTTCACTGTTGAAATAAGCTCGGTTGGCTTTGATACAAAAACTATAGAAGTTACTGAAAATGATCAACAGATCACAGTCCTTTTAGATGCAGGACAAAATTTAGATGAGATTGTAGTAACAGCTTCAAGAAGACCACAAAAAGTACAAGATGCACCATCATCCATAAGTATAATTTCGTCAAGAGACATTGAAAACTCTGCAGTTGCGGTAGACCCAGTTCGTCATTTACAAAATATTCCTGGGGTACAAATTCAACAACAATCAGCGAATACATTGAATATTGAGATGAGAGCTGGTTCCGGTGTGTTTGGAACGGGTACATTACCTATGTTAGATTATCGATTCTTGGCAACCCCTGCATCAAGTACATTTTTCACACAACAATCCGGTTTATCTAACATTGATATTAAGAAAATTGAGGTAGTTCGTGGAGCAGCTTCAGCTCTTTATGGACCTGGTGTAGCATCAGGGGTAGTTCATTGGATTTCAAAAAGTGCAATTGATCACCCAGGTACAACTATTGAATTACTCAGCGGAACACTCAATACCCGTGGAGCAGCATTACGTCATGCTTTTGCTTCAAAAAATAATAAATTTGGATTTAAAGTAAATGCAAAATGGTCAGCAGGGGATGATTTTGAAATGGATCCTGTAAAAAGTGCATCCATAATAAATGGTTTTGCCCGTCAAATTGCTCAGCCTGTTGTTAAAAATAAAATGGTTGACCCCACCCAAAGTGGTGATGTATTATTGAGTTTTGCAGATTTAGATGATAATAATGATGGTAATCCACTAGCAACCAAATACGAAAACTTCTCTACAAATGCTCACCTAGAATTTCGACCAAACGATGAAACCACTGCTTTTCTCTCTGGAGGAATGTCTCAAGGAGGAGCCTTATTCTTCAATTCCCAGGGTTCAGGATATCAAAATGGAAAAGATTACTGGGCGCAAGCACGTGTTCAAAAAGGTGGCCTTTTTGCACAAGTTTTTTATAATTATAATGATGGTGGAGATGAAAACAACCCTACTTTCTTATATGACTCGGGATTCCGCCAAGTTGCTCAACGTGATTCATTTGAAGCTCAATTACAGTACAACTTTGATGTTCCAGGGTTTTTAAATACAAACTTCACCGTTGGAACTGATGTTAGAGATATTCGTGGAGATTCTCAATACACTTTATACGGTCGTAATGATGATAATGATGATTACAGAATCATGGGGGCTTATGTTCAGGGAACTTCTGTGTTGTCTGAAAAACTTGAGTTGACATATGCAGCTAGATACGATACTTTTAATATTTTAGATGAGAATGGTTTTTCACCGCGTGTGGCTTTGGTATATAAATTGAATGAAAATAACACCATTAGAGCGTCATACAACTCGGCAACTATTCCTCCAACTGCCTTGCAGGCATTTATTGATTTCCCTGTAAACACAATTGTACCAGGCACGTATGACGTTTGGTTAGCAGGAGAGATAGAGGCACAAAACTTTGATGCTAATGCTCCTATTGAATTTCCACTTCTAGGGGGACAAACACTGCCTCAGGGATCTACTTCTATCCCCAACGCAATGTTTTATCCTGTTGTGGTCAATAATCCATTGACAATACCAGGGATGACTCAAGCGTATAATTTAGATCCACGTCTTGGTGGTTTAAGAGCTTTACAAGCTGCTACAGGAGTTGATTTTTTATCTATCTTGACAGGTCAACTTGCTAGTTTCAGCCCGTCAGGAACATGGGCTCAAATAGGTCCTGGATATAATATATTCAATGCTCCATCTGCTACATCTGCTGGTCAATTATTCACTGGAGGTGGCGTAGATGCTCCAAAAGCTCAACTGGGTACTCTAAACTCTTTTGAAATAGGATACAATGGTGTCATTGCTAAGAAATTAAAAGTAATGGTTGATTTTTACACCTACGAAAGAAAAGGATTTACATCATTTACTGGTCTTGGTCCAACATATGGTATAGGTGGTACAGATACTAATGCATTTGCTACTACCGTAGGGAATGAACTAGGAGCTGCAGTAACTCCTGATATTACAACTCAATTAACTGCAGCCTATCAGGCTATTGCAGTAGGAGCTGGTCTACCATTTTCTGTTGTTGCATCTGGAGCTATTCCCGGAGTTCCAGCTCTTGCACCGACAATTGCATCTGCTGCTATAGGTCTTGGTACATTAGCTCAAGGGACTTTCCAGTTACTTGCTGATGGATTTGAAGCAGTAGCTAACAATCAAAGCCCAGGTGCGACCAGCTTATATCCTCTATTTGGAACTATTGAATCCCAACGAGTACCAAAAGGAGATGGAGTAACGCACATCCCAGCTGGATACAGAAAATTTGCTGATGCAACACGAAGCCACTACGGTATTGATGTAGCATTTGAATATTTTGCAACTGATGTAATTACATTATGGGCAAATGGATCTTATGTAAGTCAAAATACTTGGATACCAGGAGAGAGTGATGATGACGATCTACCATTTCCTTCTTTCCTAAATTCTCCACAAAAGAAAATGAGGGCTGGAGCGAAATATAGTAAAGGTTCAGTGTATGGTAGTGTTTCATACCAATACGATGAATCTTTTCAATCAAACCAGGGTGTTTGGGGAGGTATAACGGACGAAAAAAACCTTTGGGATGCAAATATTGGGTACCGTTTTGAGAATGGTATGCGTATAGACCTTACTGGTTCAAATATTTTGGATTTCAAATACAGTGCGTTCCCTGGAATGCCCGTAATTGGAAGACGTATCATAGGAAAAATCACATTTGATCTGTAACATCCCGTTACAGATTGAACTAGTATGAAGAATAAAACAGCTTTTATCACTGGAGCTGCCAAAGGAATCGGAAGAGCAACAGCAGTTGCTCTTTCGTCTTCTGGGTGCTATGTGATTTTAACAGATATCGATCAAGAAGCTCTTGATCAAACAAAAGAATACATTGAAAAAAAAGGAGGCAAAGTTACCAGCTACATACTCGATGTTTCTGATCAAAAACAAGTAAATCTAGTTCATGAAATAGCCCTAAAAGACCACAAACGAATTGATTATTTTGTCAATAACGCAGGTATTGGTGGTACATTAACCCCTCTTCACCTGATTACTACTAAAGACTGGAGCAAAGTTCTTGGTGTAGATTTAGACAGTGTCTTTTATTGTTTACAAGCACAAATAAAAATATTATTACCACAAGGTGGAGGAAGCATTGTTAATGTATCATCCATTGCAGGTATCAAAGGAGTAAGCTACGGAGGTCACTATTCTGCTGCAAAACATGGAGTTTTGGGTTTAACCAAAACTGCAGCTTTAGAATATGGACGCCACAATATCAGAGTTAATGGAATTTGTCCATCATTTCTAGAAACCGACATTATTCAACCCATACCCGACAAGGTATTGGACTTTGTTAAAAATTATCGAACTCCACTAAAAAGACTAGGAAAGCCAGAGGAAGCCGCAAACACGATTGTTTGGTTACTTTCAGACAAGGCTTCATTTGTAAATGGACATTCACTGGTAATGGACGGTGGAATGGAGGCTGGATAAATTATATCATGGCTTGAACATTTCTATTTCGAAAAATTACAAAGCAACACAGTCTTTCAAAAAAGCAAGAAAGACAGATTAAATACATTCAAAAAGTAAAATAAACAAAGACAAAATTTATATTTATTCTAATGTTCAAATCAGATTTATTCAAAAGCAAAAAAGTACTTGTAACGGGAGGTAGAAGTGGTATTGGCTATGAAATTTCAAAATCTTTTTTAAGTCATGGTGCAGAGGTTATTATTGCTTCTAGAAAAGAAGAAGCGCTTCAAGTGGCTGCAAAAAAATTGACTAAATACGGTACTTGCCATGCAAAATCTTGTGATATTCGTGAGCCAGAAGCCATAGAGGAATTGGCGAAAATGATTCAAGAGACTCTAGGTGGATTAGATATATTAATAAACAATGCTGGAGGGCAATTCCCCGCTCCTGCCAATATCATAGCACAAAAAGGTTGGGCTGCGGTAATCAACAACAACCTAAACGGGACTTTTTACATGAGTCAATTAATTTCAAATAAATTTTTTATTCCCCAAAAAAGAGGAAATATTGTCAACATAACAGCCAATGTTTCGAGAGGTTTCCCCGGAATGGCACATACGGGTGCAGCCCGTGCCGGTGTTGAAAACTTAACCAAAAGCTTAGGACAAGAATGGGCAAGATATCATATCCGTATCAATGCAGTTGCACCAGGAATTATTGCAACTTCGGGACTGGAAAACTACCCCAGTCAAATGCTAGAATTTCTGAAAGATAGTGAACAAAAAAATTTAATGAAACGCTTTGGCACAGCTGAAGATGTATCCAATGCTGTATTATTTCTATCTAGTCCTTTAGCAAATTACATCAGTGGAGTTACAATTCCTGTAGATGGTTTAGAACACTTAGCTGGAGATCGAATGGAATTATACAATAAGATTATGTCGTTTACAAACTAAGTTAAAATCGATAATGAGTTTTTTTACAAAGGATCAAAAATTGTTTAGATCCAGTTTCAATGGCTTCACTGCTTGGAAGGTTACTTAATAAATTAACTCATTGGGTAAAGAAGAAATAATTTGAAAAGAAAGTATTGATTGAGGCCGCTGTAAACTGACCAAAGCTCAATAAATTAATAAAACATCTTCTAATGAAAAAAATATTTAAAACAATCCGATTTTTACTAGCGATTGGAATACTTTATCTTGGTTTTTATCCCATATCTCTAGAACCTCTAGCTCGAGAATCACCCGCACATCCCGGAATGGACGGAGCTTTTAAGGTAAATGAATTGTTAGCTCAAACTCAAATCATAAAAACAAATGCAGGTCTGGGACCAGAGGCAATAGTTCGTGACAGTCTCAATAAATTTTACACTGGACTCGAAAATGGAGACATCATTCAATTCGATGCAAACGGAAACAATCAAAAGGTACTTGGGAATACAGGAGGGCGACCTCTAGGAATGAAATTTGCTGCCAATGGTTGGCTTATTATTGCAGATCAAAAAATGGGACTAATAGCAATGGATAGCCTTGGAAATTTTAATACCCTTTTAAATGAAATTGAAGGCACTCCCATACAATTTGCAGACGATCTTGCTATAAACAAAGAAGGACTTATTTATTTTTCAGACGCCACCCAAAGACATCCAATCGAAATCGAAAATGAATTTTGGGAACAACGGCCTTCTGGCAGAATAATAACATATGATATAAAAACAAAAAAAAGCAAGATCATTTTAAAAGACCTCTTTTTTCCAAACGGTATTGCCTTGAGTGAACAAGAAGATTACTTTATTTTCAGCGAGACTTTTGGAATTGAAATCAAAAAATATTGGCTTCAAGGGGCCAAAAAAGGAAGCATTGAAATTTTCAATAATAAATTGCCCGGATACCCTGACAACATAACTTTTTCTAATGGAACTTTTTGGGTTGCTATCCCAAGTCAAAGAGCAGTAAGCATTGAACCACTAACCACCAAGCCCTTTTTAAGATCAGTTCTTTTGCGTTTACCAAACGCTGTAATACAGGGAGCAATTCCCAAACCCTATGCTATGGTGTTAGGTTTTGATCTCGATGGAAATTTAAAATACAATTTACAAGACCCTAAAGGAAATTTTTATTACATAACCAGTGTTTTACAAGTTGATAATAAACTTTATCTTGGGAGTTTAAAAGAAACTGGAATTGGAATTTATACATTAAAACAAGAATAAAATGATTAGTTTAGAAGGACAAGTAGCCATAATCACTGGTGGAGCCCAAGGAATTGGGGAAGGGATTTGTAAGGTGTTCTGTGAAGCTGGGGCAACCGTAGCCTTATGGGATGTCAGAGACTCTGGAGCAGAAACTGCCTCAAAAATAAAAGCTGAAGGTGGAAAAATTTTCTTTCAAAAAGTTGACGTTACAAATCGCAAATTAGTTGATGCAGCAGTCGGAGAAATCATACAACAACACAGCAAAATTGATATTCTTATAAACAATGCAGGAGTATTGAGGGACAAATCTTTCTTGAAAATGACACAAGAAGAGTGGGATACTGTAATAAATGTGAATTTAAGCTCTTTGTTCACAACTACCCAAGCCGTTCTTCCTCATATGCGTGAAGCGCGTTATGGACGAATCATTTCAGCATCATCAATCAATGGATTTGCAGGTGCTTTTGGGCAAACTAATTATTCTGCAACCAAAGCAGGGGTAGCAGGATTTACTCGGGCACTTTGTAGAGAAGTTGGACGTTATGGAATAACTGCAAATGCTGTCGCTCCGGGATTTGTAGAGTCAGAGATGACTGCCTCAATGCCTGACGAAGTTGTAAAAGCTGGAATTGCAATGATTCCTGTTGCACGGATTGGAACCCCAGAAGACATGGGGTATGCCTACCTCTACCTTGCCTCAAAACAAGCTGGATTTATTAACGGAATAACCCTCCACGCAAATGGTGGAGCAATGCCAATGTAATTATGAGTGTAAAAGAATTATTTGATTTAAAAGGAAAAGTAGCCATAGTTACTGGCTCAAGTAAAGGAATTGGTAAAGCAATTGCTGAAGCACTTGCCGAATACGGAGCGCATGTAGTGGTAAGCAGTCGATCTCAAGAAGCTGTAGATGCTGTAGCTGATGAATTTAAAGCTAAAGGGCTAGAAACAATTGGAATTGCTTGTCATGTAGGAGATGAAGAACAACGCAAAGCATTGATTGATAAAACAGTTAATCATTATGGAGGAGTAGATATTCTAATCAATAATGCAGCTACAAATCCTGTTTACGCACCTCTTGAAGGAGTTGATGATCCTGTATTTGATAAAATTATGGATGTTAATGTAAAGGCGTGTTTTTCATTTGCAAAACTATGTTTCCCATACATGAAAGAAAAGAAAAAAGGAAGTATTATCAATATTGCTTCGGTAGAGGGGCTAAAACCCAATATGGGACTTGGCCTCTATGGGGTAAGCAAAGCCGCATTAATTATGCTGACAAAATCTCAAGCCAGCGAGTGGGGCAAATATGGAATTCGAACCAATGCTATTTGTCCGGGTTTAATTAAAACAAAATTCAGTCAAGCGCTTTGGAGCAATGAACAATTAATGAAACAAGTAGAACATCATTTACCACTCAGAAGAGCTGCAGAACCAATAGAAATGGCAGGTCTAGCTGTTTATCTAGCTTCAGATGCTTCTTCTTACACAACAGGTGCAATTTTGAATGCAGATGGTGGTCATATGTTAACCTAAAATAAAAGAAATGGATCAAAAAACAGATAAAGCATATGCTACTCGTTTAAAGGACGTAAGCGAATTAAAAAACTACATAGGAAAAGAACTTGGTTTAACCCAATGGATGCCTATGACTCAGGAAAGGATAAATACCTTTGCTGATGCTACTGAGGACTTTCAATGGATTCACACTGATCCAAAACGAAGTGCTACCTTTTCTCCATATAAAAAAACAATAGCACACGGTTTCCTAGTATTATCAATGGCTTCAAAAATCAGTTATGACACTTTTTCTATTGAGAACGTTGCCATGGGTGTTAACTATGGTTTAGATAAAGTTCGTTTCCCTAATGCTACTAAGTCAGGTGATTATTTTCGCGGAAGAGTTTCACTCATAGAAAGTAACGACATCCCTGGTGGAGCAAAATATAAAATGGGAATTGTTTTTGAGTTGAAAGGAGAAGAAAAACCGGCATGTTTTGCTGAATTTATTGCAATTGCTTATTCTGGACCTGGAAAAAAAGAACAAGAAAAGTAGAAGTCAAATAAATTTTTGAAATAATATAAACATAAATTAATGAGTGTAGCTCCGGATAAAGCTAAAGAAGTCCGAAAAGGAGAAAATTTAAATGAAGAAACCTTATCGAAATTTTTAGGTAAAGTATTGAATGAATTCAATGGCAAATTAAGTGTAAAACAATTTCCTTCTGGTTTCTCAAACTTAACTTACTTGATCAATTTTGCAAATAAAGATTATGTATTGAGGCGACCTCCATTTGGAGTCAATATTAAATCTGGTCATGATATGTCTCGAGAGTATACCATTCTAAGTGCGCTAGACGGTTCATACGACAAAGCTCCAAAACCTATATTATTTGAAAGAGAAGTAGGTATTTTGGATGCTCCATTTTATTTAATGGAACGGGTTGAAGGAACTATTTTAAGAGCTGGAACCCCAGCTGAAGAATTACCCTCAAAAGAACAGTTTAAATCCCTTTCAGAAAATTTTGTTAGCACGCTTGTAGAATTACATAAGCTCGATTACAAAGCTATTGGTCTGGAATCTTTAGGAAATCCAGAAGGCTATGTAACTCGACAAGTTGAGGGTTGGGGCAAACGGTATCAAAAATCAAAAACATCCGAGGTAAAATCCATGGAAAAAACAGGCCTTTGGCTTTCCAAAAACATACCAACAAGTTCAGGTGCTAGTTTGATTCACAACGATTTTAAATACGATAATCTGGTATTAACACCAGATGAAGAATTGAATATAAAAGCAGTTTTGGATTGGGAAATGACCACGCTGGGAGACCCTCTAATGGATCTGGGGACAAGCCTAGGGTATTGGGTTCACGAAACTGATCCTGATTTTATTGCTCAAAATCAATTAAGTCTGACGGCTAAACCTGGAAACCCAAGTCGAGGTGAGATTGTAAGTTTGTACGAACAAAAGAGTGGTAAAACTGTTGACAATATTGAGTTCTATTTTGTTTTCGGTGTGTTTAAAATTGCTGTGATTGTACAACAGATATTTTATAGATACAGTATGGGGCATACTCAAGATCCAAGATTTAAAAATCTAGACAAAATAGTAGAACTTTATGGCATGCTATCTCAACAAGCCATTAAAAAGAAAAGAATAGATCATTTATTTTAATTAATAAGACCTTATGGAAACCACAACTACAAAAGATCTAAAAGAATTTAGACTTGAAACACGACAATGGCTTGAAGAAAACTGTCCAAAGAGTATGCGCTTACCATTAAAAGATTCTACAGATTATTATTGGGGAGGGCGAAATGCATCTTTTGCCAGTGAAGATCAAAAGATCTGGTTTGAAAAAATGCTTGAAAAAAAATGGATTGTTCCTTATTGGGATTCGCAATATGGAGGAGGAGGATTGAGTCCTGAAGAGAATAACATTTTAACCCAAGAAATGCTTAGAATTGGATGCAGAAAACCCATTTTTAGTTTTGGAATTTCAATGCTAGGCCCTGCACTTCACAAATTTGCAACTGAGGAACAAAAAATACGTTTCTTACCCGACATTACTACTGGGAAAACTTGGTGGTGTCAAGGTTATAGCGAACCCAATGCTGGAAGTGACCTAGCAGGATTACAAACCAAAGCCGAAGATAAAGACGATCACTACTTGGTTAGTGGCTCCAAGGTTTGGACCTCTTATGCCGATAAGGCTGATTGGATTTTTTGTTTAGTTCGCACTGATTTTGATGCGCCAAAACACTCTGGGATTAGTTTTTTACTCATTGATATGACATCTGAAGGAGTAGGTACACGACCGATCAAGCTAATTAGTGGGAAATCTCCTTTTTGTGAAACGTTTTTTGATAATGTAAGAGTGCCTAAAGAAAATCTAATTGGTTCCTTGAATGATGGTTGGACAATTGCAAAGTACCTCCTTACTCATGAGCGTCAAATGATTGGAGGTGTCGGTGAAACGGATGTCCGAAAAGCTGTTCATCAAATTGCATTGGAGAACCTTCCTACAAAAGATAGTATCCTTACAGATGGAGTTTTACGGCCAGAAATTGCAGAATTAGAAATGAATGATGCAATTTTTGAAATGACAATACAACGCATTACAGATGAAGCTAAAACGGGTGTAAATGCTGGAGCCTTGTCATCTTTCTTCAAATACTATGGAACCGAACAAAATGTTACACGAATGGAATTACTCACTGCAATTAGAGGAAAAGACGGTCTTGTTTGGGAAAGTGAAAATAAAAAAGCTGCTTCTGAGACAAGAATGTTTTGCCGATCAAAAGGAAACACCATTGAAGGAGGAACCTCTGAGGTTCAACTTGGTATTATTTCAAAACGTATTTTAAACTTACCCTCTTAATTCTATTTTATGGCACTAATAATAACTGAAGAACAAAAATTACTGAAAGATTCTGCGGCAGAATTTTTGGCTATGAATGCTCCCGTTGAGCAATTCAGAGATTTGAGAGATAGTAATTACAAACCTTTTAATGAAAACCTATGGAAGCAAATTGTTGATATGGGTTGGACCTCACTAACCATATCCGAAGAATTTGATGGATTAGATTTTGGTTTTGTTGGTTTGGGACAGGTCTTGGAAGAAATGGGAAAAACATTAACCAAAGCTCCTCTGTTTTCATCCATTGTTCTAGGAGCAACCGCGCTAAGCAACTCTTCAAATCAAAAATTGAAAGAAACTTGGCTTCCTATGCTTATGGATGGTTCCAAAAGGATTGCTTTTGCACAAGATGAACACAACTATTTTGATCCGACTGCAATTGTAACTTCAGCAAAAAAATCATCTGATGGTTTCCTTATTTCTGGAAAAAAAACCATGATAATTGATGGAGCTGGAGCAGATACATTTGTTGTTGTGGCTCGTACCGATGAGGGAGAGCCTGCTTTATTTATGGTCAACTCATCTGCCAAGGGAGTTTCCCTAACTTCAGAAATTCTTCTGGATGCCGGAACCTATGCTTCCGTGACTTTTGACAACGTTGAAGTAACAGCAAATGATCGTATCAGTGATGTTGGAAATGGAACTGTCTTGTTGAACCAAATCCTCAACACTGCATCAATTTGTCTGGCTTCTGAAATGCTTGGAATAGTAAAAGAGGCCTTTAGCCAGACTGTTGAATACTTGAAAGAAAGAGAACAATTTGGAAAACGAATTGGATCCTATCAAGCTCTCCAACACAGAGCTGCAATTATGTTTTCTGAAATTGAACTTTGCAAAAGTATAGTCATTACTGCACTTCAAGCCCTAGATAATGGAGCCGATAATTTGGATGAACTTGCAAGTTTAGCCAAAGCAAAATTGGGTAAAACCATTAAATTAGTAACTAATGAGGCTATGCAAATGCATGGAGGAATTGGAGTAACCGATGATGTCAATATTGGATTTTACTTTAAACGTGCTCGAGTATTACAACGCTTGTTTGGAGATTACAATTTCCACTTGGATCGTTATGCTCGATACCATAAGTATTAATCAACTCCTAAAAAAAACCAGCTGAATGCTGGTTTTTATTTTCACAGAGTTTACTCAAAGTAATTTTACGACTTTATACTAATCCACTCCGGGCTGTTTAATAGTGAAATTTTCTTTTTTCTTTGCTTCTTCAACCATGGCTTTAACTTCTTTCAAAAGTACTTTAGCATTATAAATTACTCCATCACTAATGGTGTACTTCACACCTCCTACCCTAACTACCTCATTTTCTTCAGTTAGTTTAATAGCTCCTGTACCGTAAAGAACTTTAAGGTTTTCTAAGGGGTTCGAATCAACCAAAATCATATCTGCTAATTTACCAACTTCAATGGAACCTATTTGATTATCCATTTTGAGAGCCTCTGCTCCATTGAGTGTTGCGGAGCGAATTACCTCAAGAGGGTGGAATCCAGCTTCTCGAAGCAACTCCAGCTCTCTTACATAAGCAAAACCATAGAGTTGGAAAATAAACCCAGAGTCAGAACCTGTAGTGACTCTTCCGCCACGATTTTTATATTCATTTACAAAAGTCATCCATAAATCAAAATTCTTTTTCCAATTGATTTCTTGTTCTGTACCCCAGAAATGCCAATAAGATCCGTGAGAAATTTTACTGGGTTGATAAAAACGCCACAAGCTTGGTAAGGTATAATCCTCGTGCCATTCTGCTCTTCGAGCACGATGTAAATCGCGGCTAGCCTCATAAATATTAAACGTTGGGTCTAAAGTAAAATCGAGTGCCAATAACTCTTCCATAACCAAATTCCAATGGTTGGAATAAGGCGCTGCTGCTTGTTCCCATAATTTCCCAGCCTCTTCGAAACGGTGTTGTTCATTTTGATAGTTGTAGTCTAGGGGATAATCTTGTACCGTTCGGTCCTCAAAAAGAGCTTCAGGTAATCCATACCAATGCTCCATAGTGGTTAGTCCAGCTCGTGCAGAATGTAAAACATTCCATCGCGCTACACTGAGTTGTGCATGATGGCATGCTGAGCCTAATCCAAGTTTGTTGTTTTCATCCAAAGCTGCTTCCATAATTTTTGGAGCTGCGCCAAAAAATTTAATTCCATCTGAACCCGCTTTTGCATTTTCTCGTACCCATTCCCTAGCCTCCTCTTTTGTACTTATAGGAATCTTAAATCCTGATCCAAAACCAGTGTATTGTACAATACGTGGTGCAATAATTTCATTGTTAGCGCTTTTCTTTTTTAAATCTAGCGCCCATGCTCTACTTCGGCCACTGGGCTCTCTAACCGTTGTTACGCCGTGCGCTAACCATAGTTTAAAAACATAATCCCAATCAGCGCCCTGAGAAACTCCTCCAATATGCCCGTGCATATCAATAAATCCAGGAAGTAAATACATTCCATGAGCATCGATTTCCCTTCCTCCGTCCAGTAATTCTGGTCTACTTTCTTCATTGATTTTAACCCCTGGATAGCCAACTACAGATATCTTAGAAATTATATTTTTTTCAACGACAACATCAACGGGACCCATTGGTGGCGAACCATTTCCATTGATGAGAGTTACTCCTCTAATGATAAGTTGATCAAAAGGTCCTTCTGCGCTTATTTCTTGAGCAAAAAGAGATTGGCTAAAAATAAAAATTAATAGTAATGTAATCTTATGTTTCATGACGATTGATTTTTTCTATAATTTTTTAAGTTATAAAAAAATATTAAAAACAAAGACAGAAACAATAGCAAGTTCAAGATTTGCGCTTTTGGCATGATTTGTGTTTAATTATTTTTGTATTTTTGTTGATGTGTTGATAGCCTAAATTATATGAAGTTAAAATTATCATTTTTAAATCGTTTTTTACTATTTGTGTCCCTGCTTGTAATAGGAATAGTAAAAGGGTATTCACAGAACGATTTTGATAAACCAATCTTATCCAATTATACTGTTTCACCATCAAGTGTAGATATTTCCTCGGGAACCCAGACCCTTACTCTTAATATTACAGCCTCTGATGCTTCTGGGGTAGTTACTCCCAGTAATATTAAACCGTACCTTAGATTCAACTCTACGAATCAAGAAGGTTCACCGTGGACCCTTGTTAGCGGTGACCGTTATAATGGAGTTTACGAGTCAATTCTTACACTTAACTCTTCCTCTTTGCCCTCTGGTAATTATTCAATTGAGGAAATATATTGGATGTTCAAGGATCCTAGTGGTTATTCAGCCAATAATATTACTGATGCACAAATTACTGTGGTAAATAATAGTAATGCTGATTTTGATAAACCAATCTTATCTAATTATACTGTTTCACCATCAAGTGTGGATATTTCCTCGGGGACTCAGACCCTTACTCTTAATATTACAGCCTCTGATGCTTCTGGGGTAGTTACTCCCAGTAATATTAAACCGTACCTTAGATTCAACTCTACGAATCAAGAAGGTTCACCGTGGACCCTTGTTAGCGGTGACCGTTATAATGGAGTTTACGAGTCAATTCTTACACTTAACTCTTCCTCTTTGCCCTCTGGTAATTATTCAATTGAGGAAATATATTGGATGTTCAAGGATCCTAGTGGTTATTCAGCCAATAATATTACTGATGCACAAATTACTGTGGTAAAT
>CAJWBA010000024.1 GCA_913020155.1 uncultured Flavobacteriales bacterium
AAACTGCGCGGTTTGGATGCACTTCCCACGACCACCAATACCCCAGAATTTGGCGGAAGATACCAAAGCTTTATTCTCAGAGGAGAATTGGCTATATCCTATCATTACAGGACAGCCAATTCAGAGGATGTTCTTGGGATTCAAACCTATTCCAAAAATCCAGAACACAGAATCGGATTCGATTCTAAGTGGGATTTGGGAATAGGACTTTGGATAGAATCTACTTTTATTCATCGAGAAAAAGACTTGGGATTGTTCACCAATCAGTTTTTGCTTAATCTAGGCACTGACTACACTTTTAATTTAGGAAACGGGCTAAATATTGCTGCTGAACATCTACTGTCATCGTTAATGAGTAAGGATTTTGATGATTCTACAAAACAACATATTTCTGCCCTAAGGCTTTCTTATCCATTAACGTTTTACAGTTCTATTAATGGACTTTTGTATCAACAGTGGAAAAACAACCAACAAACCTTACTGCTCAATTACGAACATCAGTTTAAATATTTTTCAGCTTATTTGATAGCATATTACAACCCCGAGGAAACTCAGGGCATTCAGCAAAACGAAATTGTAACCAGCCTCAAAGGACCAGGAATTCAACTATTAGTCACATACAATCATTAATTATGACAGAAAAACCGATCATATCCATTGAAAAAGTCATTAAAAATTATCCCGTAGGCGGAAAGGAATTTAGAGCTTTAAAAGACATTACACTTTCCATAAATAAAGGCGAATTTGCAGGAATAGTAGGTCCAAGTGGTTCGGGTAAAACAACTTTGTTGAACATCATAGGGTCTCTTGATGTTCCAACCCAAGGAGAGGCATATGTGTTGGATAAAAACATAGCCGAACTCAGTCACAACGAAGCAGCAAAACTCAGAAACTACAATATTGGGTTTATTTTTCAAGTCTTCAATTTGCTTCCAGTGTACACTGTTTTTGAGAATGTAGAGTTTGCACTTCTACTTCAGAAAAACACCGTAGAACAAAGAAGAAAGGCTGTTTATGATGCCTTAGAGTGGGTGGGATTACAAGATCATGCAAACAAAAGACCAGATAAGCTTTCGGGAGGAGAAAGCCAGCGGGTTGCTATTGCTAGGGCAATGGTAAAACGGCCAAAGATTTTGTTGGCAGACGAACCTACAGCAAACTTAGACTCTGAAAATGCACATGGGATTTTAAAAACCATGAAGATGCTAAATAAAGAATTACAAACCACTTTTTTGTTTTCAACCCATGATGAAAAAGTAATGGGATATTTAGACCGAACCATACATTTGAGAGATGGAGCTTTAGAAAAAGACATCATCGAAAACAAAACCACCAGTGTATGAAACTAGCACTAAAATTAGCGTTCAAGAATCTTTGGGGTGCAGGAACAAGAACTGTTCTCAATGTTTTGGTTCTTTCTTTTTCATTTGTGATCATAATTTTACTCAACTCCATTATCGATGGTTGGGACCAACAGGCTCAAAAAGATAGTATTGTTTGGGAGTTTGGAGAAGGGCATTTACTGCACAAACAATATGACCCATTGGATTCTTTTACTATTCTCGATGGACACGGACCCATCCCAAAAAATCAATTGGGTATAACCCCGATATTGGTGTATCAAGCAACCATTTATCCTCAGGGCAGGATGAAAGGAATTGTATTAAAAGGTATTGATTCTAACCAAACGATTTTGGAACTTCCTATTGAGAAAGTAAAAACAAGTGAGGCAAAATTTCCGGTAATTATCGGAAAGCGTTTGGCTGAATCTGCCAAACTAAACAAGGGAGATGAGGTTCAAATTCGATGGCGAGATAAAAACGGCACTTACGATGCAAACACCTTGACCATTGTCGATGTTTTTGATTCCAACGTCCCAAATATTGATAACGGGCAAATATGGATGGACATCAAGACCCTCTGGAAAATGACAGACTTGAACCAAGAAGCTTCATTTTTTGTGGCAGATAAAAATTACAAGGCAGAAGCTTTACCATTGTGGAGGTTCAAAAGTCAAGAAGCATTATTAAAGCAGCTCAAAGATTTGATCAACCAAAAGAAAACAGGTCAAGCCATTATTTATTTATTGCTTATGGCAATTGCCTTACTTGCTGTTTTTGACACTCAAATTCTTTCCATTTTTAGAAGACAGAAAGAAATAGGCACTTACATTGCTTTGGGAATGACTCGCAGTAGAGTAGTTCGTTTGTTTACCATTGAAGGAAGCATGTACAGTATTTTGGCACTAATTGTAGGAAGCATTTATGGGATCCCTTTTTTCATCTATTTAGCCCAAGTTGGTTTTGCAGTTCCACCTGCAGATCAAAAAATGGGAATTGCTATTGCAGAAGTGATTTTCCCTCTTTATGGTATCAAACTCGTAGTGAGTACCATCTTGTTGGTGGTAATAAGCGCTACAATTGTAAGTTATTTACCTGCAAGAAAAATAGCAAAACTCAACCCTGTTTTAGCACTTAAAGGAAAGCAGCAATGATAAAATTTATTTTTAAAGGAATTGTTAGAGATCGAAGTAAAAGCCTCATTCCGGTTTTAGTAATTACTGTTGGAGTAATGGTTACAGTTTTGATGTCAGGCTTTTTAAAAGGTGTACTTTCGGATATCGTGAACCAAAGCGCTAAATTGGACACGGGTCATTTGAAAATAATGACTCAACCCTATGCAGAAAATAAAGACCAAATGCCAAACGATTTGGCTTTACTTGACTTGCAAGATTTACTAGAAGATTTAAACCAAAAATTTACAAATGTTTTGTGGACTCCAAGAATTAAGTTTGGAGGAATAATCGATGTCCCAGACTCCAATGGAAATACCAAAACGCAAGGAACTGGTATGGGAATGGCTTTGTCAATTCTGGATTCAGATTCTGGAGAATTGGAACGCTTAAATTTAAATAAGTCGATTCAAAAAGGAAGGCTTCCAATGCGAAAAGGAGAAATTGTTTTGAGTGATGCTTATGCAGAAAAACTAAAAATATCTCCAGGAGATGAAATTACTTATTTTGGAACCACCATGGAGGGAAGTATGGTTTTCAAGAATTTTGTAATGACCGGAACCATTTATTTTGGATCTCCTTTATTAGATAAAGGAACTTTTATTATGGACATCAAAGATGCTCAAGACATGCTCGATATGGAAGACGGTACTGGAGAACTTTTGGGCTATTTCAATTCAAAAATTTACAACGATATTGAGGCATCGCAAATAGCCAAAGAATTCAATTCCCAATTCATAAACAGTAAAGATGAATACGCTCCAATAATGGTCACTTTAAAGCAGCAAAATGATTTAAAAACCTCTCTTGATGTTGCAGAATCTTTTAATGCGATTTTCATTTTCATTTTCATCTTTGCCATGTCTCTGGTTCTTTGGAATACAGGCCTTATTGGTGGGCTCAGGCGTTACAAAGAATTTGGAATCCGCATAGCTCTTGGTGAATCCAAAAGAAACGTATTCGGTTTGCTGCTTGCAGAAGCTTCAATCATAGGATTGATCGGGTCACTTATTGGATCAATATTGGGAATAGGATTGTGTTACTACCTTCAAGAAGTGGGAATTGATATTTCAAAGGATGTCGAAAATTCAACTATCATAATGCCATCAATTGTTAGAGCTCACGTATCGACTAACCTCTTTTTTATTGGATTTATTCCCGGTTTATTTTCAATGTTATTGGGAACAGCACTCGCAGGGAGAGGTATTTTTAAAAGAGAAACCGCACGTTTGTTCAAGGAATTAGAAGTTTAACCAAAGGGGGACCATGAAAAAAATATTATTTGTATTGTTATTTTGCGCTTATTTTTCGAATGATTTATCAGCTCAGCAAAGTAGTAAGGAAGCGCTTGAAATCATAAAAAAAGTTGATAAAAACATGTTTTCTGAAACACAGATTATTACTTCAGAAATGATCGTTTATGGCAAACGAAAGAGCCGAACAATACGCTCAAAAGGATATTCCAAAGGACAGCAAAACAACTTTACGGAATACCTTTCTCCAGAAAGGGAAAAAGGGACAAAGATGCTAAAATTAGACAATCGCTTATGGATTTATTCGCCCGCCACAGACAGAACCATACAACTGTCAGGCCATTTGTTGCGGCAATCTGTAATGGGATCCGACCTTTCTTATGAAGACATGATGGAAGAACGCAAACTCTCGGATTTGTACAATACCAAAATTGTTGGAGAAGAAATCTATCAGGGCAGACCAAGCTGGATAATGGAACTTACAGCTTTTGTGGACGATCTGGCGTATGACAAACGAATCTTATGGGTTGATAAAAATAGATTTGTTCCTCTAAAAGAAAACCTTTATGCTAAAAGCGGGATTCTACTCAAAACAACTTTGTTTATGAATATCAAGCAAATCGATGGCAGGTGGTACCCCACTCGATTGAACTACAAAGATGTACTCAAAGATGGAAAGGGAACAGATTTTGTAATTCTAGACATTAAATTCAATCCAGCAATTTCAGATGAATATTTTTCTAAATCGATTTTAAGAAAATAAATTTGAATCAAGACCATAAAAAAAGGCGCCAAAGCGCCTTTTTAAATAAATTGGATTTTTTTTAGCGGTCTTTCCCAGCTAAATCAAAAATTCCTTTCTTAGTGTTTACGTGTCCTAGGTGAATATAAATTTGATCTTCGTGGGCACCATCAACCAAACTCCAAAACGTTTTTCTGGCCTTAGTAGCTTCCTCAGAGTCTGTGTTTTTTGCAGTTACTGCTTTCGCAAATTCAACCAAATTTGGGTAACACTGCCATACTTCAATATCAGAACTTGTCCCCATGTAGTGGTAAGAAACCCCGCCAGACAATGAAGACCCATCATCAACAGAACTTTTGATTCTCCAGTCATAAAATGCTTTCCCCATTTTTCCCCATGCTCCAGAAGAATTGTATCTTCCTACTACCATAACAAAAGGGGTGTCAAAATCAGCCTTGTCGGATTGATAATACCCTGTTGATTTGTATGCAGCCCTAACTTCATCTGAATGTCCGTTGGCAAAAGATCTGTACTCTCTCCACTCCAATTTAAGAGCTTCTTTGGCACTTTCATCTTCCATTGCGTTTATTTTGGTTCTAATGTTTGCATTGGCAATATCAGCATCCTTGTGAAAATCTTCCATGGATTTGTATTGGGTGTAAATAACAAAGGTGTGACCCGATCCATACCAGTGTCTAAAAAGCCATTCTCCGGTCATTTTTCTGTTTTCTCCTAACGACATATCTGTGAACTTTTTGTGGAGTTCAACAAATCTCGGAATTTCAGAAATGGAAACATCATTAATATAAAGAGCAGACTCATAAGTTACATCATCTTGTGCATACGTGGATATAGATAAGAAAGCAACAAATAGTAGTAATAGTTTTTTCATAGTTAATAGTAATTCTGGTTTACAACTAAAAGTATCGATTTTATGGACAAACAGCACTATCTTTTAGTTTTATTCTAAAACTAAAAAACAATTTCGAAGGAGGAAGAAATCTAAAAAATAAGAAATTTAAGAGAAAATGTTCTGAACTAAATGGTTTTTCAATAGCCTTTTGATTTGTTAACCGTATGATGAAGTTCTTTGTTTTTTAGAAGACGATTAACGTTTTTGATAATTTGTTTTACTCCTGCCAAAGAGTTTGTTATGCTAGCAATATGAGGAGTAATATTTACTTTGGGGTGGTCCCATAAAGGATTATTTTTGGGTAAAGGCTCTTGTTCAAAAACATCCAAAAAAGCTCCGGATAACTTCCCTGTATCAAGGGCATCAATAATATCGTTTTCTACCTGAACCCCACCCCTTGAAACATTGATTAGATAAGTCGATGGAGAGCATTGCTGAAAAAGGGTTTTGGACAACAATCCATGAGTTTGGTCGGTGTAAGGTACCGTACAAACAAGAACGTTACAGGCGTTTAAAAATGAATTTAATCCACCTTCACAATAAGTAATAATTCCTTCGATTTTTTTTTGGGTAGGACTGTAACCCACAACAGGAAACCCCATAAAATTTAGCTTTTTTGCGGCATCAGACCCCAAGGTTCCCATCCCCAGTACACCGACTTTAATAGCTCTTTCTGCTGGACCGTCATGATCCCATTTTCGATCCATTTGGTTTTGTTGAAACTTGGACCATTTACGTTGATAATACAAAACCGCAAAAAGAATGTAATTGCTCATTGAAAATGAAAGTAGGGGATCTACGATTCTACTGATTGGAACCTGTGGATACAATTTGGGGTCGTTAACTAAATGGTCTACACCCGCCCCAAGTGAATAGTAAATTTTAGTATTGGTAAAAGGCAAAAGGCTTCCTTTGGGATGATTCCACAAAAGCAGCACATCTACGGTTTGAGGGGATGAAACATTGGGACCAACTTCTAGGCTTATGTTTTTATTAAAATCATTAAAAGCTTTTGTCCATTTAACTACCTCAGCTTCTGATGCAATGATTACCCAACGTAAATCTTCAAGTTTACTCACGGATATTAGGGGTCAAAGTTTTTTTCATAAAAGATTTTGAGAAAGCCATTGCCTGAGTTCTTGCGTCTGGATTACCTCCCAAATCAACCCCACGCTCAACACAAAAGAGAAGTCCTAATTTTTGAAGAATTGCATTTGACATTGGAAGTTGTAAATAGTTCATCAAGACATCACCATCTTTGGTCAGGGTAAACATACAGTCTTCAAAGCTGTATCCTTTTTCATTTCTTTTAACAGGTAATTCACTGTCAAAACCATGATGAGCATTTGTATAAATGGTAATATTAATATTGGTTTTTTCTTTCAGTTTATCGACAAGAAGCCTACAAGGTTCTGCAGGGGTCCAGTTGTCTATTTCACCCGCAAGAATATGAATTGGAGCCTGAGTAAAATCTGTGTTTTCGGGATTAATAAAACAAGGAGGGTAAAAGGCCAAATGAGAAGCAAAAGTGTATTCTTTGGTAATTGCATTTTTTAGCGGCAACCATCCTGAGAATAAGGAAACTCCACCTCCAAGACTCCATCCTGTTATCGAAACTTTTTTGGGATCGATGTTGGGATGTCCTGACAGTTTTTCTAAAGCCCGATAGGCATCCAAAATTATGGCTGCTGTGGTTACTTGATCTTGAGAACCAACCGTTGAGGTAATGCCTCTGCTTTTAAAACTGTTGAGTTCAAAAGTTGCATATCCTTCTTTTTGATACATTTCCATGTAATCAAGATGGTGCTTTTTCCATCCCAAACTTCCGGCCACTCCAATTATCAAAGCGTATTTTTTTGTTGAATTCAAAGAATCTACGGGGAGGGTTAACTGCCCATAAACTTCTTGTTTTTCTTGATTTTCAAGATCCAGAATAACATCGCTGAATGAAAAGGGATTGGCACTTTCAAACGAGATTTTTTCTTTTTTGATTTGACTATGAACGCTAAACGTAGAGATTGAAAATAGAAGAACAAATATTACAACTGATGTTTTCAAAATAAAGATATTTAAAGATTACTAATGTAAAAACACATTCAAGATAGCACCTTATTTGAAACACCACCAATTAATGAAGCTAAAATCGGTAACTACAAAAGAGAATCTTTAATTTCTCGGTAATGAAAAAAGTTGAATCCTTTGGGGTTTGATTGGGAGATATTGACCATCGATTGAGCTACCGAATAAGCATCAACAGGCTTGAAGTTTGAAGGCATAAGAAATGAGAACAAAGGCATAATCCATTGTGCGATTTGCTCACCAGGTCTTTTTTCATTTCGTTTTCCTAACAATAGTGAGGGACGAAAAACAGAACAGCAAGATAATTTTAAATCAAAAACAGCCTGTTCGATTTCTCCTTTGAGCTTTAAATAAAAATTAGAACTTTTGTGATCTGCACCCTGGGAGGATACAAACAAAAAATGTTTTACTTGATGTTTTTTACAAGCTTTGGCAAGGTTGTAGATGATGTCAAAATCAATTTTACGGTAAGCATCTTTATCTCCTTTTACCTGAGCTTGTGTTGTGCCAATTGAAGCAAAAACAATTTCACTATTTTCAAGGGTTTGCTCGATGGCTTTTTGATCTAAAAAGTCAATAAGGTGAACACTTACTTTACTGTTATTAACCAAAAAAGATCTTCGTGTGACTACATTAATCTTACTGTAATGATCATCTTTCAACAGGATTTCTAGAAGCGAACTCCCAATTAATCCTGTACCTCCAAATAAAGTCACTTCTTTTGCTTTCATCAGTTCGAATTTAATTTTTTAAGACTGCCCAGCATTCCAATTCAATACGCGCATTTAAAGCAAGACCACTTCCTGCAAAAGCACTTCTAGCGGGTAATCTTTCAGGCTTAAAAAAACTCTTGTAGGCTTTTGACATTTGAGGCCAGTCTTTTATGTCAGCCAGCATACAGGTACATTTAAATACGTTATCAATAGAACTTTCCATGTACTCCAGGGTTTCACTAATGTTTTTGAGTGCCTGAATTGTTTCGGGAACAATTCCTCCTTCAACTAGAGTTCCATCGGAGGTGGTTCCCAGTTCTCCAGACAAGTAAATGATGTTGTTAACCAGAGTTGCTTGTGAAAAAGGATAACCTTTTTGTAGATGATCGTTACTGTTAATGTATAGGATCTGTTGTGCTGATAAACTTACACAAACAAAAGAGGCTAGAAGGATGGATAATAATTTCATAAGTTTTTATTTAAAGATACTATTTTCGTTTGTGAGAAGAACTTTTGATCACATAGATTACTTACAAACTGCAAGTATTAACTTTTTTCGTAAATTGTAGCTATTAATCATAACTATATCTAAAATGAAAAAATTAATTTATTTGATTCTCTCTGCTCCAATACTCTTTTCATCATGCAATCAAGCTCCGGCAGGACCATCAGCTGAAGACAAAGCTGTTTTCGAGAAAAATATTGATACTTTTAAATCTTTTGCTCAAAACTTTAACGAAGAAAACATGGATGGATTGATGGCCTTAATTGCAGATTCTGTGAAGTGGTCTCCACCATACTATAACGAAAACAAGTTGTTGGGCTATGATGATTTCGGCGAAGCAGTAAAGGGTTATTTCGATAATTTTCAAGACATCAAGTTTGAAGAAGGTAAAGGACTGATAGGATCTGACAAAGGTTTCTGGGGAGGATCAACTTTCTCCAGTGGAAGTGCAGATCCCAACCCCAATATTCTTCGGGTTTATGGAACTTGGATGACTACGCACACTGCCACAGGAGCTCCAGCCAATAACAAATGGTACGCTGTGATCTCATTTAACGAAGACGGTAAAATCGCAACATTCTCTGATTGGATGGATGTAAACGGCATGAATGTTCAGATTGAGCGATACGTTGCCTCTCAGGAAGCACAATAATTTAGGTTTCCAATCAATTAAAAACCCTCTAAATAGAGGGTTTTTTGATTTCAAAGGTTTTCAAAACGCTAAAGTATTAGTTGCAACCTACAACTATTTTTATATCTTGTATAAAATTTTTAAATCTACAAAATGAAAAAAGTTACACTGTTTACCTTACTTCTAAGCTTGAGTTTTTCTGTTTTTGGACAGAGAAATGAAAAAGCAGAATACTGGAACACCTGGCATTATCAGCCCAAAGATGGAATGACTCAAAAGTTTGAAGCTGCAGCAGCTGCTAAAACAGAAATGTTCAATACCTCTCCCAATAACCTAATTGTAACTTACAAAATTATGACGGGAGATAACGCAGGAGTTTATGAGCGCATTATGCCATTTCAGACTCCGGCTGACTATGACAAAGACAAATCCAAAGAGTTAAACTATTGGAGTTCTAATGTTTCAAAATATTGCTCACCAAAAGGAGGACAGCAAATTTGGCAACGGCTAAAATGGGCAGATGTAAATGTAAGCGAAGAAGCAAATCCGTCTAAGCATTTGGTTAAGACGGTTTTTATTGTTAAACAAGATCAATCGGATCACTTTTACCGATTCATTGAACGCATTGGAAAAGTGCAGGGGAAATTCAATAAAGACATGTCAAGCATTACTTTAAGATTACATTCTGGAGGAAATCGCAATCTTTTTGTACGCTACGTAGGATTTGAGAAACACGAAAAAGAGCCCAGCGGTATTGATAATACTTGGGAAGAAGAATACGATGAAATGTTTGGATGGAATTCATGGACAAATGACATTGAATTGTTTGACCAATCTTTGGAGATGTGGGGAAGACAAAACGAAAAACTTAGACTTGTTGAATCTATGCTACCATCAGTAAATTAATGCTTATGTAAATACAAATACCCTCCTGTTTATGAGGGTATTTTTTTGGTTTAAACTTAAAATGTATTGTTGTTCATTAGAATATAATCTCTAATACAGTATTTGTTTTTAAAACCTTTTGATCAACACTCTAGTAAATATTTTGCTGAAGGTTTCATTGGATATTTCTTGATTGAATAATTGAAAAGCTATTGCCTCACGATCGCCCTTGGGACCAAAACCAAGCGCTTTGGATTAATTAGCATAGGTTCCATAGATGTAAGCGTTTTCTCCATTATCAGTTTCATGAACAACTTGACCTGCACCAACCAGACCTTCGAACTTAAAGATTTTCATGAGCTTGCCAAATGCATTTACAAAGTTACTGATGTCTTTTCCTTTGAAAACCCAAGCTTGACCAATTGAAAACTGAACGTCTGAATTGAAACTCAACAATCCATTTCCTGATGAAGTTCTAATATTTTCTATATTTTTCTGCATTTTTGAGATGTACAAATCCCATTCTTGATCCGTCAATGATCCTCCAAATATTCCTAAACTTTCTGCTGAATTTGATACAATACTCAAAATATGAGTCGCATTTTCGTGAGTACTTTTAAATGGAATACTTGAAAATTCTACAGATACATTTTGGGGAATATCAATGCTTGAATAATAGTTGTCTACCAAAGCACCAACATTTTCCGCATTTACTTCGAGTAGTACATCTTAACAGAATATGTTTTGTGCAAACATTGAAACGCTAAAGAATAACGTAAATACTGATAGTAATTTTTTCATAAGATTTAAATTTATTTTTGATAAGACACAAAGGATCTTCACACTTGCAAAACACAATTAATATTTTAATGATTTTATTTTAAAACATTGTGTTCAATAATTCAAGAAAATTAATTGTACATTACTTGGGTTTTTAGAAAAAAAGAATGGAATTAAGTTTTAGAAATACGCTTCGCAGAAGCATAGGCTACCTGCCGTTTATGTTGTGTTTTACGGTTTTATCATTCACGCCTATTTTCGAGCAGTTTGTGCCTTGGAATGCCCTTTATCAAATTGTACTTTTTATCGGAGTAGTTTGTATTCCTGCTTATTTTACAAAGCGCATGTCGTATGTTGATATTGCTTGGCCTTGGGGGCTTGTTTTAATTGGAATACTTGCTCTAATTTTTGGAGAAGGGTATTGGCTAAGGACTTATTGTATTGCCGCCATGTACATTTTTTGTGGTTTGAGAATGGGAATTGGCGCTCTGGTTTTATTCAAAAAAGGACATTTAGACACAGAACTTTCGAGGTATCAGTTTCAAAGAATACGATGGAAAAAACAGGGGTACACCAATGAGAACCTTTCCCTTCATTATGAAATTATGATCCAATGTTTTGCCAATATTACTTTTTTGGCAATGCCAGCAATCTTGCAAGCCTTTAATCCTCAAGATCACATTTCTTTTTTGGAGATTTTGGGATATTCATTTTGGTTTTTATTTCTAATTATGGAGCATGTAGCAGATTTTCAAAAACAAGTATTCCTTAAGAAAAGCCGATTAGAAAATAAAAAAAGACAAGTTTGTAATGTAGGTTTATGGAAGTACAGCCGTCATCCAAATTATTTTGCAGAATGGATGGTTTGGAATGCTCTAATTTTGACTTCTATCCCTTCGTTAATTTACCATCAATCCAATCTAAATATTTTTTTATGGATTGGTCTTTTGGCTTCTCTTATGTATGTTTCCAGAATCATGTATACCACTTTAGTTTATTACACTGGAGCAATCCCATCGGAGTATTATTCGGTTGAGAAAAGACCAGATTACAGAAAACATCAAGAAACAACGAATATGTTTTTCCCCGGTATTCCCAAGAAGAACTAATATTTTTACATCAAAGCAATACTACATCTATGAATCAATCAAGAGAATTTGACATTATTATTTGGGGAGCTTCTGGTTTTACAGGAAGATTAGTAGCTGAATATTTGTTTAAACAATACGGTACATCTAGGAATCTAAAATGGGCAATGGCTGGTCGTAACCAAGAGAAGTTAGAAACCGTACGAGCAGCAATAGCAGATTCATCTGTTCCAATTGTTGTTGCAGACAGTTCTGATGAAGCCAGTATCAAACAGATGGTACTTCGCACAAAAGTAATTTGTACAACTGTGGGGCCATATGCCATTTACGGATCAAAACTTGTTGCGGCATGTGTAGAGCATAAAGCCCATTATTGTGATTTGGCAGGTGAGGTACAGTGGATGCGACAAATGGTCGATAAACATCAGGAAGCAGCTCAGGCCAATGGGGTTAAAATTGTTCATAGCTGTGGTTTCGATTCTATCCCTTCTGACATGGGAGTTTATTTTATTCAAAGAGAGGCTAAAGCACAAAAAGGACAGCGTGCAAAAAAAATCAGTATGCGGGTTGTCGCTATGAGAGGTGGTTTGAGTGGTGGCACCTATGCAAGTTTGAGTAAAGTCATGGAACAAGCACAACAAGACAAAAGTATTTACAAGGTTTTGACCAATCCCTACGGTTTAAATCCCGCTGATCAACAAGAGGGTGAGGATCGTCCCGATCTCATGTCAGTCGTATTTGATAAAACTTCTCAAAGTTATGTAGGACCATTTATCATGGCAGGGATCAATACAAAAGTAGTTCGGAGAAGTAATGCTCTTAGTAATTATTCTTACGGGAAGGATTTCCGATATGATGAGGCCACCTTGAGTGGAAAAGGATTTAAAGGAAAGATGAAGGGTGTTCTTGCTGCAATTCCATTGATGTTTATGACTGCCAAACCAAAATCAGTCTTAAAAAGTATTGCGAATAAACTTTTACCAAAACCCGGTGAGGGACCCGATAGGGAGCAAAGAGAAAATGGTTTTTACAACCTTCGATTTTATGTTACCCTTGAGGATGGTTCTTCGGCTATGGGTAAAGTAACTGGCGACAAAGACCCGGGATATGGATCAACATCCAAAATGTTAGGCGAAACCGCAGTATGTTTAGCAGTGGATGAGTTGCCCAAAATCAATGGGGTTCTTACTCCTTCAGTTGCAATGGGAGATGCTCTTTTACAACGCCTAGAACAATCTTCGGGATTGGCTTTTAGCTTTAAGTAAAAAAAATTATCGATTAGCAATCAATTGCCACAGACGCCTTCATCGTAGGAACTAACTCCGGCTGCTTCTGCATAACAATTGTTACTGTAGGTTACAGTATTGCAACCGCATACAGGCTGATAAATTTCGATGCAAGTAAAGTCGGTTGCAATGGAATTTTCATCAATACAATCGGTTGTGTTCTCATTTTGTTTTGAACAAGATGTGAAGAAGAGAACCACAATAAATAATGTTAGCTTTTTCATCAATTAAAGGTAATAAAAAACAGATTTTAAAATAATGCCCGTTTTTGAAAAGATCTATTCTGAGGTATTTAATTCTGTCAATTGTATTTTGTAAAAAAGGATTTCATGAAGGGTAGCTAATTTCACCTTACTTTTTGTTGTGACCCAATTTTCCCAAGAGGCTTCTAGTCCTTTTACGGGAATTAAGTTTACCCACATTTGATAGGATTTAGGGGAACCCTTTTCATCAAAACGCCAAAGGTATGAGTCCCCGGGAGTTGTCCCCCCAGATGTGTAGGTTACGAGTAAAGCTTTTTCATCATTTTTTAATTCAATTAGACGTCGTTCTACTCCCTTGTCAAATACCTTAAAGGGAGCTACAAGCCAAAAAGAATCGTTGTTAAAATAAGCCAAAGCTTTTTTGATATATTCTTGTTTTTTTTCTCCTGAATACGCATTCCCTTCCATGAATACTTTTGACTTTGAAGTTTTTTTTAAATCTAAATGAACCTTAATGTTTTTCCAAATCACGATGCATCTACCTTCGGTTTTGAACCACTCATATTGCCGTTTTTTATTGAATGTCCAAGCTAAATAGTTTGTGTTAAGATATGCTTCATAATTTAAAGAATTTCTCATTTGAATTGCTAAATTATCAGCTTCAGCTCCAATTTTTCCAGCTGGTAACTTTTGGTTAAACACCACGTAAAATATGGCAATAAATACTAAAATTGAAGTTCCAATCCCGAGGATGATTCCTCCCAATATTTTAAATAATTTTTTCAAAAGATCTTTTTTGTTAAATATAAAATTATCTCTTTGGTTTATATTGCAATTTGAAAAAACATCGATATTTTTTTTTACATTGAACCTGAATTTATATATATCGAGTTTGTAATTATCTTCATAGGATGACATAAACTAATACCATAAAATACCACAAAATGAAAAAGGCTTTCGAATTTTCCTTCATTCTTCTTTTAGGATTGATTTATTTTAGTTTTTATGATCTTATGCCAAGTAAGGGAGCCCCTTTAAGTATTTCGGAGTTGGAATTTTCTAGCGAAAGAGCTTTGATCCCACTGAAAGAAATTTCAAAAGCCCCACATTACATTGGTACAGAAGAAAACAGACGTGTCAGATCATTCCTAATGCAATCGCTTAAAGATTTGGGATTAGAGCCCGAAACACAACGAGGATATGTTTTTAACCAAAGGAGAGGTCAAATGACACAACCGGTCAATATTGTGGCTAAGATAAAAGGTACAGATTCGACCAAAAGTCTTTTGATTTTTTCTCATTATGACAGTGCCTTGACCCCCTCTTTTGGGGCAAGTGATGCTGGAAGTGGGGTGGTAACCATACTGGAATCTTTAAGAGCATACCAAGCCAGTGGGAAGCAACCCAAAAATAATATTATCATACTGTTTACCGATGGAGAAGAGGTTGGTTTGGAAGGGGCTAAGTTGTTTGTTCGATCACATCCCTGGGCAAAAAATGTGGGGCTTTCGCTCAACTTTGAGTCTAGAGGTAGTGGAGGACCGAGCTCAATGATTGTAGAAACAAATCAAGGGAATAAAAACTTGATTCAAGGCTTTATGCAGGCTAATCCAGAGTTTCCAGTTGCTAGTTCCTTGTTGTACAGTATTTATAAAATGCTTCCCAATGATACGGACTCAACTATTTTAAGAGAAGAAGGAGATATTGAGGGTCTTTTTTTTGCATTTATAGACGATCATTATGATTATCACACGGCTGGGGATAGCTATGAACGTCTCGACCGAAATACCCTTCAACACCAAGGCAGTTATTTACTCCCTCTTTTACATTATTTTTCAAATGCTGATTTGGAAGATCTCAAGAGCAAGAAAGATTACGTTTATACCAACTTTCCCTTTTTAAAGATGATTGCTTACCCTTTTGATTGGGTTATGCCAATGACCCTTTTGGCAAGTATACTATTCATCGGTCTTCTTTATTTTGGATTTAAAAGGGGGGCACTCAATTTAAAATTAATTCTTAAAGGTTTTGTGCCTTATGGTTTGTCCTTGATTTTTGCTCTTCTTCTGGGAATTAATGGATGGAAATGGATTTTAAAATTGTACCCACATTATCAAGAAATTCAGCATGGTTTTACTTACAACGGACATGCTTACATTGGACTTTTTGTTGCGTTAACCTTGGCAGCTGTATTTTATTTTTCCCATAAACTCTCCTTGGGTGTAAACGTCGTTAATCAATTTGTTGCCCCTTTGTTTTTTTGGTTGATTATTAATGTTCTTTTGGCTTTTTATTTAAAAGGAGCGGCTTATTTTATTCTTCCATTTTATTTTGCTTTACTGTCTTTTGGATTGCTCATAAAAGACGATCGTACAAACCCCCTTTTACTTCTGATCTTGGCATCACCTGCGGTATTTTTGTTTAGCCCATTGATTCAAACTTTCCCCATAGGATTAGGGTTAAAAATGATCGTTATGAGTACTCTTCTTACGGTTTTGCTCTTTGGGTTGTTATTTTCTTTTATGGGCTCATATGACTTCAAAAAGTTTTTGTCTTTAGGTTTTCTGTTCCTCACATTTGTTCTTTTTATTAATACACATTTAACCAGTGATTTTAATGAAGATCGTAAAAAGCCCAACAGCTTAATCTATTCTCAAGACTTGAATTCAGAAGAAGCTTCTTGGTTAACCTATGACTCCTTTTTGGATGATTGGACAAGAAGCTATTTGGGTGATAATCCAGTCCCTATTTCATTAGACTCAAAAAAGGCAGGTTACAGTAAATACAATTCAGGCTACACCTACACTTCCAAAGCTGCTTTTGTGAACATACCTCACTACAAGGCTCAATTTACTCGAGACACACTTATCGGTGATCAGAGGAGTACATCATTTCGGTTAATCCCAGAAAAAAAAGCCAATGTTTTGAGGCTTTATGTTGACTCAGAAGTTTCTTTCGATCACCTATCTTTTAATGGAATTGAGGTTTTAAAATCCGGTTCAAATGAGCTTTTATTTACCAAACCGAACAACAGACTTCTTACCTTTTATGTTTCTGAAAAAGATACGCTTGAGGTTTCCTATGTTCTTTCTAAAGAACAGCTACCGACATTTATACTTTTTGAGTATTCTTTTGACTTAATGAATAATCCATGGGTTGAAATGAATGAGCGTCCAAAGCATATGATGCCAAAACCTTTTGTGTACAACGATGCCCTCTTGATCAAGCAAAAAGTAATACCACCGTTGGATTTGTAAAATAAAAAACCCTCTTTATTAGAGGGTTTTATTGTGGAAGTACAAAGTATATTTTATTTATTCAAGAAAATAAATTTTTTCAGAACTACACGATCTTTCAAGTCTCTGAGTGTTGCTATGTTATCATAAACTTGATCAGCATCATGTGAAGGTTTAGCTCCCTCTTTTAGGAAATCTGAATATTTTTCGTACCAGTCAACTGTAAAATGTGACCACGACAGGTCAGTCCCTACACGATCAATTCTTTTTGCAAAACTCCATCCTTTTCTTGCATCGGTTTTTGAGATAGATTTTGTGAATGACTTTTCAGCGTCTTCATAACTTTTGTATTTACCGCCTTTAACTTTCATGAAATTCATTACTGCAATATCAGGGTATTCGGTAACTCCTTTTTTAAGAACGTCAGCAACGTTTACCATTTGTGTTTCAAAAATAATTTTGCGGTTTTCAGTGTTTTTCTTTCCCCAATCTTGAAGTTCATTTTGAGCAAAATCAGGAAATACTTCGGTCCATTTTTTTCCTTTGTAATCTTCATCCATTTTGTCGAGGTCATAAATACTTACAGCCAAATGGGTAAAAGGTGTTTGTGCACCATTGATTACTTTCCAAACGTGCCAACCATAGATTTGTCCATCATCGATGTAGTTTTGGTTCATTTTTTGAAACTTTAACTTCAAGTTTTGATCATAAGCTCCAATGTCTTCGGCCTTGATAAATGCAAAGTCAAACGCAAGGTTTTGACCATAAATTAATGTTGTTGCGACCAATAATAATTGGGTAAATAGATTTTTCATTTTAAAAGATTTATTCATTAAATTTACTTTCAAAATACAACATATAAATTTAATCATAACTAAACATTGAATTTTTTTATCAATCGCAATGGGTTAGGCTAGATTATTTTTAATCAGAATGGCGAGTTTGCAAGTCTATAACTTCTGAAACGAAAGGACCTCTAAAAACAATAAAACCTCCAAAAGGGAGGTTCTATTGTTTTAAATTTAAATAAAAATTTACCACTTTCCGAGCATAACTCGAGTAGTTGAGCGGACTAGTTTTACCTCACCTGCATCATCCCAATATTTTACCCAAGCAGCTTGAGCAGCTTTATTTTTCTCTCGGTATTTACTTGTACTCATTGCCGTTTTAAAATCATCTACACCTACTAAAACATAATGAGTTTCACCCGACGGACTTCGTCCTAAACCAAATGACCCTAATGTAACTCTTCGGTCACTGGGATTGAATTTGCTATTGTACGTTTTAAATGCATTTGCCATTTTGGAGGGCTCATCAACCCGAAGCCAATACACGTTTTGTACAGGATGTGATCCTATTTCTCCAAAGGACAATAAGCTTTTCCCTGCTGCTGAGGAATGACTTTTTATGTACCCCCCCAATTTGGTTAAAAACAGCTGCCAACTTTCACTTGGATCTTGTGAGTATTGTGTTCCCATAGCATCCAAACTTCCTGTGAATACGATTGAATGAGAAAAGTCGACTGAACTGTCGTTGAAGTGATTTTCAAATAAAAAAACAGAAACCCCATCTGCTTTACTTTCTTCTTTACTAAAATAGTCTCCCATCAATTTCCCAACAATTTCTACATCTTCACCTGCAACAGTAAAATTGTAAGAAGTCCAATGATATTCTTGAGCCGAAAGGATTGAGGTAGCAAGTGCAAACACACTTAGCAGAATTTTTTTCATAATAAAATAATTTTAAATTATTATAAAGGTAACAACAAGAGACAACAATAGTTGTGTTTTGTAACCATTTTAATTGATTAGGTATTGAAACTTAACAAAAAACTGGGATCGGTTGAATTGAAGAATTTGAAAATGAGCATCCTCAAGATTTTCAAGGGTTGTTTGATTTCCTCCAAAATAAAATATGGTTGATGGATTTGGATTCCATTGAAACAGTGGTTGAACAAAAAATTGATCATTGAAGCTGTTTTTTTCAGCAATCACGCGAATATTAAAAGCTTTATTGAATTGATAGCGAATGCTCATCCGAGCAATAGAACCCTCAAAAAAGTCTTCGCCTCCATTAGTTCGTTCTAAGCGAGAATATCGCCAAGAGGGATTGATGTTTAAGTTGTCGTTTAACTGAATTCCAAAAGTAAGGTAAGCTGAACGAAGTAATCCAACTTCGGGAACTACTTCATTTACCGAAAGATCTTTTCCTGCAGTTAAGTTTATTCTAAAATTTATGGATTCAGAGGGTTTGCCAGAAAGGATCAATTCGTTTGTGGGTAGGTCATTAAATCGAATTTCTAAAAAGGTTTTTACAGCATCGTAATCCAGCGTATACCTCAGTTCTGTTTGTCCAAACGTTGTAAGAAAGGCAAAGAAGTCAACACTGAAATTTTTGTAAAGATCTTCAAAGGTGTAGACCACATCTATTTTGGTTCCGAACCCAAAAGATTGTAGTCCGGGTTTGTTGAGTATGTTTTGATATTTATGAAAAAGTGTTCCCCAACGGCGATTATTTTTTACAACAAAACCTAAGTCTGCTCGATATTGAGGTGAAATATTTCGATAAAAGAAATAGCTTTCCCAATGTTCTGTGTTTCGATAAAGTTGGAAGTAAATTGCATCACCGTTCAAGTTGTCCCCATCCAAAGCAACTGTTTTTCCTTGTATTGATTCTGTTGAATCGATCCATTCTTCAACAGGTTCTTGATTGATGTTTTTAAATAGTTCAAAACTGAGCCTCCATTTTTTGTTCAAAAGAAAAAGCCCGTCAAAACCTAATAAATGACCATAACCTCCACCGTTATAAAAACGGTTTGTAAGGATCGTTCCAATCCTTGATTTATTGCTTATCAATTTTTGATAACGAAATACATTTACGAAGCTTCTCCCTCCGTTTCCGTTAAAAGATCGATCTTCTCCTCCTACCAAATAAGGAGTACTGTTATCTAGTGCATTCAAGAGTAATAAGCGCGATTTTTTTCCTTGACTTATGATTTTAGAGGCAACAATGGGTTCTGATATGGATCTAGAATAAAATGCTCCGTCCGTAAAATTGATTAAATCTGCACCACGATTAAAAAAGGGTCGTCGTTCAGGATATAAAAGTGAAAAAGAGGAGTTGACGTCAATTTGGGTTACATCGGCTTCAACTTGAGAAAAATCAGGATTGATGGTTATCTCTAAACTGGTGTTTTTATTCAAATCCATATTGACCCCTAAGCCTATTCCAAAATTGGGTTTTCCATATTTCAGTTTTTCATCAGAGGTGTCGCGTTCACCACTTACATTACTTGAAAAATAGGGTAAAAATTCGAGTCGTTTATCTATCACAATATCTTTTAAAATTAGACGGTCGGTTGTTTGACAAACTACACAAGAATTATTCCGATCCCTAGGTTGGCTACTTACCTCTATTTCATTTCCATTTTCTACATACCTGCGATAAAAATTGAAGTGCCACATTTGATTTTTTCCATTTGGGAAGGGGATTTCCGACAATGGGATTTTCATTTCAATTTGGTAACCATCACTAACAATCGTTCCAGCAGATTCGAAGTTTACATTGAAACTACTATCGTAGCGACCTTCATCAGTAAGAGCGTTTACTTGTTTAACATCAAATTGACTTCCGAGTGCATTGACAGCCAATCCTAAATTATTTCGAGAATCTGCATAGGGATCTAAACGAACCAAAATCAAATCATCATTCCAAATATTAAAGTCATCTCTTGGGCGGATGGAGGCTCTGATATTTGACGGATTATCTTTGGCATAAACTCCGATGAAAACATAACGATTGGAATAGGTAATATAGGCTATGGTTTGTTTTCTGGCAGCTTGATTATTCGCTGGATTGAATTCAATATCCAAATCAATTTGAATTGCATTTTCCCATTCATCTGGGTCAAGTTTTCCATCAACAACAATTTTTGAAACTTTTGTTTTTTGAGGGATGAACGTTTCTTGTGCAATACCAAAGTAACTCAAAAGGCCAATCAAGAAAAATATTCTCATAAGATTCAGGATTTTAAAAAAATAAATTTAGATCAGATAATGTAATTTTTCACTAAGTGCCAAAAAATAAAACCATTTATGATCATGTAAAAAAAAGAAGGGAAAGATCTTACCCATCCGTCTTTAATTTTCATGCGAACAACAAAACCCATAAACATTAAAAGACACAATCCGAGCGAACTAATCCCCCAGAGGAAATCACTAAAACTTAAATTCAAAAGGCCAAGTCCTCCCAGAATTTGAAAAAAGCCCGTAATTTTTCGATAATCGGACAGGCCGTATCGAATGAATTCTAGTTCCATGTTTTTACTCAAAAAACAACTGATACCGAATCCCAAAAAAGAAACTCCAGAAAAGTAGCTCAATACTTGTATGGTGAACATTTATATGATGTTCAACTCAGATGCAGCGATCAACAACGAAAGACATAATAACCCGATTGCAGGAAGATATTTAGCTATGGGATTGCGAACACTGAAGTGAGCGTAAAGCGCACAAAGCATTAAAAATGCAATTCCCAAGGTAGGAATAAGAATTAATTCGGAATGCCAAATACCAACAATTAGAAGTGTTGATAAAGATATTTTTGCAGCACCCACTATGGAGCGGGTAAGGTCAGATAGACCATATTGCTTGAACTCCAATTGGATGTTGTCAAATCGAAAAACCCATACAATTAAAATGGTTACAGCGATTATTATTTGAGCAAGTATAGTTAATAATTCCATTTTTAATTTAAATATAGATAAAAATTTTAAGTCAATATCAAATTTTTTCGTTTTTCAAGCGAGAGAATTTAATTGCAGCAAAAATCCCTAAAACTGAAAAAACTGCAAGCATCATAAATACCTGTTGGTGACCATAAATCCCCGGAGATTCATCCAACAAATAACCCATGATTGGCCCAATGAAAATATCGGGTGTATACCCGATCACAGAAATAACCCCTACAGCCGTTCCGGTGAGTTCTAGCGGGATATAGCCTTCTTGAAATACAGCAAAATATAAAGTTCTCAATGCATAAACCCCTGTAGTTGTGGTGATTAGTGAAAGAATAAAAAAGAGTGATGCTCCTGACCGAATAAGGCCACTGGCAAATAGAAGTGCACCAACCAACATGATAACAAAACCATTGATTATCCAAGTAGCTCCTTGAGTTCTATCAGCCAATAATCCGATAGCTATACAAATTACTGGGCGCAGGTACAATTGAAATGTACCAACTTGTGCCGCTTCAACTTCATTGAACAACATGACCTCTGAAGCATACAAAGAAAAAATATCTGTAATTTTATATCCCACATATGCAGCAAGCACAATGAGCATTAACCACCATACGGATTCAATTTTAAAGACTTTTTGGATGTTTGAGATTGAGTGAGTATCTGAGTTTTGTTTTGACGAAATTCTGTTTTGATCTTCCATGAACAAAAAAACTAAGCCACCAACTACAATTGCTAGCATTGAGGTAAATAAAATAACATATCGAAAAGCTTCTTTACGCTCTATCAAGGAGGCACTTACAATATTATCTGGTAAGATTATGGAAAAGATAAAAACTCCAACAGCTCCAATAGAGGCAGCCACAAAGCCCCTACCACCCTCGAGTAAACCAAATGCTTTTCCTTGTCGCATTGTACCTCCCCAAACGCGTGTTCCTTTAATCATCGCTCCCCAAAACAAAAAAACAGTTGTAAACCCCCAATAGCCATAGATGATTTTTAGGATCAAATTTGATGGAAAAGTAGCCATCAACAAGCCACCAAATGCGGTTAGTACAAGCGAAACAGAAATTAATTTTCTAGGGGCAAATTTATCTGCAAGGGTTCCTCCATACACATATGATAAAAGCGCAACAATACCATAGATAGAAAAACAACTTCCAAGTTGTAAATTTGACAATTCAAAAACGTCTAGGAAAGTCGGTCTAAATATCCGCGCCAAAACAAAGGGTAAAATAAATACAGATTCTCCAGCTAAAATCAGCAATATGATTTGATGGTATGAAACATTTTGTTTTGACCTTTGCATAGGCATTGTTTATGAAATAAAAATTTTAAGATAGTGAATTTGAAAGCTAGAACTCGTATTGATGAATTTTTCTCTTAATCTAAATCATTTTATAGACTTAATTATCGAGTTAATTTTAAGGTTTTAATATATTCAGTTGGAGATAAATTCATTACTTTTTTAAAATTATTAAAAAATGTAATTCTAGATTCAAAATGGCATTTCTGAGCAAGTGCTGCAATTGTTTTGAACTCAAGGTATCCCTTTTTAATCAGTTTTACAGCGAATAAAATCCTGATCGTGTTGGAATATTCATTGACAGAAAAAAAACAATAGTATTTAAATAAAAACTTAATGTGATATTTAGGGATTGAAGTTAGTTTTGAAATTTGAGCAACATCAAGGACATATTTACTTAGTACTTCATCATTGCTTTCTAGGGTTTTTATCAAATATAAATTTTCATTGATACTAGAAAGTATTGTTCTGTAGACTTTCATGTCTTTTGAATCTACTCTAGTAATTAATGAACTACTCCAGATTTTTATGGGTTGGACATTGTTCTTTACAAGAATTTTGAGCAAGTTTTTTTCACCAAATAAAATAATTGGATTTATCAACAAATAACAAAGTAATACCAACCAAATCACAGAAGAATATAGAATTGAGTTTTTGACAAAAATAGCTTCATTTCCAGGGGTAAACCAGAAAAAATTGAGCCCTTGAACCGACATAATTCCTGTGATTAAATAAACTAATAAAACCCATTTTTGGGTTGTATTAAGGTTCTTTAACCTAGCCTTGGTGATTTTTAAATACTTAATTAATTCAATCAAAGGAAATATATAGTAAACCAAAAGTGTTAAAGAGACAACAATTTTATTCCATCGAAAATCAGGGAAAAATTGATTAACTAAAATCACATAGACAACCGGAAGAGCGAAGGAGATAATTGTTAAATATTTATTTATTTTAACCTGAACAAGACGGACTAAAAAATTTGAATAAAATGCAAAAACGAGTAAGAAATAATTGGAGTACAAATGTACTGGAGAATATGTTTTGCTTGTAAAGCCTAATTTGAATGCAGCAATATCAAACCTTTGCAAACCAATTATAACTAATACTGCAATGAAGTATATGTTTATGGTGTCATTTTTTTTAAAATAGAAGATGCTTAGTAGGGCTATGCCAAAACATAAGAAAGAAACAAGTAATGCAGTAACCTCTAAAATCATGTTTCAAAAATAAACAATATGTTTCATTATGCTGTAATCTCTGAGTTAATCTTCATTATTTTTTTTATTAGTTATAATATTATTTAATATAGTGTTGTGACTAAATACTATCACACAACTAATGAGCCAAAATTATAATTTCACAAAGTATTTTTTGATGGTTTTTGTTTTATTTACAGTAAGTAAAACTAAAGCTCAGGTTCAAGAAAACACAATCTTAGATCGTTTCAACCGTAACGTTTTTAATCCTGCATATGCAGGTAGTGAAGGTAAGGTTATTGCATTCAACACTCGATCTACTTGGAAAGGTATTGCTGATGCTCCAAAAACAAATTATTTCATGTATAGTGGAAGCCCCAAAAAGAATCTTTCATTTGGACTTTCTGTGATATCAAATAAAGTTTTCATCGACACAAGGACACAATACGCATTGGATGCAAGTTATAAACTAAAGGTTGGAAATAAATATAATTTATTTTTGGGCTTGAAGGCAGGAGCAACTACAAAAAATAGTGATTTAGACGGATTGGAAAGAATTACAAAAATTGACAACCCAGCAATAGCTCAAACCGATAAAGCAACTTTCCCTGTTTTTGGTTTTGGTGCTTTATTAAAATCTGATAAATTCTATGCTTCAGTAGCGATTCCAAATGTTTTAAACCCATCCAAGTTTGTCAAGGATGAAGTTTTTATAAGCAGTGAAAAACCAACAGTGTACTTTTTGACCGGAACCTCAATTGAAACAGGGTTTTTTGGATCAAAAGTTAAACCATACTTCAGTGTGAAGATAATACCTGATAGCAAAAATCAAACCCACATTGGAGGAACCTTTGATTTTAAGAATACGGTTGAAGTTGGTGGAGGTCTTAAAAGCACAGGATTTATGAACGTCATGTTACTGGTCAGGACCAAATCTGGAATTTCGATCGCTTATGCTTACGACTTTGGAACACCAAATGGACAAACTGCAGTTACCCAGAGTGGTTATGAGTTTCTTCTCAAATTCAATTTTAAATAAACAAAACGATATTTTAAATTAATAAGAACAAATACAATGAAATCAATTAACTCTCTGAAAAAAATTATTTACATAGCAATTTGTTTTCATCTACAAATTGGATACAGTCAGGTTGGTATCGGGACAGAATCACCATCAGCTTCAGCTATTTTAGATGTTGTTTCCCCAAATAACAACAAAGGAATATTGATCCCCCGATTAACATTGAGTGAAAAAAATAATATCAGTAGTCCAGCAATTGGTTTATTGATATATCAAACTGACGGAGACCACGGCTTTTATTTTTATGATGGGAACTGGAAACAATTATTTTTTACTGGTTCTTCAGGCTCAAATAACTCCACTCCAACTTTTTTATATGGTACTGAAAACATATTATTGGACGGTACAACTTCTCCCAATGTAGGAACGATGCAAAGAAGCGTTGGTTTGGGATACTTGACTCTGAATAATGTAACTACTGGAAATAAAAATGTAGCGATAGGTTCAAGATCAATGAAAGATAATACCACCGGGTATATGAATGTTGGTATTGGTTGGAATTCATTAACTAAAAATACTACTGGGGGGCGAAATGTTGCTATTGGAGGAAGTGAAGCTTTGGATGCAAACACAACAGGGTCAAACAATTTGGCAATAGGAGATAGGGCAATGACCTATAATGTGACAGGTCAAAGCAATGTTGCAATCGGTTCAAATTCCCTTCTCAACAATAATTCAGGTAATTATAACACTATGGTTGGTGTAGAAGCTGGATCAGGTATCAGGACAGAAAACGGTAATACAGGAAATGACAATGTTGGATTGGGCTATAGGGCGTTACAGTTAAATTATAGCGGAGATAGAAATGTTGCAATAGGTTGGGATGCATTAAGAAGAACAAAAGGCTCAA
>CAJWBA010000025.1 GCA_913020155.1 uncultured Flavobacteriales bacterium
AGGTTGGCACACTACGATTTTTCCTCCTTATTTTGTAGCTGGAGCAATCTTCTCTGGTTTTGCAATGGTAAATACCCTATTAATTATCATACGAAAAGTGTCGCACCTAGAGGATTATATTACCATTCAACACATCGAATTGATGAATATTGTTATCATGATTACGGGTTCAATTGTTGGAGTAGCGTATATTACAGAGCTCTTCATTGCTTGGTACTCTGGAGTTGAATATGAACAATATGCATTCCTCAACAGAGCCACTGGTCCATACTGGTGGGCTTACTGGGCAATGATGAGTTGTAATGTGTTTTCACCTCAGTTTATGTGGTTCAAAAAATTACGTACAAGTATCATGTTTTCTTTTGTGATATCAATTGTTGTAAATATTGGAATGTGGTTTGAGCGTTTTGTAATCATTGTAACTTCATTGCATCGTGATTACCTTCCATCCTCATGGACCATGTTTTCACCAACCTTTGTTGATATTGGAATCTTCATAGGTACTATTGGATTCTTCTTTGTGTTGTTTTTATTGTACGCAAGAACATTCCCAGTAATAGCACAAGCAGAAGTAAAAACAATTCTGAAGTCTTCGGGCGAGAATTATAAAAAATTAAGAGACGGAAATGAGTAATCAAGTTTTACATGCACTTTACGACGACGACGACGTGCTTTTGAAAGCCGTTAAAGAAGTCCGTGAACAGAAGCATCACATCGAAGAAATTTACACACCATTCCCCGTTCACGGGCTAGACAGAGCAATGGGTTTAGACGGAACACGAATTGCCATTATGGCATTTATTTACGGTTGTATCGGTTTAGGTGTGGCAATAACAATGATCAATTACATAATGATCGAAGATTGGCCTCAAAACATTGGGGGAAAACCAAGCTTCAGTTTTTTGTCAAATCTACCAGCATTTGTTCCCGTAATTTTTGAAATGACAGTTTTCTTTGCAGCTCACTTAATGGTTATAACCTTTTACATGAGAAGCAGACTTTGGCCTTTTAAGGAAGCTGAAAACCCAAATCCGTTTACTACGGATGATAAATTTTTAATGGAGGTTGAAATCAACGGAAATGAAAAAGAGTTGACTGCTCTGTTGAAAAAGACAGGTGCAATTGAGATTAACATTCCTCAAAATTACGAAGAATAATGAGAAAGATACTTTACATAACACTCAGTAGTTTACTTTTACTTGGTTCAAGCTCATGTCAAGACAATAGTAAACCGAACTACCAATATTTTCCGAATATGTACACCCCAGTCGGGTATGAGGCTTATGCAGACTCAGATGCATTTTCCAATGGAATTGAGGCACAACTTCCTGTAGAAGGATCAATCGCAAGAGGATGGCAACCTTACGACTATCCTGACACAAATGAAGGATATGAAGCTGCAAAAGCAAACCTAAATTCTCCCTTAGAGAAAAGCTCAGCTCATTTAGCAGTTGGAAAAGAATTATACGGAGTTTATTGTGCTGTTTGCCACGGCAAAAAAGGGAATGGACAAGGAATCTTAATGACTCGTGAAAAATTTCTTGGAATTCCTAGTTATGCTGATCGTGAGATTAACCAAGGATCTATTTATCACGTTTTGATGTATGGTAAAAATGCAATGGGATCTCATGCAGGTCAAGTAAACGAAATAGAACGCTGGCAAATTGCACAGCATGTTATGGAACTAAGAGGAAAACTTCTTAAATAAATTTAGAGGATAAAATATATGTATACTTTTCCAAATAAACTAAAAAATATAGCCAGAGTCCTTATGTTACTTGGATTCATTGGATTGGCTCTAGGTTTCTTAGGAGCACCAAAAAATGTAGCAGAGGCAAAAGCCATGGCTGCTACAGAGCATTACGGTGAAGGTCATGGTGAATCTAGCGATCACCATGAAGAAACTCATGTTGATGAATTCCACGCTGAAAAATCTCATGCTGAGGAAACTCATGGAAGCGAAGCTCATGGGCAAGAAGAGTCACACGACAGTTCCCATGATGAGCATTTATTGCACCAGCTACAAAACAAACCTTGGGCAGCACTTTATGTTGCAGCCTTTTTCTTTTTTATGATTTCTCTTGGGACATTAGCATTTTATGCAATTCAACGTGCAGCTCAGGCTGGTTGGTCTCCAGTACTTTACAGAGTGATGGAAGGAATAACAGCTTATTTGTTACCTGGAGGTATCATTGTGATTGTTATTCTAGCTTTATCGGGAATGCACTTTAACCATCTCTTTATTTGGATGGATCCAGAAGTAGTTGCACACGATAAATTAATTGCTGGAAAAGTAGGGTTTCTCAATTTACCTTTCTTCTTGGGAAGAGCTGTTTTCTTTTTGGGAGGATGGACATTGTATCGTTACTTTTCAAGAAAATTTTCATTAGCCCAAGATGAAGCCAAAGACATTTCGAACCACAAAAAAAACTTCAGAATTTCTGCAGGATTTCTTGTGTTTTACATAGTAACAGAATCCATAATGTCTTGGGATTGGATCATGTCAATTGATCCCCACTGGTTCAGTACGTTGTTTGGTTGGTATGTCTTTGCAAGTATGATCGTATCTGCGGTGACTGCAATTGCCTTGATAACTATTTATTTGAAATCTCAAGGATATTTAGAGTTTGTAAACGATAGCCATATTCATGATTTAGGAAAATTTATGTTTGGTTTCAGTGTATTTTGGACCTACTTGTGGTTTTCTCAATTCATGTTGATTTGGTATGCAAACATTCCAGAAGAAGTTACCTATTTTATCACCCGAATAGAAGATTATAACATAACATTCTTTGGAATGGTTGTGATGAATTTCTTATTCCCATTACTTGTATTGATGAATAGTGACTACAAGCGAACAAACTACTTCATCATTATGGCTGGGATAGTTATACTATTGGGTCACTATTTGGATATTTTCAATATGATAATGCCCTCAGCGGTTGGAGATCAATGGTTCATTGGGATAGCTGAAATTGGAGGATTTTTATTTTTCTCAGGCCTATTCCTTTACGTAGTATTTACAGAATTAACGAAAGCACCACTTCTTGCAAAAGGAGATCCTTACATTGGAGAGAGTGAACGTTTTCATTATTAATAAAATTAAATATAAAGAGATAAATGACGGCAATATTAACCCTTACGGTACTTGTTTTAATTGCTATATCCCTATGGCAAGTTGCTAAAATTTTTGAAATGTCTCAAACAACAAGAGATAATTCACAAGTAGCGAACGATCGCGATAACGACATGCAAGGGAAATTGATGTTTGCTTTTTTAGCATTCCTTTACATTCTTACCTTGTATTCTTTTTGGGAATGGGGAGATGTTTTATTACCAAAAGCTGCTTCCGAGCATGGAAGTGATTACGATAGTTTAATGTGGATCTCTTTTGCATTGATTTTTTTCGTTCAAACCATTACCCAAGCTTTGTTACACTATTTTTCTTACAAGTACAGAGGTGAGCCGGGGAAGAAAGCATTATTTTATGCAGACAATAATCGACTTGAAGCCATTTGGACCATTATCCCAGTGATAACACTAGCAGGATTAATATTATTTGGTTTGTACACATGGACTAATATCATGACGGTCGAAGAAGATGACGATAGCTTGATAATAGAACTTTATGCGCAGCAGTTTAACTGGAAAGCACGATATTCAGGAAAAGACGGTGTATTAGGAGATGCAAACGTTCGTTTTTTACAAGACTTTGAAGGGAAAAACTTAGTGGGTATCGATGCAACTGATCCCAATGGCTTGGATGACTTAGTTGTTCAGGAATTACATTTACCTGTGGGTAGAGAAATTATCTTCAAAATGCGTTCACAAGACGTATTGCACTCTGCATACATGCCTCACTTTAGAGCACAAATGAACTGTGTTCCTGGAATGATTACCGAATTTGCATTCACACCCATTACAACTACAGATGAAATGCGTCGTGACCCTGATGTAATGGCTAAAGTCAAAAAAATAAATAAAATAAGGGTAGAGAATAGTAAAGAATTGGTGGCAAACGGTGAGGAAGCTTTAGAACCTTACGTTTTTGATTACATCTTGCTTTGTAATAAAATTTGTGGGGCATCACATTATAACATGCAAATGAAGATCATTGTTGAGACTCCAGAAGAACATCAAAAATGGATGGATCAACAGCAAACTTTTGCCCAAGTAATACAATAATTAATCAAATAAATAAGATATGTCAGCAGTACAGCACAGTCAAGAAGAGGATCACGGGCATCATCATAAGGAGACTTTTATGACTAAATATATTTTTAGTCAAGATCATAAAATGATCTCTAAACAATATTTAATTACCGGACTTTTTATGGGAATTATTGGGATTGCAATGTCACTTATGTTTCGTTTGCAATTGGCTTGGCCCGAAAAGTCTTTTGGAATTTTTGAGGTACTGTTAGGAAAATGGGCACCAGATGGGGTAATGGATCCTAATGTTTATCTTGCATTGGTTACCATTCATGGAACCATCATGGTGTTTTTTGTTTTGACAGCTGGTTTAAGTGGAACCTTCAGCAACCTTTTGATTCCGTTACAAATTGGAGCTCGCGATATGGCCTCGGGTTTATTGAATATGATCTCTTTTTGGTTGTTTGCTTTGTCTAGTGTAATAATGATTATTTCACTCTTTGTTGAAGCAGGACCTGCAGCTGCAGGATGGACAATTTATCCTCCACTGAGTGCATTACCCCAGGCTCAACCTGGATCTGGAATGGGAATGACTTTATGGTTAGTTTCTATGGCAATTTTTGTTGCTTCATCCTTGCTAGGATCATTGAACTATATTGTAACTGTAATTAACCTTAGAACCAAGGGAATGTCTATGTCTAGACTTCCACTAACAATTTGGGCATTTTTTATAACAGCAATAATTGGTGTGGTTTCTTTCCCTGTTTTACTTTCTGCTGCTCTACTTTTGATCATGGATCGTAGCTTTGGGACATCTTTTTTCTTATCCGATATTTTTATTCAAGGAGAAGTATTGCACTACCAAGGAGGATCACCTGTTTTATATGAACATTTGTTTTGGTTTTTAGGCCATCCCGAAGTTTATATTGTTCTACTGCCTGCATTGGGGATTACTTCAGAAATCATAGCAACAAATTCAAGAAAACCTATTTTTGGATATCGTGCCATGGTTGCTTCGATCATAGCAATTGCTTTCTTATCAACTATTGTATGGGGTCACCATATGTTTATCTCTGGAATGAATCCTTTCCTAGGCTCAGTATTTACCTTTACAACCCTATTAATAGCCATTCCATCAGCAGTAAAAGCATTTAACTACATCACAACTCTGTGGAAAGGTAACCTTCAATTGAATCCTGCAATGCTTTTTTCAATTGGTTTGGTATCTACCTTTATTTCAGGAGGTTTAACGGGTATTATTTTAGGAGACAGTACCTTGGATATTAATGTTCACGACACCTACTTTGTTGTAGCGCATTTCCATCTGGTAATGGGAATATCAGCTTTGTATGGTCTTTTTGCAGGTGTGTATCACTGGTTCCCAAAAATGTTTGGGAAAATGATGAATAAAAATTTAGGATATGTTCACTTTTGGGTAACAGCAGTTTGTGCATACGGGGTATTCTTTCCTATGCATTTCATTGGAATGGCAGGTTTACCAAGACGATACTACACCAATACAGCATTTCCATACTTCGATGACATAGCAGACATCAATGTTGTAATCACAATATTTGCATTAATTGCAGGTTTGGCTCAACTGGTTTTCCTTTACAACTTCTTGCATAGTATTTTTTATGGGAAGAAAGCAGAAAAGAATCCATGGAAATCCAACACAATGGAATGGACCGCTCCTGTAGAGCATATGCATGGAAACTGGCCAGGTGCTATTCCAGAAGTTCACCGCTGGGCATACGACTATTCCAAGCCAGGACAAGAAGAGGATTGGGTTTCTCAAATTGTTCCTCTCAAAGATGGTGAGGAAGAATTACAGCATTAAAGGCTGTTTTATTTAAAAACACACGAAGAGACGTGAAAGCGTCTCTTTTTTTATGCTTTAATGAAAATACTTTCGGCAATAAGATTTCCACTATATTTGTTTGAATGAACGAAAACCTAGATCCCAGCAACGAGCAGTTTACACCGGAAGAAAAAGACTTTGATAAGGCTTTGCGGCCTCTGAGTTTTGATGATTTTGCAGGTCAAGAAGCTATTCTGACAAATCTCAAGATCTTTATTGAAGCAGCAAATCAGCGCGGTGAGGCGTTAGACCACACCTTATTTCATGGCCCTCCAGGACTTGGAAAAACAACCTTGGCTAATATTTTAGCAAATGAATTAGATGCTGGAATAAAAATGACCTCTGGTCCCGTATTAGACAAACCCGGAGATTTAGCAGGGCTCCTGACGAATCTAGAACCCAGAGATATATTGTTTATTGATGAAATACACCGATTAAGTCCTATTGTGGAGGAGTATTTGTACTCAGCAATGGAAGATTATAAAATTGATATTATGATCGAGACAGGGCCCAATGCACGCACTGTACAAATCAACCTGAATCCATTTACTTTGGTTGGGGCAACAACACGTTCGGGACTTTTAACAGCACCTATGCGTGCACGATTTGGTATCAGCAGTCGTTTACAATATTACAACACCGAATTACTCTCAACTATTATTCAGCGTTCAGCAGAAATCCTTGAAGTTCCCATCATAGACGCTGCATCAATCGAAATTGCAGGGAGAAGCAGAGGAACTCCTAGAATAGCAAATGGTTTATTGCGAAGAGTACGTGATTTTGCCCAAATAAAAGGTAATGGAACAATTGATTTCGAAATAACCCAATATGCTTTAAAAGCACTCCAGGTAGATGCAAATGGTTTGGATGAAATGGATAATAAAATTTTAACTACTCTAATTGATAAGTTTAAAGGTGGACCTGTCGGAATCACTACTTTGGCTTCGGCTGTTTCCGAAAATGGAGAAACTATTGAAGAGGTTTATGAACCCTTTTTGATACAACAAGGATTTATCATAAGAACGCCTAGAGGTAGAGAAGTTACCGCATTAGCTTACAAACATCTGGGTAGAATCAAAGACAATCAAGAGGGATTATTCTAGAATGAAAACGTCTGCGAGAAACCATGCACAATGGATTAAAGACTAAGCGTTAAAACTTGGTTTCCTTTCTTGTGGAATTTCAAAAGCAGGATTTTTGGAGGAGGAGGCTTCTCGTCTAGAAAACTGGCTGAATAGCAATAAGCATGGCAAAATGGGCTACATGGAAAATCATTTTGACAAACGTCTTGATCCCACTCGTTTAGTTCCAGGTGCTAAAAGTGTTATTTCTTTGACTCTTAATTATTATTCTTCAGAGAAACAAGTAGATCCAGAAGCCCCAAAAATATCACAATACGCCTATGGGAAAGACTACCACTTTGTGATCAAAGATAAACTCAAAAAATTATTATCACTGATAAACAATCATATTGGAGAGGTCGATGGACGTGTATTTGTTGATTCTGCCCCCGTAATGGATAAGGCATGGGCTGCAAAATCAGGTTTGGGCTGGATTGGGAAAAACAATAATCTTATCTCTAAGCAAGTTGGATCTTTTTTCTTTATTGCAGAACTGATTTTAGATCTTGAATTAGAACCTGACAACCCAGTAACTGATCATTGTGGAAGCTGCACGGCATGTATCGATGCATGCCCAACAGATGCAATTAGCGAACCTTATCAAGTAGATGGGAGCAAATGTATCTCTTATTTTACCATCGAGCTCAAAGAAGCCTTACCATGAGAGTTTAAGAGAAAAATGGACAACTGGATGTTTGGATGTGATGTGTGTCAAGAAGTATGTCCTTGGAATAAATTTTCAAAACCACATCAAGAACCCTTATTTAATCCCCATCCCAAATTACTCCAAATGACTTCTAAGGATTGGCAGGAATTGACAGCTGAAACGTTTCATAAAGTTTTTAAGGATAGTGCGGTTAAGAGGACCAAATACGGAGGTTTAACCCGTAACATAAATTTTTTGAAATAAACTAAGTAGAATTCCGCTCGACTAGAGTTGTTTCAATCTCATATTTTTGAAATACAACAGGTTCATTTCTTTTTTTAGTGTCTCGTTCTTCAAGGAAAACCTTAAAAGCTTTACGACCCATCAATTCTCCAGGCTGATCGATAGTGCTCAAGGAGGGAGTAATAAGAGACGAAATCATCCAATTACTAAAGCCCATCACAGCGATTTTATCAGGAATTTTAATGTGGTTTTCCAACAAACACTTTATTGCTCCAATGGCAGGAAGATCGGCTACTGCAAAAATAGCATCTACATCCAGCTTTTGATCTAAGATATTCTGAGCATGATCGAAACCCTCTGAGTCACTAATTTCATCACAAATAAATACTAAATTTTTATCGTATTCGATACTGTGATCCTCCAGAGCTTTTTTGTAACCCAAGAATCGATCGATTGAGTTTTGAGGAAGAAGAGGACCTCTAAAATGTGCAATACGTTTTTTACCTTTTTTTATTAAGTGTTCTACTGCTGAGTAAGCAGCTTTTCGATCATCAATTACAATACTAGAGCATGGGGTTAGCTTAGAGTATTTATCGAAAATAACTAAATTAGTACCATTATCAATGATATTTTGAATATGTGCTAAATCGTGGGTTTTGTCTGCTATGGAAAGAAAAATCCCATCCACATTTTTACTGAGTAAACGTTGAATTTGAACTTTTTCTAAGTCATAGGACTCTTCAGAACATAAAATAAAAGTCATGTATTCGTGCTTTTCAGCCTCAGAGATAATTCCTCTTAAAATGCTGCTGAAGAAGTAATGATTTAGTTGGGGAATGACAATTCCAATAGTTTTTGATTCATGAGTTCTTAAATATGCAGCAAAAGAATTTGGAGTAAAATTTACTTTTTCAGCATATGCTTTTACACGCTCTCTAGTTTTTACACTTATATCAGGATAGTTTTTGAGCGCTTTAGAAACAGTAGTAACCGAAATGTTTAATGCTGCTGCAATATCCTTTAAGGTCAGATTTTTCATGAATATGTCATATTAATGGTAACAATATTAATATTAAAACAAATTTAACCCAAACTTTTAAGAAAGAATTCAAATAACCTCAAAGTGATTTTATTTAAAAAAACAGAACTTTTTAGTTAATAAAAGTATTAAGGCTAAATAATGATTAATAATATTGATTCTGTATCTAATAAAAGTTTTAACTTGTTACTTGAAACAAGATTAAAAAAATACATACACTCTAAAAAAACAGCCTCTTGACAACCAACCAAAATAATTTTGTATTTAAATTATCTTAAGAAAAAATCAATGAGAGTATTTCACATATTACCTCTAGTTTTACTGTTCCTTATTTCCTTTTCATGTACTCAAGACGAGTCCTATAAAGTAAGGATTAACGATCCGGAATTGGTTCGGTCGAATGTAAAGAACCTGACTGATATTATCGTGTATGATATTTTTTCACCACCTGTTGCCAGCAGAGTATATGTTTACCCTTCAATCGCTGCTTATCAAATAATGCAACTAGCAAATAAAGATTCATATTCGTCTTTAAGTGGTCAAATAAAAGGTTTAAAACCTTTGGATGAGCCTGAAAATGAAAAAGTTGATTTGAGTATTGCCTCATTACATGCTTTCAATGAAGTCGGCAAAGCGATGATTTTTTCAGAAGATAAAATGGATTCACATCAAGAAAAACTTGATGAAATTTTTAAGGGCAAAGGAGTACCGCGTTCAGTTCTCAAAGCTTCCAAGAGATATGGTGATCAGGTTGCAAAGCATATTTTAGATTGGGCCAAGGGAGATTATTACAATCAAACTCGGACTTTTCCTAAATATACGATTAAAGAAGAAGAACATTTTTGGAAACCAACTCCACCCGATTACATGGATGGTATTGAGCCTCATTGGAAGTTAATTAGAACAATGGCTTTAGATTCTTCCAATCAATTTCCCCCAAAACCACCTATTCCTTTTAACTTGACAGAGGGGAGTCCATTTCAAACTCAATTGAACGAAGTATACCAAATTGGTAAAAGCATAACCGACGAACAATTAGAAATTGCTAAATTTTGGGATTGTAATCCCTATGTAACTCATCACCGTGGACATGCAATGTTTGCAACCAAAAAAATTACTCCTGGAGGTCATTGGGTTGGGATTACATCCATAGTAACAAAGGAAGCAAAAAGTGACTTTCAGGCCACCATCAATGCTTATGCTAATTTAAATATTGCTCTTTTTGATGCTTTTATAAGCTGTTGGGATGAAAAATGGAATACTCTAGTTGTAAGACCAGAAACTCTGATAAATAAGTATTATGATGAAGAGTGGTTGCCAATATTACAAACCCCTCCTTTTCCAGAATATACAAGTGGTCATTCAGTTATTTCGAGAGCTGCAGCCATAACTTTAACCGACTTGTTTGGTGATAATTTTGCTTTTGACGACACAACCGAACTAGAATATGGACTACCTGTCCGATCCTATGATTCTTTCATAGAGGCTTCAGAGGAAGCAGCAATTTCTAGGCTTTACGGCGGAATACATTACATGATGGCTATTGAGGAAGGAGTATCTCAAGGAGATCAAGTGGGTAGACACATAGTTGACAAAATTCAGACCTATACCGGAAATCCAACTGAAATAGTTCTTAAATAATGCGGTAAGATATTTTTCATTGAATAATTAATATAATCTGATTTGGGTAAATCGTTTGTTGAGTAGCTTTTTTTTGAACTGAACTCCAATCAAACAGAAATAAAAATAAGAATTTAAAGGTTTTACTGAATATTCCTTTTCTAATATTTAGGCTATAAACATTTGTAAGTTCTAGAGTCTTCCTACATTTGTTATTCGACACATATAAAATGAGCAAAGAACGTAAAAGAAGAGAGGCATTAGTTTATCATGCAAAGCCGAGACCAGGAAAAATAGAGGTAGTCCCAACAAAAAGCTACAGCACTCAGCGAGATTTAGCTTTGGCTTATTCTCCAGGAGTTGCAGTACCCTGTCTGGAAATAGAAAAAATAAAAGATGATGTTTATAAATATACTAACAAAGGAAACCTTGTAGCTGTCATTTCAAATGGTACAGCTGTTCTTGGATTGGGAGATATAGGACCTGACGCATCAAAACCAGTGATGGAAGGAAAGGGATTATTGTTTAAAATTTTTGCTGGAATTGATGTTTTTGATATTGAAATTGACGCAAAAGATCCTCAAAAGTTTATTGAGGCAGTGAAAGCAATTGCACCAACTTTTGGAGGCATTAATTTAGAAGATATCAAAGCACCAGAAGCCTTTGAAATTGAACGAAGATTAAAAGAAGAATTAGACATTCCAGTTATGCATGATGATCAGCATGGTACAGCAATCATCTCTTGTGCTGCATTACTAAATGCTTTAGAACTTGCTAATAAGAAAATTGAAGATGTACGAATAGTAATATCTGGAGCTGGAGCTGCCGCAGTTTCATGTACTCGACTTTATAAATCTTTTGGAGCGAAAGATGAAAACATCATCATGACCGATAGTAAGGGAGTAATCCGAAAAGATAGAGAAAGTTTAATCATTGAAAAACAAGAGTTTGCAACAGATATTGATGTTCATACCCTTGAGGAGGCTATGATTAATTCAGATGTGTTTATTGGTTTGTCAAAGGCCAATATTGTTGATCAAGGCATGTTACTCTCCATGAATAAAAACCCTATTGTTTTTGCTATGGCAAATCCAGACCCTGAAATAGAGTATGAATTGGCCTGTTCTGTTCGTGACGATATTATTATGGCAACAGGTAGATCAGATCATCCTAATCAAGTTAATAATGTTTTGGGTTTTCCGTTTATTTTCAGGGGAGCTTTAGATGTTCGAGCAACAAAAATTAACGAGGCTATGAAAATGGCAGCAGTTGAGGCATTGGCCGAACTAGCAAAAAAACCTGTCCCAGAGCAGGTTAATATTGCTTATCAAGAAAGGAATTTATCTTTTGGACTGGATTATATTATTCCAAAACCTTTTGACCCTCGTTTAATAGAAGAAGTACCAATTGCTGTAGCCAAAGCTGCAATAGCTTCCGGAGTAGCAAAAGAGCCCATAGAAGATTGGGAAAAATACCGAGTTCAATTGGCCGAATTCATAGGGACAGATCGAAAAACTATTCGATTGATCCACGACCGAGCGAAGTCCTCTCCTAAGAAAATTGTCTTTGCAGAAGCAGATCAATTGGATGTTCTCAAGGCCGCTCAAATTGTAATTGAAGAAGGAATTGGTCAACCGATTCTTTTGGGTAGAAAAGAAGTTATCACCGACCTTATGGAGTCCATTAACTTTAGTGGTGAGATATCTATTTTAGACCCCAAAAGCGATGCACAGCAAGACATGAAACATAATTATGCTGAGCTCTTTTGGAATGAACAAAAAAGAAAAGGAGTTACTTTGTATGAGGCGCAGTCAATGATGCGTGAGCGAAATTATTTTGCTTCTATGATGGTTAAAAACGGGGATGCAGACGCAATGCTTTCCGGATATTCTAGAAATTATGCATCAGTAATCAAACCTGTAATTAATGTTGTTGGAAAAAGTAAGGGAGTTTCAAAAATTGCTGCGACAAATATGATATTGACAGATCGTGGGCCAATTTTTATTTCTGACACCTCAATCAATATTGAGCCAACTGCCAAAGAGTTAGCAAAGATTGGTTTTATGACCTCAAAAATTGTTGAAATGTTTGGGATTAAACCGGTAATGGCGATGCTTTCATACACCAACTTTGGTTCTTCAAAACATCCGAACGCTGGAAAAGTTACCGAAGCAGTAGCATATTTGCATCGTTATTATCCTGATTTGGTTGTCGATGGCCCTTTACAGTCAGATTTTGCTTTAAATCGTGAGATGATGGATAAAACATATCCTTTTTCACAATTAGCAAAAAAGAATGTTAATACCTTAATTTTCCCCAATTTAGAGTCAGCAAACATTACCTATAAGTTGATGAAAGAATTAAATAAAAATCAATCTGTAGGACCAATTTTATTGGGACTGAAAGAACCAATACATGTACTTCAACTTGGTGCAAGTGTTGATGAAATTGTAAATATGGCGGCAGTAGCAGTTATTGATGCTCAGCAAAAGCAGAAAAAATGATTACACAAATCAAAGGAAAATTAATAGAGAAGTATCCTACGCACGTTGTAATTAATTGTAATGGTATTGGTTACATGGTTCATATCTCATTACATACCTATGGACAAATAGGTGATGAAGAATTGCTAAAGCTTTATACCCATCTTCAGGTAAAAGAGGATTCACATACCCTTTTCGGTTTTCATCAAAATATTGAGCGCAGTATTTTTAGGCTTTTGATATCTATTTCTGGGATAGGGGCTAGTATTGCCCGAACCATGCTTTCATCAATGTCTCCCGAAGAAATACAGCATGCAATTTTGAATGAAAATTTAGCTGCAATCAAAGCTGTAAAAGGCATAGGGCTTAAGACTGCGCAACGTGTTTTAATTGAGTTAAAAGATAAGGTTCAAAAAACTGAAGGAATTGACGATATTCCTGTTCTTCAAAGCAATAGAATCAAAGAAGAAACGTTATCAGCTTTAGAGGTTCTTGGGTATCCAAGAAAACATTCTGAGAAAGTAATTGATAACATCCTTCAAAGCACCCCAAATAGTTCCATTGAGGAATTGATTAAAATAGCTTTGAACAAATTGTAAATACCCTTTGGTTAAAAATAAAAGTGACAACTTTTTTATACTCTGCTATTGCCTACTTGCTGCCTTTGTTATAGGGGTTGTTTTTAGTGCTACTCTTTATTGCCAGGATGCAACCGAATCTGCTTATGATCTGGGTATACTTTCTTTTCCTAAAAACCAAAGTCATCTAGATCACTACGTTTACGATACTGAAAAAGAGGTTTACGTATACGTACAAAATGAAGGAAATTATCCTTTAAACACCCCATTAGTTCTATCTCCAAAGGAGTATCAGCGTTTGTTATTAAAAGAACAGATGAACACTTATTTCAAGGACAAAGTAAGTACAATTTCACAAAAAAAAGGAAGTAATCAAGAAGCAGCTCAAAGAGATCTTTTACCAGAGTTGTATGTAAATTCTAAGTTTTTTGAATCTATTTTTGGAAGCAATGAGATTAATGTTACCCCTCAAGGCTCCATAGGAATAGATTTAGGGGTTCGTTATCAAAAAACAGATAATCCAGCTTTTTCACCTAGAAATCGAAGAAACTTTGGTTTTGACTTCGATCAGCGAATCAGTTTAAGTTTACTGGGTAAAATAGGGGAACGACTTCAAATAACGGCTAATTACGACACAGAATCTACTTTTGATTTTCAAAATCTTGTAAAATTACAATTCAATCCTCCCAGAATAAACCAGATGGAAGATTATCTACCAAGTTCGGTAAATGATTTAAGAAATAGATTTGAGGATAGAGCTAGTAGGATCGTAGATAAAGCATACGGAGTAGCTAATAAAGTTTCCGACAAAGCACTAGGTGTTGCAGATAAAATTAACAATAAAATAACTGAAGTAGAGGATAAGGCTTTTCAAATCAACGACAAGGTATCAGCTGTTCAAAATAAAACAGATGAATATCAAAATAGGATAAATGATTTTTTGAATGAGCCTGCTTCTGAAGATGCAATACTTCAAAATATTGATATTGGGAATATCAATATGCCGCTCAATAGTTCACTTATTTCTGGAGCACAAAGTTTAATGGGAGTAAAAGCTGAGTTGAAATTTGGAAGAACCAACATTACAGGAGTTTTTGCAGAGCAACGGTCCCAATCTCAATCTGTAATTTCTCAAGGAGGAGGAACTCTTCAAGAATTTTCATTGTTTGCGTTAGATTATGAGGCAGATCGCCATTTTTTTTTAGCACATTACTTTAGAGATAATTATGATGTTTTTTTAAAAACTTATCCCTACATTAACTCTCCTATTCAAATAACACGTGCTGAGGTGTGGGTCACTAATCGTCAGTCTCAAACTAACAATATTAGGAACATCATTGCACTACAAGATCTAGGGGAGGTAAATCCTGAAAACACAAAAGTAAATGAGCTAATCAATTCCTTCTTTAATGACCCAACACCACGGGGAGTTCCAGCTAATGAAGCGAATAAATTAGATCCAAAATCCATAGGTTCAGGATCTTTTATAACAGATGATATTCGTGATGTTGCTAATGTTCCAAATGGTTTTGGGGTATTGAATGGATTAATAAAAGAAGGATTTGACTATGCTGTTTTGGAAAGCGCAAGAAAATTACAAACCACAGAATATACGCTGCACCCTCAACTAGGGTATATTTCATTGAATCAACGTTTGAGTAATGATGAAATTTTAGGGGTAGCTTTTCAATTTACATTTCAAGGAAAAGTTTATCAAGTAGGAGAATTTGCCAACGGAGGGGTAGAAGGAACTTCAATTGCATCAACAAGTTCAACTACTCAAATCCCAACTTTTTCAACCAATAATTTAGTTGTTAAATTATTGAAAAGTACAATTACAGATGTTCGTCAGCCTGTATGGGATTTGATGATGAAAAACATTTACAATACAGGGGCATTTCAACTTGAAGAAGAAGATTTCCGGCTGAATATTTTGTATTCAGATCCCTCACCAATTAATTATCTTTCACCAGCTGATGCAGCAATATGGCCAAAAGCTTTAACCAATCAAGTTTTGCTGCGAACACTTAATCTAGATCGCCTAAATTTATACAATGACCCCGAACCTGAAGGAGATGGATTTTTTGATTTTGTTCCCGGGATAACGGTAGATCAACAATATGGACGAATTATTTTCCCAACAGTTGAGCCTTTTGGAGAAACCCTATTCAAACTGTTGGATAACCCAGAGGTATCTAGTGAGCAATATGCAAATGAAATGACCTACAATGCAAATCAGACAAAGTATGTATTTCGTGATATGTATGCTTTAACCCAAGCAGCAGCTCTTGAAACTTCTGAACAAAACAAATTTGAAATTAAAGGTCGATATAAATCTGCTAGTGGAGATGGAATCGCTATTGGCGCTTTTAATGTTCCAAGAGGATCTGTTAGGGTTACAGCCGGAGGAAGAGTGTTGCAGGAAGGGATCGATTACACTGTAAATTATCAAATTGGGAGAGTAAAAATTTTGGACCCAGCCCTACAAGCCTCCAATGTTCCTATTCAAATATCAGTTGAAAACAATTCTTTCTTTGGTCAACAAAATAAACGCTATTCAGGATTTGACATAATCCATCAATTCAATAATAATTTTGTTGTGGGTGGAACTTTAATCAATCTAAGTGAAAATCCATTGACTCAAAAAGCAAATTACGGAACAGAGCCAGTGAATAATACTATGGTTGGAATAAACACTAATTTTTCGACTGAAATTCCTTTTTTAACTCGTTTGGTAAACAAGCTTCCAAATATTGAAACTACGGTACCATCACGAATTTCATTCCGTGGAGAATTTGCAACATTTATTGCTGGTAATCCCAAAAACACGGAGTTAGAAGGAGAGACAAATGTATATCTTGATGATTTTGAAGGGGCTCAAACCAATGTGGATATAAAAGGATTTTTTTCATGGAATTTGGCAAGCGTTCCATCAGAAGGTTTTGTTGGTTCACAGGCAGGTGTTGATGATTTGGAGTCAGGATATAATCGCGCAAAATTATCTTGGTACAGTATTGATCCAATTTTTTATACTTCACAATCGCGTCCAGCTGGAATCGGAAATAATGACATTTCGTTAAATACAACTCGTCGAATTTTCATCAACGAAATTTTCCCAGAACAAGATCTAGTTCAGGGGCAATCAACTTTTCAACCTACTCTTGATTTAGCTTATTTCCCAAATGAGAGAGGGCCTTACAACAATCAAAAATTAGACATCTTTATTAAAAAGCCAGAAAAAAATTGGGGAGCAATTATGCGCTCCGTAAATGCTACAAATTTTGAGCAATCCAATGTGGAATTTATTGAATTTTGGCTTCTCGATACTTTTACAGAATTAGAAACACCTGATCAAGATTTAGGATCTTTGATATTTCATCTTGGTAATATTTCTGAAGATGTACTTAATGATGGGAAAAAGCAGTATGAGAATGGTCTGCCAGGAGTTGAGCTTGCAGCAACAAAAAAATCCAACTGGGGTAAAACACCTGCAGCCCAATCCTTGCTTTACGCTTTCAACACAATAGAAGAAGATCGTAAGCTACAAGATGTTGGTTTTGACGGTCTTAATGATGAACAAGAACGTTTATTTTATCCCAACGGGCCTGTTGATGATCCGGCAGGAGATAATTACAAATACTTTGTTCAATCCTCTGGAGGAATAGTTTCACGGTACAAAAATTACAACGGAACAGACGGAAATTCACCTATAGCATTTTCAGACACAAATAGAGGAAGTACAGCAGAACCAGATACTGAGGATATCAATCGAGATCAAACGATGAATACGATTAATAGTTATTTTGAATACCGTGTTCCAATTTCAAAAAATATGACCGTAGGGAATCATCCTTTTATCACAGATGTTCGAGAGAATGTAAAAGTTGATCTTCCAAATGGACAGCAACTTACTACCCGCTGGATTCAATTTAAAGTACCAATTGATAAACGCTATTACGAAGGCACTAATTTTAATAAGTATTTTGATAACATCAATGGGATTAATGATCTTCGATCGATTCGTTTTATGCGTATGGTTTTGAGTGAATTTAAAACTCCAGTAGTTTTTAGATTTGGAACTTTAGATTTAGTTAGAGGTGATTGGAGGAGATACAACCAGTCCTTGAACAAAGAGGTAATAGCAAACGTCAATACCACTGTTGATATTAGTACCGTAAATATTTTAGAAAATGAGAATAGAATCCCTATAAACTATGTTTTACCTCCAGATATTCAGAGGGAACAGATCAATAACAACAATACTATTGTTAGGCAAAATGAACAATCGTTATCTTTTCGAGTTTGTAACTTACAACCTATGGATTCTCGAGCAATTTATAAAAGTGTTTCGGTGGATTTACGTCAATACAAGAAATTAAAAATGTTCTTACATGCCGAATCCACGAAAGGTCAAATCCCACTTCCGGGTGAGGGAGCATTGGAAGAATATGACAAAAGAATGGTTGGGTTTATTCGAATAGGAACAGATTATAAAGATAATTACTACCAAATAGAGGTGCCCTTGAAACCTACCTCTTTTACAGAAGATACTTTCAATAAGTTGAGTCCTCAAGAAGTTTGGCAGCCAGATTTTAATTCCATAGATGTTTCTATTGAATTTCTTTTAAAACTCAAAGCTGCTAGTATTGGAAAAATTTCAAACAAACCTCTTTATTATGACGAAGATTTGAATATTATTGATGAGTTTACTCAAATTAGCTCCTTACCTGGAGGTAAACGATATAAATTCTCAATTCAAGGAAATCCTTCTTTGGGATCTATTAAAACCATGATGATTGGGGTAAAAAACCCCTCTAAAACTTTAGGTGACGTGTTGTGTGGTGAAGTATGGTTTAATGAACTTCGAATTGCAGGAATTGATCGACAAGGCGGTTGGGCAGCCATAGGATCATTAGATGCAAACATTGCAGATTTTGCTACTATCAGCGCTTCTGGTAAGATATCAACTATTGGTTTTGGTTCCATAGAACAGTCACCCAACGAAAGAAGTAGAGAAGATCTTGCTCAATATGATGTTGTAACCAACATTAATGTTGGACAGTTATTACCCAAAAATTGGGGAGTTCAAATTCCATTAAATTATAATGTTGGAGTAACAAAAATCACCCCTGAATACGATCCTTTTTATCAAGATTTATTTTTAAAAGATCGCTTAGAGACTGCTTCAAGTGATTCTGAGCGAAAAGCAATAGAAAATCAAGCAATTGATTATACTCAACGTAAAAGTATAAGTCTAATAGGTGTTCGTAAAAATGGCGGAGCATCCAAACCCCATTTCTACAATATTGAAAACTTTGATTTTTCTTATGCCTACAACGAACTTTCTCATCATGACTATGAAATTGAATACCAGTCCAACAAAACTTTAGCGTTGGCTGCAAATTACAATTACGGTTTCAAACCTTTAGAAATAAATCCTTTTAAAAAAATTAAAACTCTTAACAGGAAAAAATATTGGCAATGGCTTCGAGAAGTGAATTTTAATTTAGTACCCAGCAATATTGCAATTACTTCTAATATTAATCGATTGTTCAATAGTCAGCAATTTAGAGAAGTGTATACCGAAGATATTGATGCAACACAACAACTTGCCTTACCCAATTTGCAACAACGAAATTTCTTGTTTGATTGGACCTACAACATTAATCATAACCTGACTCGGTCATTAAAAATGAACTTTACAGCTTCTAGTAATAATATAGTTCGCAACTATTATGATGAAAACAGTGAAGGAGAATTTTTTGTTGATAAAAGCGAGGGGATATGGGATGGTCTTTGGGATGTTGGAGACCCCAATAGACACTTCCAAACTTTAACATTAAATTACAAACTACCTCTAAAATATATTCCATTTTTGAGTTTTATTGATGCTAATTACAGCTACACTGGAGATTTTAGTTGGCAACGCGGATCAGATGTACTTGCGGATGTTGAGGACGAAAACGGAAACTTTTTGGGGATAGTGAATACGGTTCAAAATGCAAATAAAAAAACTCTAAATGGCTCCATATCGATGAATCGAATTTATCGTTTCTTTGGACTTCAAAAACGAAAACAAAAATTTAAAAAAATACTTCCCAAAAAAGGAATTACCCAAAACGGCTCAACAAAAAAAACACCTCCTAAAAAGAAATTACTTCGATTGATTGCAGATGCTTTATCAACAATGAAAAGAATTCAATTTGTTTACAGTGAAAATAATGGAAAAGTACTCCCAGGATATTTGCCAGGCCTCGGCTTTGGCGGAACTTTGCAACCTACTCCAGGGTTTACTTTTGGGAGTCAGGCTGATGTTCGATATGAAGCTGCTAAAAACGGTTGGCTTACCGATTTCCCTGATTTTAATCAACAATTTACCCAAATAAAAAACAATCAGGTAAAGGTTACTGGTCAATTAGATTTTGGGAAAGGGTTGCTGATTGATTTAACTGCTGAACGTAATTATTCCGAAAACTTATCTGAAAATTTTTCTGTAGTCAATGGTTCATATCTTCCACTTAATCCAAACAGTTATGGGAATTTTGGAATTTCAACCTTACTCATAAGAACAGCATTTGATAAATCAATAGGTTCTTACAACCCTAATTTTGAACAATTCAAAGCAAATCGTTTGATTATAGCTCAACGGCTTGCTGAACAAGCAGGTATTCCCACAACTGATGTGGATGAAGAAGGTTTTCCTACAGGGTATGGAAGGTCAAGTCAAGCTGTAATAATACCCTCATTTTTAGCTGCTTATTCTGGTTCTTCTGTGGACCGTATTTCCTTAAATCCCATCAAAAAGACACCGCTTCCAAACTGGAATTTAAAGTACACAGGCTTGATGAATATCAAGTCGATAAAAAAAATATTTAACAGATTCTCTCTAACCCACGCTTATCGATCAAGCTACACAATCAATAATTTTCAAACGAATTTAGATTACGACCCCTCATTTCCTAATCTTGTAGATGACGGCGGAAACTTTATACCCATGACATTATATTCCAACCTAAATTTAGTAGAACAATTTAACCCGCTTTTAAGGATTGATTTAGAACTTAAAAACTCCTTCAAGTTTTTGGCTGAACTTAAAAAAGACCGTTCACTATCATTGAGTTTAGATAATAATTTATTGACCGAATCTAGTGGAGAAGAGTACATTATTGGATTAGGATATCGAATTAAAGATTTGAAGTTTAAAACTCGAATAGGAGGAAACAGAACAAACTTAAAAGGAGATCTAAACCTAAAAGCAGATTTGTCTTACCGAAATAATATTACAATTCTAAGAAACTTAGAGATTAATGACAATCAAGTTACAGCAGGTCAAACCCTCTGGTCAATCAAACTTACGGCAGATTATAAATTGTCTAGAAACTTAACCAGTCAGTTTTTTTATGATCACAATTTTTCAAAGTTTGCTATTTCCACAGCATTTCCTCAGACCTCAATTCGCTCGGGCATAAGCATTCGATATAATTTTGGGAATTGATAAACAAAATCTGTTATATTTGTTTTTCTAAAATCAAGCACTAGATGAAAATACCCGATACACTCCAGTATACCAAAGATCACGAATGGATCTCCATAGAGGATGGAGTTGCAACCGTTGGAATTACAGAATTTGCTCAAGGAGAATTGGGTGACATTGTTTATGTTGAAGTAGAAACCAAGGACGAACAACTTCAAATTTCTGATGTATTTGGATCCGTTGAGGCTGTTAAAACAGTTTCAGATCTCTTTATGCCATTATCTGGTACGATTATTGAATTTAATTATAAATTAGAAGATGAACCTGAATTGATTAATGACGATCCCTATGGAAAAGGTTGGATGATAAAGATTCAATTAGATGCCTCAAGTAACGAAACCAGTAATCTTTTGAATGCAGGAAGCTACAAAGAATTAATAGGTGCCTAAGTATCTTTTTACTATTACTGCTTTTACTATTGGAATTTTCATTGTATTTCTTTCAACAGTTAGACTATCCTTACCGCAATCAACAGATTTTTTAATAGGAACAGACAAACTGGGACACACCCTTGCATATTTTTGTTTTTCAATATCCGTGTTCGGATCATTAGTTGTCGAATGGAAGTTAAAAAGACCTTTAAAATGGTCAGTAATTACTTCTTTCTTATTGAGTTTTAATCTTGAAATCATTCAAGGAGTCTTTTTAATCCACCGCAGTTTTGAGGTTTATGACTTATTTGCCAATGTACTTGGAATAATTTTGTTTATTTTTTTGGCAAAAAGAGTCAAAAAATTATTGTCAAATGCTGTATTTTCATAAATTAGCTTTCTAATTTAGTTCTATGCAACTCAAAAAAAACCCTAAAGCTGACTTGTCCAAAAACAGTAGCCTATATTTCGCGATTGGTCTAGCTGTAGTACTCTTCATTTCTTGGAGATCCATAGAGTGGAAGACATACGAAAAAACAGCTTTCGACTATCAAGCACTTAATGTTGATGACGAGGACGACGAAGAAGTTCCGATTACTGAACAACTTAAAACCCCACCGCCACCGCCACCCCCTCCACCAGCCCCAGAAGTAATCGAGATAGTTGAAGATGAAGAAGAGGTTGAGGAAACCGTAATAGAATCTACAGAAACTGATCAAGATGAAATAGTTGAAGTTGATGACATTGAAGTTGAGGAAGACTTTGACGATGTTGATGTTCCTTTTGCAGTAATTGAAGATGTTCCTTTGTTTCCTGGTTGTGAACGTGTAGCTAAATCAGAGCGAAGAGCCTGTTTTCAAGATAAAATTAATAAGCACATCCGCAAAAATTTTCGTTACCCAGAAATTGCACAAGAAATGGGTATACAAGGGAGAGTTTATGTAAACTTTATCATTTCTAAAGACGGAAATATCACTAATGTAAGAATGCGTGGTCCAGACAAAAATTTAGAAAAAGAAGCTGCACGAATTATTTCAAAGCTTCCAAAAATGACACCTGGGAAACAAAGAGGGCGTCCTGTTCGTGTGCCTTTCAGTATCCCAATTACCTTTAGATTAAATTAAAAAAAATAATATTATTAAAAAACCCGAAGGAAACTTCGGGTTTTTTGGTTTGATGCACCCTCTTAGATTAATAACGAGTTATTTTTAATTAAAGAAAACGCTCGAAAAAAAACACAATCAAGTTGATAACACTAAATAATAATGTGTCAATAATTTCAGAGTTAAAAGCGAGTATTTCAGCAGTCTCAAAATTAAAGAATTTTGATTTCAGTTTGTATGGTAAATAGGGTATTGTACATTACCTTTGCAATTTGATTATGGATGTAGAAATGAATCATTTAAAAACACCACAAGTGTCTTCTTTTTCACTTTTTATGGACGACTTTAAACAGTTGACCAAATTTAGGCTAGCGATTAGCGTTGTTTTTTCTTCAATTGCAGGATATTTCTTAGCTGCAGATAGTCCTATTCTTATTGATGTAATTTTGTTGGCCTTTGGTGGTTATTTTATGGTTGGAGCTTCTAATGCGTTTAATCAAATCTTAGAGAAAGATCTTGATGCATTGATGGATCGAACTAAAAACAGACCCCTACCTTCGGGAAGAATGTCTGTTCGATTGGCTTTCCTTTTAGCATCTATTCTAGCTGTATTGGGAATACTGGTACTCTACACCATCAATTCCAGAACAGCCTTTTTTGGAGGTATTTCCATATTTTTATACGTGTGTTTGTACACCCCTTTAAAAACAAAAACACCCCTTGCTGTTTTTGTTGGTGCATTTCCTGGTGCTATCCCCTTTATGTTAGGCTGGGTAGCTTATTCAAATTATTTTACAATAGAACCAGGTGTTTTATTTATGATTCAGTTTTTTTGGCAGTTTCCCCATTTTTGGGCAATTGGGTGGATGCTTGATGAAGATTACAAGCGAGCAGGGTTTAAAATGTTACCAACCGGAAAAGCAGATACTGCAACTGCCTTTCAAATTGTTTTTTATACTCTTTGGATGATTGTGATTTCTGTGCTTCCAGCGACATCTTACACAGGAAGTTTTAAATTGAGTATTCCGGCTGCCATAATCGTAGTTGTTCTAGGACTCGTTATGTTGTTTTTCGCATTTGAGTTGATGGTTCGGAAGACTAATCTTGCGGCTAAGAAACTTATGTTTTCTAGTGTAGGATATATTACACTGATTCAAATAATATATGTAATTGATAAAATTATTAAGTAAATGGAAACTACCCTTCAAGAAAAAAATGCTAGAACAAAAAAAATGATGCTTTGGTTTGCTATGATTAGCATGACCATGACTTTTGCAGGTCTTACAAGTGCCTATGTGGTAAGTAGTTCAAGATCTGATTGGCTAACCTCGTTCGAACTACCCGCTGCTTTTTCATACAGTACATTAGTCATTTTTTTGAGTAGTGTTACTTTTTTTCTGGGAAAGAAAGCATTAAATAGTGGAAGACCAGTGGCTCAAAAATTATTGCTATGGGCAACTCTGGGGATGGCTTTATTGTTTGTTTATTTACAATTCAAGGGATTTTCACAGATCATCGATCAGGGATACTACTTTACTGGAGCTGAAAGTTCAATAACAACATCGTTTCTTTATGTTCTTGTTTTACTTCACCTTACGCACGTTTTTGGTGGATTGATTGTTTTATTGATTGTTCTCATTAAAACCTACAAAAATGCATATTCTCCCGGTCAAAAATTGGGATATGAATTAGCAGAATTATTTTGGCACTTTCTAGATTTTTTATGGATATATTTATATGTTTTTGTGAGACTGAATAATTAAAAAAAACTATTTTTGTAGAATTAAAATTTGACACTTTTATGGAAGTTACAGCAAACAATATAAGTGAAGAAGTCAATGTTTGGAGTGGAGGAAACAAACCACTAGGGTCAAGCTACGGAAAAATAATGATGTGGTTTTTCATCGTTTCTGATGCTTTAACTTTTACAGGATTTTTAGTTGCTTATGGTTTTTCTAGATTCAAAAACATTGATTCATGGCCAATAGCAGATGAGGTGTTTACTCACTTTCCATTCTTGCATGGAGTTGATGC
>CAJWBA010000026.1 GCA_913020155.1 uncultured Flavobacteriales bacterium
TACAGTAGTATATACCTCCCTTGCACCAGAACTTGAAGTAACCAAAACAGCAACTTTAGCAGATAATGGAGATGGAATTAACGGTGAGGGTGATACCATTAACTATACTATCACAGTTGCCAATACTGGGAATGTTACCCTTACCTCATTGAGCCTTGTAGATCTATTAACCGATGGGAATGGCAATGTATTGACCCTTACTTCTGGACCAACCTTTGTATCAAACTCCGATGGTTCTGCCCAAGGATCAATTGTTCAAAACGAGATTTCAACCTATAGTGCAAGCTACCTAATTTCTGATTCAGCTTCCTTGAGTGAGCAAATCGAAAATACTGTAACAGTAACAGGTAGTAGCCCTGGAAACACCAATGATGTATCTGACCAAAGTGATGATGGTGATGACACCGATGGGAACACAACGAATGACTCCACTGTAGTTTCAATAGCACCATTAAAATCAATAGAGGTAGCAAAAATATCCCAAATCACTGATGATGGTGATGGTGTAAATGGTGCAGGAGATACAATTAACTATACCATAACAATTGAAAACACTGGTAACGTTACTATCAATACATTAAGTTTAGTTGATACTTTAACGGATGGAAATGGAAATGCCTTAAGCCTCACTTCAGGTCCAAGCTTTGGATCAAACTCAAATGGATCCGCAGAGGGTTCAATTGTAGCTGGAGAGACATCAACCTATAATGCAACTTATTTAATTACTCAAGCAGCAGTTAATTCCAGTAGTGTAAATAATTCCGTGACGGTAACAGGAAGCAGCCCCGGCAATAGCAACGATGTTTCAGACATAAGTGATGATGGTGATGATACCGACGGCAACACTGAAAATGATCCAACAGTGGTTAGTTTCAACACCAATAAATCAATTGAAGCAACCAAAACAGCCTATACCATTGACAACGGGGACGGAAGCACAAACGCTGGTGATACTATAGTTTATACGATTACGCTCAACAACACAGGAGCTACACAACTCTCATCAATAACTTTGATTGATACTTTAAAAGATGGTAACAACAATGTTCTTCAGTTATCTTCAGGACCAGTCTTTGTTACATCTTCGCAAGGGTCGTCAGAAGGCCTGTTGAACCCTAGTGAAAGTGGAACTTACTCCGCAACCTACGTTATTTCAAACAGTGATGCTGGAACGGGGAAAGTAATAAACACTGTCACGGTAAACGCTTCTAGCCCAGGAAATAATAATGATGTAACAGACATAAGTGATGATGGTGATGATTCTGACGGAAATACAACGGACGATCCTACAGTGATCGAAATCATTTCATTGCCTAAAATAGAGGTAACGAAAGCAGCAACTGTTACTGACCTTAATAACAATGGAATTAATGATGTTGGAGATAGAATTGATTATATCATCACAGTTGAAAATAAAGGTAATATCACTATCAGCGGTTTATCTTATGTTGATACACTTTCAGATGGAAGTGGAAGAGAACTTATATTAACATCACAGCCAACATTTGATTCATCATCTCAAAATTCTGTTCAAGGAATTCTTGCTCCAGCAGAAACAGCAACCTATTCAGCAACCTATATTATCGGACAACGAGCTGCAGATTCAGGGGTCATCAGAAATACTATTGTATTTAGAGGTAATAGTCCAGGAAATTTAGGAAATGTATTTGATATTAGTGATGATGGAGATGACAACGATGGCAACATAGGTGATGACCCAACCGAGATATTTACTATATCTAACGTTGGTATGGAGGTAACCAAAACGGCAGAAATTACAGATAATGGTGATAACGAAACAGGAGCAGGAGATATCATAACCTATACCATTACTATTGAAAATAAAGGAAACTCAACTTTAAGTGATTTACAGATTGTAGACACTTTGACTGATGGGAATGGTAATGCCTTGAACTTAAGTAATGGTCCATTCTTTTCAGGCTCTTCGGAAGGCTCTTCAGAAGGAATATTAATACAAGGCGAAACGGCAACTTACATCGGGTTCTATATTATTCAAGATGATGATATTGCTTCAGGTAGAATAATCAATTCGGTAGAAGCTTCTGCGACAGGGCCAAATCAACAAACATCTATTACCGACATAAGTGATGATGGAGATGATACCGATGGTAATACTATCGATGATCCCACAGTTGTAATGTTACAAGAAGTTCCCTCTATTGAAGTAACCAAAACAGCATCCATAGATAACAATAACGATGATTTGATTGATACTGGAGATATGATCTCATTTGAAATATCAGTTGAAAACACAGGAAACACAATATTAACCAATCTGGCACTTGATGACACCATGACCGACGGAAGTGGAAGCGCACTTAGTTTATCCAACGGTCCTTTCTTTACGGGATCTACTCTAGGTTCGTTAGAAGGAGTTCTAAAAATTGGAGAAAGCGCCACCTACATAGCTTTTTACACAATCGAACAAAGTGCAGCAGATTCGGGTAAAATAATTAATACAGTAGTGGCAACTGCTGAAAACACGGACGGGTCAATAACGGTGTCCGACATTTCTGATGACGGAGACGACACGGATGGTAACACCCAAGACGACCCTACCGAAGTATTGATTTCTCCAAATCCATTACTCGATGTCACAAAGACAGCATCCACAACAATTAGAGATGATGGTATTGCGATGGAGGGCGATATAATCATCTTTACAATCGTAGTTGAGAACAAAGGAAATGTAAGAATAGATGACTTATTAATAGAAGACTTTATGACCAATGGTGACGGCACTACTATTTATTTATCCACCGATCCAAACTTAGTATCAGCAACATCTGGTTCTTCCGCAAACTCAATTGCGCCAGGTGGAATACTTGTCTTTAATGCGAGTTATAGCATTATGCAGGCGGATATTATTTCTGGAGGAATTTTTAACAGCGTAAGGATAGTTGGTACCGCCTTAAATTATGAAGGAGAAGTCTTTGACTACAGCGATGACGGGGATAACGAAGACGACAATACAGAGGACGACCCTACAGAGATTGAATTAAATGGTGAGTATGTTTCGAACATAGAGATATTTGAATTGGTTACTCCAAATAATGATCAAAAAAATGATTACTTCATTATTACCGGCATAGAAGATTATCCCGATAATATTTTACAAATTTACAACCGGTGGGGGGTATTGGTTTTCGAAGTAGGTGGTTACCCTGGAGGTGGAAATTCAGAGGCGTTTAGAGGCTTTTCAAATGGAAGAGTAACCATCAGCAAAGATGAAAAATTATCTTCAGGGACTTATTACTATGTATTGAGTTTCCCTGGAGCCGATAATCCGGGTAAGGAAGAATATGTAGGCTATTTGTATTTACAAAATGATTAGGAGTAAAAATAGACATATCAGAAAATTTTTATTTCTTATATTGGGACTAATCTCTTGTTTTGCAGAGGCACAACAAGAAGCTCAGTACACACAATACATGTACATGACACAGGTCTTTAATCCTGCCTTTGCCGGAAACAGGGGAATAATGAGTTTAAAGGCATTGGTTAGGTCTCAATGGATGGATATTGAGGGATCGCCAAAAACATCGGTCTTTTCATTTGACACCCCAATCGGTGAGAATGAAAAAATGGGCTTAGGACTTTCCATAATAAATGATCAAATAGGGCCCTTGACAGAAATTAATATTGCTATTGATTACGCGTATTCGTTAAGCTTCATGTTTTCAAAACTTACTTTTGGACTAAAAGTAGGAGTAAACTCTTTTGACATTAATTTTAGCCGTTTGAATATTTATGACGAAACAGATCCATACATTGGCTATGCAGTAGATAATAAATATCAACCTCAAATTGGAGCGGGAATTTTTTTCAATACCCAAAAGTATTATCTTGGTGTATCAGCGCCAAATCTTCTTGAAAAAAAATATTTTAATCTGGTTCAAAGTGAGTCTAGTTTTTTTTCAAGTTTTTCTGAAAAAATTCATTTTTACTTTATTGCAGGATATGTTTTTGATGCATTACCATCACTAAAAATTAAACCAGCTTCATTGGTAAAAGTTGTAAAGGGGAGTCCCGTTCAGTGGGATTTATCGTTAAACTTTTTACTCAATAATAATTTTTCTTTTGGGGTGGCCAATCGATTAGATTCTGCCACTACTTCTATGGTAGGTATCCAAGTTTCGGACGCTCTAATGATAGGATTTAGTTATGATTTTTCTACTACTGAAATAAAAAAATATGCGAGTGGGTCATTCGAAGTTTTCTTTAGAATTGATTTAGGAACAAATAAAAAAATACTGACCCCACGGTTTTTTTAATATGAACAAAAGAGAATTACATATCAAAAAGTATATCACAACCATATTGTTATTGGTTCTTTTTTTGCCTTTGCAAAAAACGACCGCTCAAAAAAAATTGCAGGACCAGTCAATACAACTTATTGTAGGTTCTTACAGATATGAACTTAATGCGTTAATTTTAAAACGAAAACTTACAAAAAAAGGATTTAAAGAAGTAAAAGTCCTAAAGAAAACAAGTGGATTGTATCGGGTGTCGATAAATCAGCTGGCGTCTAAAGAAGAAGTCGATAGGTTCATTAACAGCAACAATTTTGATAAAGATCATTACTGGTTGCTCCACACCAATAAATCTGTTATAAAACAAACTCCATCAAAACCAAATATAGGACTAATAAAATCTGACACTACTTCTCTAAAAACAGTAAAAGAAACTTCTGCAAAAACTAAGATTATTGAATCTGAAACCCCGAGGATAACTTCACAAAAAAAGAAAGATACCATGCCAAAAGTGGCTCAACAAAATCTTCCTGTTGTTGAAATTGCAAAACCCACTCCAGCTCCAAAAAACGATGAAGTCGATAGAATGATTCCCGAAAAAGTTGAGGAACAAACCCCACAGCCTTCCCTTCTAAAGGAAAAGAAAAATCCAATTTTGATTAAAGAAGTCGTAACCCAGATCGACTCCGTATTTTCACAAAGGCAAACGAATTTTATGTTGGAAAATAAAAGTCCTGCTTTTTTCCCTCAAACGGCGATAGCAGAAAATAATCCGTTAGAAATAATGGAACCAATAGACTCTTTATCCACTCTTGTTGACCAAGAAATTAAACCGCGAACCAATAATATTTTTACCGCTCAAAATAATTATGATGATTACGAATTTTCACCAGCGATTTCAAAATATTTAAAGCTTGTTAGGACAGGAAAACAAACCAAAGAAATTTTTGAGTACTTAGCAATGGCTTATTTTAATAACAGTCAATATGATTTGGCTACGGTTTGGTTTAACAAACTTATCGAGGGGTACCCAAAAGGTCTCGACCCCGAAATGTATTTCAGAGCATCAATATCTTTTAAAAGCATCGAGGCCTATGATGTTGCCGACCAATTCATGAAAAAGTACATTGAATTTAAAAATTATCCTTTATCAGATAAATACTTAGAAGCTAATGAAAACTACTTAGATACTATCAAAAAAAATAGCGGTAATTACAGCCTTTACAAAACAGATATTAACTCAGAAAACTCTGATTTTGGGCCCAATTTTTACGATAATGAAAGTATAATTTTTGCTTCAAGTTTGGAAACTACTGGAGACAAAAACTTTAAATGGTCAAATGAACCTTATCTCGATTTATTTATCGCTAAAATTGATTCTTTAGGTAACCTTTCAGAGCGAGAAGCTTTAAAAGGAGAGGTCAACACCAAGTATCATGAGTCTACCGCAACCATAAGCAACGATGGAAAAACTATGTACTTTACGCGAAATAATTTTTTTAAGGGACGATTAAAATCAGCACGAGATAAAGAAGTAAAATTAAAAATATACAAGGCTACAAAAACTAGTAATTCATGGGGATCGATTGAAGAATTACCCTTTAATGGGGATCAATATTCAACAGCTCACCCAGCGTTGAGTCCAGATAATAAGAAGCTTTATTTTTCATCTGATATGCCTGGTTCTTTTGGGAAGTCAGACATATGGTTTGTTTTTATTTTTGAAGATGGAAAGTACAGTCAACCCGTCAATATGGGGCCCAATGTCAATACTGAGTTTAGAGAATCATTTCCCTTTGTAGACAAAAGCAATCATCTTTATTTTTCTAGTGATGGGAAATTAGGCCTTGGAGGTTTTGATATTTTTACAACAAAACTAAACGAAAGGGGATATCCTTTCAAAAGCATTAATCTTGGACTTCCGATTAATTCAGCATTTGACGATTTTGGATATGTTTACAATCAGAAAAGAGACTTTGGTTATTTCTCATCCAACCGTAACGGATTAAACGGAAGTTCATCGGACGAAGTTTATAAAATTATCAAAAGAGCAAATGCAAATTATTCAAGAAGAACAAATGCAAATTATTCAAGAAGAACAAATGCATTCGAGCAATCCCTCCAAAATAAAAAAGCAGAATGTGATTTGACCATAGAAGGCAAGATTTACGATTCGTTCACAAAGGAGTTGTTGATTGGTGCAAAAGTAGAACTCTTAAATACAAACAAAAATGTGATCAGAAAACTAATCGTTGATGAAAACGGAAGCTATCAGTTTGATAATAAAGTTGACTGCTCAAAAGCATATTATTTAAGAGCATCTAATGGAATTAGTTATTCCACTCGACAATTACAATTGGATATTTCTGAAGGACAAAAATTAATTGAAAACATCGATTTGAGATGGACAACCGACTGTTTGCCCGATGATTTAATTTGCGTCTTAGGTGTTGAGCCAATTTTCTTTGAATTAAATAAGGCAACCTTAAAAAGAAACTCCATTTTATCACTGAATAGAGTAATGGTAGCGCTAATCAAACACCCCGATATGGCGCTACAGATAAGTTCTTACGCAGATTCTAGAGCATCCAAAGAGTATAACAGAATACTTTCCCTAAAAAGAGCAAGGGTTACCAAGAACTGGCTGATTAGCAAGGGAATTGATCCAAGCCGACTACTCATTAAGGCTCTAGGTGAAGAAAACAAAGACAATATTTGCATTGATAATGTAGACTGTTCGGAAGCCGAATATCAGCTCAACAGAAAATCAACCTTTAAGATTTTGAAATTCTGACACAAAGGACATAAAATTGCTGGAACTTCAGATGCAGTAGATAAAACAAACCCCGGTAATTTGATAAATGCCATGTAAGTTTCGAGAAAAACTGAATGAATTGGGAGTCAAAATAATGAATAAAAAAGCAGATAAAATTGCCATATATAGTGAAAATTAATCACGGGAGCAAGCCCAAAAGTTGCAAATGATTTCCGAAAATTATCTACAATCGAGTTACTCAAAGCAATAAAAAAAGACCATTATTTAGTTGATGTTATATGATTATTAAACAAAAATCAATTGGCTAATACTTCCTTAAGTGGTCTGAATGAATTTTTGATGTTTTGAATCTGAGAAGAATCTTGAGTCATTTCCCATCTTCCAAGGGAAACGGGGATATTTCCAATAGCGCTTAATGCATCAAAAAACATTTTTAGATTAAATTTTTTCTTTTTTTGTTTGGCAACATCCATCATCATTTCTTCAATCAAATATTTTCCTGTAATGTAACTGGTCCCATAACCAGGCTGACGAAGATACAAGTGTTGCTCAAAAACTAACAGCTCTTTTTCAGTCTTCATCCATCCTCTTGGGGTGTATTCAGAGTGAATTTTACCTGCATTCTCCATTGATATAATGTTTGCATGTGCATACAATGAACCCAGCCCTCTGGCCGCTCTCTGGGCAATCAAAATATAAACTATTTCTCTTGCCCTCGGATTTTTATCATAAAGACCAGCATTCATAAACATTTCTTCAACAGCCGTAGCCAACCCTTCGCTCCTAGAATCAAAAATATTGTACAACAAGGCATTTTTACGCAATGGGTTTGGGTTTGGTTCTAATTTCATTCGCTCCAATTCAAACCAATGATAAAAATGAGAGAAAAGAGGTTTAGGATCTAAATGTGCAGTGATCCAAAAGAAATTTCGTTTTTCTGCAGGAATGTACTTTCCCAGATGAGGTTTTAGCGCCTCAGAAAAATAATCTTTGACCGTAACGATATCATTTTTATCTAAAAATTCAACTAACTCTTTTGCTGCATTTTGAGCTAACAGATCATAGGCATCAGCAGAATCAGCAGCTGTTAATTCCGGTAAATTTCTGTTTCGGTGTTCTTCCAGCTTTAGCGAAGACCAAGCGCGTGCAAGTTCTCTTTTCAATAGAATCAATTCATCATCCCAGCTCAAAGGGACAAGGTGAACATTTTGTTGATACCAAGTGTAGTTTTCTTTACCAATCCCCGAAGGTCCATTCTTTTTTGGAACTTCTTTTTGGAGCCAATTTACAAAGCTATTTGTTGAGACTAATGCTTTGTTGATTTGAGAAACAAGAGCATAATCCTCAATCACATCGGGTTTTGAAAGGATACCTTCTAAAACTTTAGCTTGATTTTGAATATCTCGTATTCCGGTAATCCATAAATCTTTTGCATTTCCAGTAAGGTTTTGTTGAGCTTGTTGATTTAATTTTGGAATCCTTTTTAACGAAGAAATCAATTTTTTTCGACTTTCTTTATTTAACGGAAAGTGGTATTGCCAAAGTTCAATTACAAAATGCGGAGTGGGTCCTTCATGAGCAGGAACATCGCTTTTGTAGGTCCATATGGATTTATAAAATGCAGGATCACGTTGCCAAGGTTTCAAAATGGTAGTGTTAAAAATATAGCCATTCATTTCAGCCCAGAGTAAGTGCCAATCTACCTGCTCTTGAACACTCCAATTGTCTTTTTCCAAACCTTCTAGTTTTGTTTTAAGTGACATAAAAGTCTCCCATCTGCGGTCAAATGTCTCTTGAGAATAATCGAATACACCATCAATCAAAGGAGGAGATTCAAAGTTTCTCCAGTCGTTGAACAACTGAACAAGTTCAGGTCTAGTCTCTTGATCAGTTGTTTGAGCAATTGTTAATTGAAAAATAAAAAAGCCAGTTAGAAATAAAGTAAAGCTTAAATTCGAATTTCTGATTTTGATAAAGTTGAACATTTGCTGTTGATTTAAGTCACGAAAGTTCCCCAAGAGGAAATTTAAAAGTATCAAATTTTAACTACATTGTAATCAATTCATATTATTCATTTTAATGACACGTTTTTTATTTACTATTGTTATTTGTCTATCCATATCAATTCAAGCACAAGTCTTAGATTTTGACACCTTAGAAAATTTAGAAATTAGAAACATAGGACCCGCAAACATGAGTGGCCGAATAACCGCTATTGATGTTGCTCCCAGCAACCCAAAAATCATTTATCTTGGAGCTGCCTCTGGTGGGGTTTGGAAATCAGAAAATGGAGGCTCAGCTTGGACCGCTGTTTTTGATCAGCAACCCACTCAAAATATTGGAGCAATAGCTATTCAAAAAAGTAATCCCAATGAAATTTGGGTAGGAACCGGTGAGGGAAATCCAAGAAATTCTATGAACCTAGGAATGGGTTTATTCAAATCAGAAGATGGGGGTAAAACATGGAAACATATGGGGCTTGAATCCACCAAAACAATCCATAGAATCTTGATCGACCCTCAAGATGAAAAAACAATTTATGTAGGAACTATGGGAGATCCATTTACCAAAAATGAACATCGAGGGCTTTACAAAACTTCGGATGGTGGTGTAAGCTGGAACAAAATATTGTTTACAAATAATTCTTCGGGAATAGCAGATTTGGTAATGGATCCAAAAAACCCAAACAAGATTTTTGCGGCAATGTATGACCACCACAGAACTCCTTATTCTTTTGTTTCTGGTGGACCCGGATCTGGACTTTATGTCAGTAAAGATTATGGGGATTCTTGGCAGAAAATCGAATCAAAAAACGGATTTCCTCAAGGCGATCTGGGGAGAATAGGAATCGCAATTGCACCAAGTAACCCAAACCGAGTGTATGCAAAAATAGAAGCCAAAAAAAATGTGCTCTACAGAAGTGATGACGGTGGTTTTTCATGGGAAAAAATAAATGACAACCCAAAATTCACCAACAACAGACCTTTTTATTTCCAAGATTTAGCAGTCGACACCAAAGATCAAAATCGCCTTTATAACATTTATCAGCCGCTTTCTGTAAGTTATGATGGAGGTAAAACCTTTGACCAAACACCGATGATTCCAGCAGATGAGACCAAAGGAATTCATGCCGATTTTCATGCCATGTGGATTAATCCCAAAGATCCCGAACACTTTATTATTGGAGGGGATGGTGGAATAGGAATTACTTACGACCACGGTAAAAGTTGGTATTTTCCTGAGAACATCCCAGTCGCTCAATTTTATCAAATTAATGTTGATTATGACACACCTTTCAGTGTCTATGGAGGAATGCAAGATAATGGAAATTGGTTTGGACCCTCTTACACTTGGAAAAGAGGAGGCATCCGAACCCTCTATTGGCAATATCTTGTAGGAGGAGATGGATTTTACATTGCACCTGATCGAGAAAATTCTCGTTTTGGGTATGGAACTTCACAAAATGGAGATTTGTACCGATACGACAAAATAAGTGGATATTATCAAAGCATATCTCCGCAACCAATCCACACAAAAACTCCGTTGAGGTTTAACTGGAACTCCGGATTTTCTAAAGATCCCTTTAACCCTAAAGGCGTGTATTATGGATCACAATACGTTCATAAATCTCAAGATAAAGGGAGAAACTGGGAAATTATTTCTCCAGATCTCACCACAAATAATCCCGAATATCAGAAGGCAGATTATGGAGGGCTAACCCTTGATGTTTCAGGGGCTGAGAATTACACAAGCATACTGAGTATTGCTCCAAGTACCTTAAATCAAAATATTGTTTGGGTAGGTACAGACGATGGTCAAATTCAGTTGACTAAAGATGGCGGTTCTACTTGGAAAAATTTAACAACCAAAGTTAAAGGGCTTCCAGAGGAGTCTTGGATAGCAAGAATTCACGCTTCAAGGTTTTATGAAGGAACCGCATGGGCGGTCGTCAATAACTACAGAAAAGGAGACTATGCACCCTATTTATTCAAAACTTCTGATTACGGTGAACATTGGACTTCAATGGTCAGCGAAAAGGATGTCAAAGGCTACACGCTCTCTTTTATTCAAGATCCAAAGGAAAAAAGACTACTCTTTCTTGGTACTGAAAATGGTCTTTGGGTAAGCATTAATGAGGGACAGGATTGGGTACAGGTCAAAAATGGATTTCCCTCAGTATCCACAATGGACCTCAAGATTCAAGAAAAAGAATCAGCACTGGTCATTGGAACTTTTGGGAGAGCAATTTGGATTTTGGATGATTTGCTCAGCCTAAGAGACATTATAACCAAAAATTCAGAGCAAAAATTGATTCCCTTATCCCTCAACAAAGTTGTACAAGTTAAGGGGTTATTTATCGCTCCTCCCGGGAACATTTGGACTGGATTTCACACCACATTCGAAGGGAAAAATCGAGTTTTTCAAAAAGTACAAATCCCATTTTTTTTGAATGATAAACCCACTGCATTAGATTCTGTAACTGCAGTTATTCAAAATTCAAAAATGCAAACTATAAATACGGTAGTTGAAAAGAATTTAAAGAAAGGATTAAATTACATTACTTGGAAATTGGATGAAAAAACAACCACACTCCCTGGATCATGGATCAATGAAGAATCAAGAGGAATCCCTGTACTACCCGGAAAATACAAAGCTGAAATAAAATATCAAGATCAAACAAAAACCACTTCAATTGAAGTAGTTGCAGACCCAAGATTTGAAATAGAAGATGAAGTAGATCAAGCTTTGTATACTTTTCAAAAGCAAGTAGACAACCAAGTGAAAACATTAACATTTCTCCTAGGGGAACTAGACGGTTTTGAACAAAAGATTAAAGACTCTAGTTCATCTAAAAAAAGTAAATTAAAAAATAAAGGATTGTTAACAGAACTAAAATCCATTCAACTAATGGGTAGAGATAAGGCTGTCGATCGACAAGTTGGTGCTTGGCAAAGCAATAAAATAACTGCACACGCTTTAATGAGAAGGGCTGTAAAAGTCTCAAAAGCAAGATTGTCAATTCCTTCGGATCATGACAGGAAACTTCTTAAGCAGGCTGAACAGTTGATTGATATTTTTGAGGAAGAGGTAAAGCGGTTCAGATCAAAATGGAAACTCTAGGTGAACAACTGATTGATTCTTAAAATTAATCTAAAATTGCTTCCGCTTCAATCTCAACTTTATACCCTTTGCCAACGAGTTTAGCTTCAATCAGTGTGTTAGCAGGGTCAATATTTTTGAAACGAGTTCCATGTGCTTTTGCCACAAGTTCCCAATCGTTAATGTCATTGACAAAAATCCTAGTTCTAACCACGTCTTTTAGACCTCCTCCAAGAGAGCTAATTGCCGCCTCAATTTTATCAATAACAAAATGTGTTTGAGCCGCAGGATCATCTCCTCCAATAACTTTATTTTTGTGGGTAGCAGTAGTTCCCGAAACAACGATACGATTTCCTTTTTTTACAGCTCTAGAATAACCAGCAAAAGATTCCCAAACAGTACCGCTGTAAACCTGTTCTCGTTGCTCAGATTGCTTGACTTTTGGATAAACAGGAAGAATGGTTTCTAGATGATGACTCAAATCACCTGAGGCAGTTAAAAAAGGAGGCTTACGGTATTCGTCTCCACAGTTTCCTGGGATGGGAGTTAATTTTGAGATCACTTTTTCAAGCGTTTGAATATCATTCTCCTCAAAAGTAATGTTGAGTAATTCTGTATGGGCTGCAATATGAGAATTTTCCCCCAACCGGGCTCCGATAATAACAGCAGCTACATTGGTGTTTTCAAGTACAAATCGGCTTGCAATATTGGCAATAGAAGTTTTGTGTTTTTGAGCAATTCTATTTAAGGTTTCCAGGAGTTTTTGAAAAAATTGCCAACCCCCAGAAGCTTCAATAAAACGTATGTATTTCATTTGAGACCAAGTACTTAATGTCGCTGCTTGTGGTTTCTCAACTCCCAACCATCGGTCTGATAAAAACCCACCTAAAAGGGTACCATATGCAAATAAATGAACCTTGTACTGATCACAAACTTCTTTCATTGCACCTAAAGCACGTCGGTCAATAACAGAATGTGAAATTTGATTACTCACAATTGTGATACCACTAGCCAAAGCTATTCGTAAGTGATGAGCATCAAAATTTGTAACCCCAATATTTTGGATGAGTCCTTCGTCTTTTAATTCTTTTAGATAAAAAAGAGCATCTAGCCAGCTCGGATCAGCATAAAGCCATGCATGAAATTGAATCAAGTCAATGCTTTTTTGGTGCATTCTTTGAAGTGCCGTTTCAATGGCTTCTCTTACCTTTTTCTTATCAATTGGACCTGGCTTTGGAACCCATTTGGTCAATAACCGAATCGATTTATTTTCAGGATGATTGTTTTTACAAATTCCGGCTATGATTTCACTTGAGCCATAATGATCCGCTATATCAAAAGTAGTAAATCCAGCTTCTACATAAGAATCCATATGGGTTGCTGTTTTGGTTAAATCAAGCTGCTGATTTGTCCTTTCCATATCTGCAATTTGCCACAACCCAATGATCAATTTTGGTATTGAAAGTGAAGAAGAGAGTTTAACGATTTTGTCCATAATTATTCGTTGGGTAAATTTTTAAATCTTGTATTAATATCGTTGTTTTTTAGTTTTAATTTTTTCCACTGACGTAAAAAAATAAAACTAGCTATTCCAATTACAATAAGCCAAATATAGGTAGAGTGAAAATACCATGCATCAACCTTACTTGTAAGGTCTTTGTAGGTATGAATTATTAGAAAACCAGTTAGAAAAAACACTCCGCCCCAACCAATAAAAATTTGTAAACCTCTGTTTTTCATGACTTTAATTTTACTAAATAATTCAAAGTTGTGTTTCTTTAGTGTTATTAATGTAATACACATGAGCAAAAAATTAACCAGCATTGAAGTAACCATAATATCAATCCCTAAGAAAAAGTCACCTGCAAAATAAGACCCCAATACACCAATACTTGACAGGATCCCAGCGATAATTAACGCTACATAAGGTGTATTGTTTTTGAGGTGGATTGTAGTGATTTTATCGGAAACAATTCCATCTTTAGCCCAGGCAAACATAAGTCGAGAAACAGAGAGTAGCATCGCCGGAAGGTCATTGATCAAAGCAATAGTTGCTCCCAAAATTATTAAAGTGTCCAACCCATCAGGCAGAACATAACTTAGAAGTCCAGGGGCAGTAATGTCATTGTTTTGAGCTTGTTCCGCAACAAAACTCCAAGGTATAATTTTGTAAACGGAAGCTGTAAAAAGAAAATAAAATAAACCCACACCCAAAATTGAAATCAAAATAGCTAAAGGTAAATCTCTCCCAGGATTGACCGCTTCACTACCTGTTTGAGCAATTGCATCAAAACCAATAAAACTGGAAAACAAAATTGCCGAAGCAGATAAAAAGGCATACCACTCAAAATCGGGTTGGGCAGACAAAACATGGGTAATACCCCCTTTTTGATTGATTGCTAATAGAAAATCATTCTCATCGAAAAAGAAACTGGATAAAATAACAATGCTCCCCAAACAAAAAATAAGGATAACCATGGGGATCAACAAATTGGTATATGATTTTATTCCTTTAATATTCAAATACACAAACGCCCAAATAAAACTTAGAGACAAACTAACCCGAACAAATCCAACCTCCAAAAGAGTTGATAGCCAATAAATTTCATAACTCAATGCGATATCCCTGATAAAAGGAATTGTTATGTAGGCAATAACACCAATAACAATTGACAATCCAAACCATTGAGAAAAACTGGCAATAAACCCAAGATAAGGGTTCAATCCTCGACTTGCATACAAATAACTTCCACCAGCTCTGGGCATTGCAGAAGATAATACAGCATAAGAAAGACCAGCAAATAAGGCCGGAAGAGCAGCAAAAGCAAAAGCCCAAAGTACGTTAGGTCCAATGGTTGGAACACTTCTGTGAATCATAAAGGGCACCACATTTATGGACGCCCCTACCATAGATGAAACCCCAGTTGCAATTACAGCGAACAACCCCATTTGGCGACTCAGTTTTGCTTTGCTTTTCATGAGCTGTACAATATTTAAGTATCCTGAAAGATAAACATAAACTCAAAAACTAGACTAATAAAGAGTTTACAAAAAAGAGAGATTAAAAGTAGCTAAGAGTTTTATGCCTTTAAGGAATGATCCCTCTATTCACACTTTTAGACTATGCTGCTTTTGGTCTTTGGATAATGATAAGTATTTCCCTTTCTTACCTACTTGTAAGAAAACTAAACCTCTTTGGAGGAGATCTTAAAAGTCAAAAAATTTTTGCGATTGGTCTTGTCGTTGGGCATTTAGTTTATTTAGTTTGGAAAACTTTTTGGCTTTTTATTCTCAGCTTTTTTTAGAAAAAGAATTTTGCCTTTGGAGTATCTTTTAAACCAATGACAAAACAATCACGCCCGTATTTATCAAATCTTTTGGCACTTAATTTTTTTATTGGAAAGTGAAATGATTTTATTCAAATAATTTTCTTCACTTTCAAAAATCCAATAAGCATGCAATTCTCAATGAATATATTGAAATTCGCAAACGTAGTTCGATTCATTTTGATCATTGTCGGGCACTAAATCCCTGGTTAATCCCACAATGAAATAAGCATTTAACTGACCAATAGCTTGGGAATTTTCAGTTTTTTGGTCTTTAAATCCAGCTATATTATCACTCTATAAGCTGCCCAGAAGCCTTAGAACATCTTGTTCAATTTTAGATTGGATATGATCAGAAATTCCTGAACGCGGATCTAGTGATGCTTTTTCTTTTTTTATACTCATGGATTTTTTACAGGTTGTTTTGGGGATATTCATCCAAAACAAAAAAAGGGTGAAAGTTGAAAAACAAAAAAGTATAATTTTAAAAAGTCTATATAAAGTTTAACTTTTTAATCATTCAAAGCATCCGATGCAACAATAAAACGTGTTTTTAAATTTACATTTTCCATGTCTTTGTCCAAAGGGAACATGGGACGCTTAATTCTTTTGTATCCCAAACGAAAGAGGTCTTGATCAACACCGCCTGGGGTAAGTGCCATAACCCAATCTCCACGCATATTGTACAATTCAGGCACTAGATACCCAATTTTCACTACAAGAATATCTGATTTACGAGGAGTCAGCCCTAGTTGTGTAAAATCCTTTTCACGATGGTAAGGTTTTCGTTTTTTGGTAACAATGATCCGGATACTTCCTACGCGAATAATAGCTTCAGTTTCGGCATGAACATCACCTTCGTAAATGGCTTCTACCACACCATTAACTAACAAAGGGGGAGCAAAACGGTCATCAACTAGGGCACCTATTTTTGCAGAAACTGTTCCGCCTACACCAGCTTTTTTTGCAGCAATAATCATTTCTGGACCCGGAATAGAAGCATAGATTAGATTTGGTCCCGAACGATCCTTAAAAACCTTGTTTTTCAATAATTCTCTTAATGTCCAGGTAACATCTCCAGCTCCTCCTGCTGTTGGATTATCACCCATATCACTTATGATGAAAGGCTTTTTGGAGGAATTCAAAGCCATATCAAGACTTTTTTCGAAGGTAGTTGTTGGCGCAACAAAATCAAAAGAATTTCGAACATCCCAAAACTTTTTTGCTAAGATTTCTGCACTTTCAGACACTTCTTTTTTGTCATCTCCAGTAACCATAACAACAGCGTGATTTCTGGGTTCATCTGCCCAAGCATATCCAATCCAAATTGCAGCATCGATGACTCCTTTTTTTTGGGTCAGGGGCTCAATTTGAGCATAAAGACTTTTTCCAGGTTCAATACGGGTACTTGTTTTCTCTCCAGGTAACAATATTGGAACAGGAATCCATGCCTTGTATTTTGGCTTTCCTTTTCCAAAGACCAAGCGATCTATCAAATTATCTACCGCTCTTTGTTTTGATTCTAGAGCATCTTCATGAGGTGCCATTCGATAAGCAGTAATTAGATCGGTGTGTTGCGCTAAACGTTCAGACACATTTCCATGTAAATCCATTGAAGTAGAAATAATGGTTTCATTACCGATAACGGCTCTAATTTTAGCGATAAAATCCCCCTCGGGGTCATCGATACCCTCAACACTCATTGCTCCATGTATGTCAAAAAACAAACCGTCATATGGCATTTTTTCTTTCAGCATATTCAGTGTAATCCCAACTAACGAATCATAAGCTTCTCGAGTTACTATTCCACCGGGTAAAGAATGACCTCTCAGGGTAGGAACCCATTCTGCGATTTGTCGTTGTGGACTTTTTTCACTCAAAAAAGGATAGTATTTAAAAACATCCTCTCCTATTAGTGCTTGAAAGGCTTTGGCTTCTGTTTTTGCTGGAGAAAAAGTACTGGATTCGATTGCTAATCCAGCAATTGCAATTTTGGGCTTTCTAGGTTCTGTAGAAGAATCACAAGATAGTGAACCCATAAAAACATGGAGAAGCAATAGAATTAGAAAAAGTTTTTGGATTGAAGAATTCATAGAACCAATTTTTGTTTAAAGATACATTTTTTTAATTTTTGAATACGATTTGGCTGGGGAATTCAAAAGGAAACCCAATGCATTTAAGAACTTAAATAGGGCTAATCTGCTGCTTTGTACACTTATTAAAAATCGAGCTTGCCCTCGTTTTTTTTTATTACTTTTATTAGACATTAATTAGCATAAAATTTAATGAAAAATTTGAAAAATAAAGTTGCTGTAATAACAGGAGCGGGGTCAGGAATTGGCCGATCAATTGCATTAAAACTGCATAAAAAAGGAGCTAAATTAGCTTTAAATGATTTAAATGAAAGCACGCTTAACGAAACAATTAAATTAATCGGATCGAAGGAGGAAGTTTATAAAGAAGTTTTTGATGTTTCCCATAAAGATCAATTTCACCAATTTGCAAATAACTGTATTAAACACTACAAAAAAGTAGACATAGTGATCAATAATGCTGGAATTACTAACGGGAATTCATCAGCTGCAGAAACCACCATAGAAACATACAATAAAGTTCTTGGAGTAAACTTGTGGGGGATGATATACGGAACCTTGGCTTTCCTTCCATCACTGAGAGAGCAAAAAGAATCCAGCGTTGTAAACGTTTCAAGTATTATGGGAATTTTGGGCACGCCATATCAATCCGTTTACAGTACCTCAAAATTTGCAATAAGGGGCTTTAGCGAGGCAGTTGCAGTAGAAGAGTTATGCCAGAAAACAGGAGTAACTGTAACCAGTGTTCACCCAGGTGGGATAAAAACCAATATTGTGAGAAACATTGAAGGCAGCACCTTAAGCGAGGTTCAGCTCAAAAAGTTAGAGGCTCACTTTCCGACTACTGCCGATAAGGCAGCAGATAAAATAATAGCTGCAATCCAAAAAAAGAAGACCCGAGTGATCATCGGACCCGATGCGATATTCATGTATTTTCTATCCAGATTATCTCACAAACTGAGTGTGAAATTTTTAGTGAAATGGGCAAAAAAAATGAGGCGGACAAATGGGAGTAAAAACGATTCTCCTAAAAATCAAAGTTAAGATAAAGACTCAACCTACTTCCCTAGAGACTCTTGTTTTTTTAAATCAATTTTTTGACTTAGCCTAATGTCCCGGGACGAAGCTCCAACCTCAATTACATAAGAACCGTTCTCTAAATTCCAGCTATTTAGGGTCTCATCCCAATACGATAAATCTAAAACGGGAATGTTAAACTCTACCTCTGCAGTTTCTCCAGGTTCCAATAGAGTTGTTTTGACAAAGGCTTTTAATTCTCGAATAGGACGATCAATTTCCGTTTCTGGTTTTGAGGTAAAAGCCTGAATAATTTCTTTACCACTCACTGTCCCTGTGTTTTTCAATCTAACACTAATTCTAAGTGTGTCCATATTTTCCGTTGTTTTGAGATCAGAATATTCAAAAGCTGTATAGGACAAACCATATCCAAAAGGAAAAGAAACCTCCAGATTTTCTTTATCAAAATGCCTGTAACCTACATAAATACCCTCTTCATAAAGGGTGTAGTCTTTATTTTTTATTAACTCATCTTCAGATTTTTCTTTTGAAAAAAACATGGATAAAATATCCATTTTTTCACCGTCCATAGGGAAGTTCTCTGAAGACTTATGATCACTCAAATTAATTGGGAATGTCATGGGTAATTTACCACTTGGGTTGATTCTTCCATCAAGAATATCTACTACAGAGTTCCCCCCCTCTTGTCCTCCTTGCCAAGCAAGCAAAATAGCATCAGGATGATTTTTCCATGAAGCGGTTTCTACAACTCCACCAACATTCAAAACAACAAGCACTTTTTTGTTGAGCGTATGAAACTCTTTACAAGTGTTTTTGATCATTTGAATCTCTTGATCCGTCATTTCAAAATCATCTATTTCTACACGATCAGAACCCTCACCACTATTTCTACCAATAGTAATAACAGCAACATCCGAAGTTTTTGCCACCTCCTTAAGAAGCTTTGTGGAGTAATCAAAATTCTCAGGAGAATAGGGATTCATCATCGCTTTCAAAACTTCGATAGTCCCTTGGGGTTTTACGTATGGGTTCTTTGCTTGATGTTCTTCATAAGTTTCTAGTGCATCTTTATTCAACTCATATCCAGTATTTTTAAGAGCCTCATCTAAAGCGACAGTGTAGGCCTCATCAACATCACCTGAGCCCGTTCCACCGGATATGAAATTGTATGAGGTAGATCCAATAAGAGCTATGTTTTTTACCTCCTTAAAGGGGAGCATGTTTTCATTTTTAAGAAGGACCATTCCCTCCGATGCCGAATTCCGGGTAATTTTTGCGTGCTCTTCTAATTTTGGATTATTATCAAATGCGTAAACTTTCATTTTTTTAGAGCCTAAAATCAGTTTTAAAATCCGCTTTGCAGAGGTATCAATATTTTCTTGTGTTAAGTCTCCTTCCTTTGCTGATTTTTTCAGTGCATCCCATTGATTTTTTGTTCCGGGTTCCAAAAGATCGTTACCCGCATTGATGGATCCGGTTGCATCTTCTCCACCAAACCAATCGGTCATCACAACGCCCTCAAACCCCCATTCCGTTCTCAGTATGTCGGTAAGCAGTTTTCTGCTTTCTGGAACATATTCTCCATTCACTTTGTTGTAAGAAGACATCAGAGACCAAGGCTGTGATTTTTTTACAATAATTTCAAAACACTTTAAATAAATTTCTCTAAGTGCTCTCTCAGAAACAATAGCATTATTGTAATTTCTAGCGGTTTCTTGATTGTTAACCACAAAATGCTTTGGAGCCGTTCCCACTCCATTGGATTCAATTCCATTGATCATTGCGGCACTAATGTTTCCACTTAAAATGGGATCTTCAGAATAATACTCAAAATTTCTTCCACACAGTGGATTCCTGTGGATGTTAGCTCCAGGACCAAGGATTACATCGATACCATAACTCAGGGCTTCGTTACCCATAGCTTTTCCGACCTCATATATTAAGTCTGTGTTCCAGGTAGAGGCGAGCAAACTACCAATAGGGAAGGCAGTAGCATAATAGGTTCTGGATTCATTTTTTCGAGTAGCAGAAATGCGTAATCCTGCGGGACCATCAGACAAATAAAGCTCAGGGATTCCCAATCTTGGTGTGGGTACAATTGTTCCAACTGCTCCTGGAACTCCTCCTGTAGCTTGACCCAAAGCAGACTTCATTCCCGACCCTTTCAATAAGTGTATTTTTTCTTCGAGGGTCATTTGTGATAACAAATCTTCAGCTCTTCTTTCTATGGATTCCCGAGCATCCTCATACACATCCAATTTTTGATTTCTATTGCGATCCAAAAAACGTATTCCATCAATACTCAATTCCTTGATTTCTTCTCCTTTCTCCTCATATTCACCCTCAAAATCCAAACCCTTGGCATTCAAATAAAAGTATCCAAAGGCGACAGTTAGAAGTAAAACAGCCAATAGCCCAAGAAATATTTTAAGAACATTTAATATTAATTTTTTCATGAATCAACGCTTTTCAAT
>CAJWBA010000027.1 GCA_913020155.1 uncultured Flavobacteriales bacterium
CTTTTGATGTTTAAAACAAACGCCCTTTACAAAATACTGTAAAGGGTGTTTTTGTTTCAATATTCTGGGACTGTTGTATGCTTTCAACAAATTAATGTTTAATATCTAATAGGGATTATGTTGCAATAAATGATCCTTAATAAAATTTAAAAAACTACCTTATTGGCATTTCAAAATCAAAATAATTAAACGTTTTATCAACTGCTTAGGGTAGAAAGTGGAAAACTATGAAAAAAAGTATAATTGTATTTCTTTTATTTTTTGCAGGAATTTTAATTGGCGGTTTTTGGGCTAATTTCAAAATTAATCAATTAGGCAAAGACAGTGATCTTATTCTCAAAAATGGTGTTTGGAGGTATTTCACTTCAATGGATTTAGCAACAAATGAGCTTCAAAAAGCATACATAGGGAAAATCGGACTTCTGGCATTACAAGATTCTGAGGTAATTTATTTTATTGCTTCCACAGACGAGGAGGGAAACCCACTATCTTCTTCAAACGATTACAAGTTGACAGGAAGTAGTTTTGATACACGTTATTGGAGTTACACACTTTACGGGGAAGATCATTTTTTGATACCTAATGATAAGGGTGTATTCAGCTTTAACATGGAAAACATAGTTTACAAAGATTCTCTTAAAAATTCTTATGAGTTGATTGTTTCAAGAGATCCAAAAAAAGAGAATTGGTTGCCAGCAGGAGAAGCGAACAACATGAGTATTTTATTACGTCTTTACAATTCTGCAGAAAATGTTTACAAGAATAAAGATGCGATCGAGTTGCCAACGCTTAAAAAAATTAATCAATGAAAACACATCGTATACTTTTTGGTATTGCATTGATTATTGGATTTGTATTGGGTTACAAAGGGTTTATCAAATACTATCCAAGCCTACTTTTCAAGGGTGCAGTGAGCAAAATAGGAGGCTCAGAAAATATGATACAACTTGGAAATCTAATCGATCATAAAAGTCAGGTGATTGTTAAACCTAATCCAGACTTCATGTATGTCAGTTGTTTTTTTAATTTGGAAGAAGGCCCCCTTAATTTGTCAGCTAACATCTCAAGTTCGAATTATTGGTCTGTCGCTCTTTATGAGCCCAATACCGTGAGTTTTTATGCAAAAAATGATCAACAATTTCAATCCAACAAATTAAATCTTTTGATTGCTCAGCAAGGTAATTTACCGTTAACGATTGATCAGGACATAGAGTTGATTGAATCTAAGACAAAAAAAGGGCTAGTTTTATTCAGATTCTTGGTGAATTCGAGCGATATTGATGATGTCAAGGAAATTAAACGAATTTATAAAACTATTGAAATAAAAAGAAATGAGTGATTTTTTTAAATGAAATAGATAAGGGAGGGATTGGTCTATTCTTAAAATGATTCAATATTGAGAGTAAGTAAATATTTGTAATATTGCTAAACATTCTAAATAAAATAACTGTGATTCTAAAATTTATACCACATTAGGACATGAAAAGAAAAGTATTCATTCAAAAAACAGCCTTCATAAGCGCAGGTTTTACAGCAGGTTTACCTCATTTATCCTTTTCTAAAACAAAGAACTATAAAATGGGTTTACAGCTTTACAGTGTTCGTGATGCAATGAAATTGGATCCCCTTGACACTTTGAAGAAGCTAAAAACTATGGGATATCAGGATTTTGAAACCTATGGATTTAAGGCAGATACAGAAACAATTTACGGATTTAAAATTATTGAATTCAAAGGAATTTTGGACGATTTAGGACTTTCTACATCGAGTGGTCATTACAGTTTTCCTGAATATTTTAATGCCTCTACAGAAAATCTACTCCTTTATGTTGACAAATGTATTCAAACTGCAAAAACTTTAAATTCACACTACATAACCTGGCCCTTTGTGAAGCCTGAAAATCGAAATCCCAAAGGGTTCAAGCATTTAGCAGATAAACTAAATACAATTGGTGAACATACAGCAAAATCGGGTATAGGCTTTGCATATCACAATCACGGATATGAATTTGACGATTGGAACGGTACTACTGGAAATGATATTTTGATGCAACTCACGGATTCCAAATTTGTGAAATTACAAATGGACATGTATTGGTTGGTTCATTCTGGAAAAACACCCAAAGACCTTGTCTCTCAGCAACCGGGACGATATGTGATGTGGCATATTAAGGATATGGACAAGGTAACTCTCGATTACAGCGAACTTGGTAATGGATCCATTGACTACACCAAGATATTACCCGATCCAGAAACCTCTGGTTTGAAATATTTGTACATCGAACAGGGAGGTAATTTTGCGAAATCATCCATGCAAAGTGCCGCTGACAGCGCTCTTTATTATAAGCAAAACTTAGAAGGTCTTTTGTAGTTTATTATAATTTCATTAAAACGTCTTCTACTGGACTACATCCGTTGACATGAATTGCGTTGGAGTATTTTCTGAACCATGTAGATTGACGTTTAGCGTATCGACGGGTATTTTTTTTAATTTCTTCTACTGCGGTTTCGCGAGTTTTTGTTCCGTCAAAGTACGCAAACCACTCCTTGTAACCAACAGTTTGAAGTGTATTTATTTTTTTGAATGTATAAAGATTTTTTGCTTCTTCTTCCAAACCCTGTTCAAGCATTTTGTCCACTCTAAGATTGATTCGTTCATAAAGTACTGATCGTTCCCATTGAATTACGAGTTGTTGAGTACTAAAAAAATCAGGTGCTTTTTTGTTTCCCAAAAAAGAAGAGTAGGGTTTACCACAGCTGAAGCATACTTCTAGGGCTCGAATCAAACGATGGGGGTTTTCGAGGTCAACTTTTTTGTAATAGTCTGGGTCGAGTTTTTTTAAAAGTTGTTGAAGTGTATTTATACCTTCTTCTTCTGACTGTTTTTGGAGTTTATCTCTGAACGAAGAATCTACCTCAGGAAAATGATCCAATCCATCAATCAGGGCATCAGCGTACATTCCAGAACCTCCAACCAAAATGATCTTATCTTTTGTTTTAAATAGGATTTTTAGTAAATCCAAAGCTTCTCTTTGAAAATCACCAACGCTGTATGGGTTTTGAATACTTCTTTGTTGGATGAAGTGATGCGGTACAGCAGCTAATTCCTCTGATGAAGGTACAGCAGTTCCGATTGACATTTCTTTGTAAAACTGTCGAGAATCACAAGAAATAATTTCGGTTTTAAAATATTTAGCCAAAGCAATTGCTAAGGTAGTTTTTCCTGAAGCAGTAGGGCCTGCAACATACAATAGCTGTTTAGAATTCATCGTTTAAAATACTACCGCAATGGTGACAGTAAAGAGCATCATCTTTGTGGTGTTCTGTATTGCACTGCTGACATGCTTGGGTATTGATATCTACTACTTTGGTCTGGATGCTCATTTGAGCCGATACAATCCCTGTTGGGACAGCTATGACCCCATACCCCATAATCATAATAACGGATGCTAAAAGCTGACCCAAAGGGGTCTGAGGAGCGATATCACCATAACCAACAGTCGTCATTGTAACAATTGCCCAATAAATACTTCTTGGAATACTTGTAAAGCCATTTGGCTCTCCTTCAATCAAGTACATAAGTGTTCCAAAAATGATACAAAGAATAAATACTGCAAAAAGAAAAACTACTATTTTGGCTCGACTTGCATACAAGGCTTTGATTAGAAAATTAGATTCTCCAATAAATCGAGTAATTTTTAAAATCCTGAATACGCGAAGTAAACGAAGGGCTCGAAGAGCTATCAAGGACTCTGTTCCGACCAAAAATATCGAAATGTATTTGGGTAGGGTAGACAAAAGATCGATGACTCCAAAAAAGCTGAATACATAACTAATAGGCTTTTTGATTGCGACCAAGCGAACAATGTATTCTGCAGTAAACAATCCCGTGATGAGCCATTCAAGTATGTTGAATATTGTTGTATACCTGTTTTGAATTGAAGTAACACTTTCGAGCATTACTAAAATTACACTCAAAAGAATTAGGATCAACAAAATGAGATCGAAACGTTTTCCGGCTAAAGTATCTGCTTCATAAACAATTTCATGAAGACGATGTTTCCAGTAAGGTGTTTTGTTGTTTTGCATTTCAAAGCGTAAAGTTAATGAATTTTAAGAGGGGTCTAAATTTATGATTTTTTTAAACCGTTTTCTGCCGATGAAACCGCGAATAAGCGCTTGTGAATCTCTGTTGTTTGTTATGGGTATTAAGCGTTTTTCAATCGCATCAGATGTCTTGATCTGATGGTTTAAACTAAAATATCCATATCCCTGAAAAACAGTGTTTTTTATGTAAATAAAACTTTGTTCCCCTTTTGTTTTCCCTTTGTCAATAATCAGCATATTTTTATGCGGGTAACTCAAACTTTTTTCAATTTTTAGAAGACGTTTATTGTAAATATGAGAGGATTCATCACCCACACAGGCTCCATTACATTTCTTTATTCCATTTCCAAAGCATGCTTTCTTTGGATTTCCAAGGGAAGTTTTACTTTCACAAAGGGTAAATTTATCCAACCAGACTCGTAATTTTCTATTAGCAGTCTTTTTATTTTTGAAAACCTCCAAATACTCCTCCTCTTGCTTTACCTGCTCTATGACCAAATGATGGTATGGGCTTGACCAGTCGATTCGAATACCAATTTCAAAGTGACGGTATTTCATAGCATGGTTCAGATCGGGTTGATTTTTTTTGATTTCGTTCTGCTCTTTAAGAAGTGCAATACATTCATTTCCAGTAAGTTCAAAAGACAAACGAGCTAATTTTTTTTGAATTTTTTGTGCTTTTGAAGTTTCAGCTGTTAAATGACTTAAAACGCGTTTCTTGATGTTTTTGCTTTTACCAATGTAAAAAATAGTACCATCAAGATCATGAATGTAGTACACCCCTATTTCTGAGGGTAATTCTTCAATAATATTTAGAAATTTGGGAGCTACTTTATTGCTATTTAGTTCTTTTATGTACATACTGATTATTTCTTTCCCAGAATCTTTTTCAAGCAATAACTTAAAGAGCTCAAGAGTAGCCAAGGCATCACCATGGGCACGATGACGATCTGTAATAGGTATACCAAGTGAACGAACGAGTTTTCCAAGTTTGTAGGATTCCGCTTCTGGGAGTAGCTTTTGAGCTAGGGCGACTGTACATAACGACTTGCTCTCAAAAGAATATCCAAGTCGTCTGAATTCGGTTTGTAAAATCCTGTAGTCAAATTCTGCATTGTGAGCAACAATTACACAACCTTCGGTAATTTCTACTATTCGTTTAGCTAGTTCAAAAAACTTGGGAGCATTGACAAGCATTTTGCCGTTGATTCCTGTCAAACGCTCTACAAAGGGTTGAATTTTTCGATTTGGATTGACTAAACTTGATATTTTATCTAGGATTACTTGTCCATCATATCGATAAATTGCGATTTCGGTAATTCCTTCTTCATTGAATTTACCACCCGTAGTCTCAATATCAAGGATTGCGAACATGGGCTAGTAGTTTCTCTTTCCAAAAATTTTGCTTCCCACCCGGATCATGGTACTTCCTTCTTCAATAGCAATGGAATAATCTCCACTCATTCCCATAGACAGTTCTGTAATTTCAGTAAGTTGGGTTTGAATCCAATCAAAATACTGTTTTAATATTTTAAATTCTTTTCTGATTTGATCCTTATTTTCAGTGAATGTAGCCATCCCCATCAATCCTTTGATTTTAATATTTGGTAAAGGATTAATTTTTAACTCATTGACAACCTCTTTTAGTTCTTCAAGATTAAAGCCAAATTTTGTTTCTTCTTGAGCAATGTGCATTTGGAGTAAACACTCAATCACACGATTGTTTTTAGCTCCTTGTTTATTGATTTCTTTTAAAAGCTTATGTCGATCAATTCCGTGAATTAGGCTTACATAGGGAGCCATGTATTTGACTTTATTGGTTTGTACATGTCCAATCATGTGCCATTGAATGTCTTTGGGGAGACTTTCCCATTTCAGGGTCATTTCTTGGATTTTATTTTCCCCAAAAATTCGCTGACCACACTCATAGGCGTGTTCTAGATCAATGTATGGTTTTGTTTTTGAAACTGCAACTAAACTGATGTTCTCGGGGAGTTCTGCCTTTAATGATTTCAACTGTTGTTTAATCCCCATGCTATAAAAATTGACTTGCTACCGCTGGTTTTTTCATATCTATTCTATAATCATAAAATCCAACTCTAGATTTTACTCCAAAGTTTCCCCCTTGAACCATATTGACCAATAGGGGGCAAGGGGCGTATTTTGGATTGCCAAATCCATCATGCAACACATTCAACACAGAAAGACATACATCTAAACCAATAAAATCAGCAAGTTGTAAAGGTCCCATTGGATGCCCCATTCCTAATTTCATGATTTGATCAATTTCTTGAACACCGGCTACTCCCTGAAAAAGGGTCTCGATCGCTTCATTGATCATTGGTAATAAAATTCTGTTGGCTACAAAACCAGGATAATCTTGAGACAAGAGAGGAGTTTTATCTAACTTTTTTGAGACCGATAAGATTTGATTTAGAGTGTCGTCGTCAGTCTTAAAACCTTGAATTACCTCAATTAGCCTCATCATGGGAACTGGATTCATAAAATGCATACCAATAACTTTTTCAGGACGTTTTGTAAACGATCCCAGTTTTGTAATTGAGATGGATGAAGTATTTGAAGCCAGAATGCAATGGGCAGGAGCCAGAGCATCTATTTTTTTAAAAAGATCTTCTTTTATTGAAATGTTCTCCGAGGCAGCTTCAATAATTAAGTCAGCTTCTTTTAAAGATTCTTCAAGAACGGTTGTCGTTTGTATTCGGTCTAATATTTCCTTTTTTTGTTGGTTTGAAATAAATTCTTTAGCAACCTGACGATCTAAATTTTTGTTGATTGTAGTAATTGCTTTTTTCAGTTGGTCTTCGAACAAATCAATCAAAAGAACATTGAATTGGTTTTGGGCAAAACAATGAGCAATTCCATTGCCCATTGTACCACTGCCGATTATGGTAATATTTTTCATTTTAGATTTATTTAAAACAAGCTATTATTTGATGTGCTACTCTGAGTGCCTCAGTGGCGTGATCTAAAGTAACAATGGGTTCGGTACTGTTTTGAATGGCTTTTGCAAAAGTATTTAGTTCCTCTAAAATAGCATTTGATTCTTCTATTACTGGAGGTTCAAAGTATATTTGTTTTTTAACACCCTCAGCGTTTTGAAGGATCAAATCGAATTCCTCTGGTTCTTCGGGTGCATCTTTCATTTTGACAACCTCAACTTGTTTGGTTAAAAAATCAACCGAAATGTAAGCTTCTTTCTGAAAAAAACGAGTTTTACGCATGTTTTTGAGTGAAATACGACTGGCTGTTAAATTGGCAACACAACCGTTCTCAAATTCAATTCGGGCGTTTGCAATGTCTGGTGTTTCACTGATTACTGAAACTCCCGAACCACTCACATTTACAACAGGAGAGTTTACAACACTTAGAATGATATCAATGTCGTGGATCATCAAATCTAAGATAACAGGAACGTCTGTTCCTCTGGGGTTGAATTCTGCAAGGCGATGAGTTTCAATAAACATTGGACTGTCAATATGTGCTTTTATGGCCTTAAAGGCTGGATTGAAACGTTCTACATGACCAACCTGACCTTTGCGATTGTTTTCGTTGGCTAATCGAACAATTTCTTCTGCTTGAATTACGGTTTGAGTAATTGGTTTTTCTATGAAAATATGCTTTTTTGCTTTCAAACAGCGAACAGCCATTTCATGATGATATGGAGTGGGTGTGACTACATTAACTACCTCAACTTTAGATAGAAGATCTTCGATGGTTTCAAAAGCTAGAAAACCTTCTTTTTTGGCCAACTCATCTGCTTTTTTTTTATCGGAATCATAAAAACCTATCAAGTCATAAAATTCAGATTCTTCCAACAATCTTAAATGAATTTTACCCAAATGTCCTACTCCTAAAACTCCTACTTTCAGCTTTATCATAAGTATTATTGTGCGATTTATTAGTATGAATCAAAGGTACATTTTTAGACTTAATTTCTCTTAATACTTCACTAGAAAAGCCATTTTATTGTTTATTTTTGCACTCATGAATAGACCTTTGGATACTGCCAAACATAAAGGACAACGAAAATTACTTATTGATAAATTAGCAGCAATGGGTATTAAAGATCCCAAGATATTAGAGGCGATGCTTCAGGTGCCTAGACATTGGTTTATGGATTCAGGTCTCGAGTCTCATGCTTATGAAAATAAAGCTTTTCCAATAGCAGCAGACCAAACCATTTCACATCCTTATACGGTTGCTTTTCAATCTCAACTTTTAGAGATAAAAGCTGGAGATGTGGTTTTAGAAATTGGAACAGGTTCTGGTTATCAAACTGCCGTTTTACTAGCCTTAGGAATTAAAACGTACACCATAGAACGTCAACAGGAATTATTTAAAAAAACTCAGCGTTTGTTTACCAAATTAAGTTTAAAACCCAAAAAGATTATTTTTGGCGACGGATATTTAGGAATACCTGAGGCAGCTCCTTTTAATGGTGTTGTGGTTACCGCTGGAGCACCTGATGTTCCTAAACCATTACTCCAACAACTTGCTTTTGGTGGACACCTAGTAATACCTATTGGTACTGATGAACAAATAATGACTCGATTTACGCGTAAGTCTGAAAATGAATTTGATAAGGAAACCTTTGGGGTGTTTCGATTTGTTCCCATGCTGAAGGACAAAAACTAGCTTTATTAGGAGCTAAAAAATAATTACAAAATTATTTATTTGAGAATTTTTTTTTGATTCGATCTAGGTTACGTTTATTGTCTCGGTCTTTTAATGTGTCACGTTTATCGTACAATTTTTTACCTCGAGCTAGAGCAATAATCATTTTGGCATAGCCTTTATCTGTAATAAAAAGCTTTAAGGGAAGGATTGTAAGACCAACATTTTTAACTTGTTTATTGAGCTTCCTGAGTTCTTTTTTGTTAAGTAATAATTTTCGAGTAGATCGGGGTTTATGGTTGTAATGTGTTCCAAACAAATATTCCTCGATATACATATTTACTGCAAACAATTCTCCTTGCTCATTGAATTCACAAAAGCTTTCCACTATTGAAGCCTTACTTTCTCGGATGGATTTAATTTCTGTTCCAGTCAACACCATACCAGCGGTGTATTGATCGAGAATTTCGAACTCAAACCGGGCTTTTTTATTCTGAATGTTGATTTTCTTTTGCATAATGGCAAAGGTAAGTTTATTCTTTTAGATCCTTTATGCTCTTTTTTCCTGATTTACTAGAGAAAAGGAATTGATTTTGAGTGATTAAGATTAAAAAATGAAGTAAGAATTTATCAGTCTAAGCGATCACCATTTATTACATAATGCCAAGCAAGTGACATTAAGCTATCGTGTTCTCTTTTATTTCCTTCAAGTAACAAATCATTTTTTTGTGTACAATAATTTATGCTTTGTTTTTTAATGCCATAGTTTTTAGAGAACTCTGATATTTGATTTGAATTTATTACCTTATTGTAACCTATTCCAAGCTTGTTTTTTCTATTGTTATTTAGCAATGAATTTCCAAAACTGTAATACGTGAAATTAGATGGAGCTACAAGCTCTATGAGTGTTGGTGTTATGTCTATATGACTTCCAGGATTACAATTGGACTCTAATTTTTCAACAATTGATTTGCCATATAATATAAAAGGCACAGAAGAGCTCTCATACAGGGTTGGAGATCCATTAATAAATTTCCTGCCAAAATGATCACCTGTAAAAGCAAACAATGCGTTAGGGTATTTTTTTTCTGCTTTATTAACGAATTTTCCAATAGCCATATCTGCATACCAAATATGTCCTAAAGCTTTAATACTCAGTTTCTCCTCATCGTAAATTTTTCTTACTTTATCTGGTAATTCTTTTTTTGAACTGTAAGGGAATCCTTTTGAAAAAACATCAATTTCATAGGGAGAATGATAACTAGTGGTCAGTATTATATTGAGTGAGTTTTTTTGATCATCAACTTTTGCCAATACTTTTTCGAAAAGAGATTCATCGTTTACTCCCCAAATTCCTTTCGAATTACCTATGTTTCCCGCTCCAAAAACATTTTCGACTCCTTGTTTTTTTGTGAAATTTTTAATGTTTTGCCAACTCAAATATCCGCCGTAAAAAAAATTAGTTTGATACCCCAAGATTTTAAATTGCTTGAAAATTGAACTTGGATAAGATTTATTTGCACCTATAATACTCATGTTAACCCCTGAATATGGAATATTTGTAACTATTGAAGCAAATGAATTCATGGTTGAGTTAGAAGCCGGCAAAAAATTCATAAAACTTATCCCCTTATATCCTATACTTTTCAAGTTATTTGAAATATTAAGGTCTTTATATTTTTCTATCAAAGGCCATGAGTCATAACTTTCCATTACCACTAAAAAAATTTGTTTTGGTTTGATTTCTAAAGAATCTGATTTGGTTTTTTTCTCTAAAAGCTTTTTAATTGATTTACTCTTGGTGGTGATTTTAGATGAAATTTCACCAAAAGGATTTACACCAAAATTTTTATTTATCTCATTGTAATCCAAAACAGCATTATTGAGTGATCTAAATGGATTAATGATGGTTTTATTTAAAAAGTCATCTGAGCTTATTGATGCATAGAAGCGTCTAACTGGATATTCTGTAAAAGATCCTCTGATGCTAAACACAAATAAAATTAAAACAAGAACACTAATTTTTAGCTCTTTATATTTGAATTCATGGGAGTTGATGAATTTATAGATTCTTGAATTTTTTTCATAAAAATTAAATATTTTCAATGAAATAAAAATTAACACAAAAATTAAAATTGTGTTTTTAATTGGTTCATAATTTTTTAGAATTGTTTGAAGAATCGCTTTTTTATCATCATAGAGCCCCATGAATAGAAAATGATTAAACTGATCTTTGTACTCTTTATAATAATTCAATGTAGCAATTATTATGATTATAGATGAATAAATAAATAATTTTTGAAAAAATATCCGTGTTTTAATAACCCAATTCATTTTGTCTAGAAATATTAATAAATAATTCAATAATAGGGGAATAACTATGAAATAAGATATTACTGTAACATCAAATCGAAACCCCATATAAATCACTTTTAAAAACTCTATAATTTCTGTTTGGGGATTGATATCAGAACTGTTTAACCCAATAAATGATATACGAAAAATTAAAAAATGAATTACTCCAAAAAACCAAAAAAATAAAAGATTGCTGAATTCAGAAATTAAAATACCCTTATTTTTTTTTGTCATCTTCTAAAATTATTTGTGCAATCCAAAAGCTTATGTTTTTTTAAAATATTCTTTTATTCAAGTCGTTTTTTAACCCAAGGCTAATTTAACTTAATAACAAAGTAAACTTTTTTTGTTAGATAAGTCGATGATGAGACTCGCAATTGGATTTTTGAGTCATACAAGTCTTCTATTTGAATTATATGATTATTTTATGTAGAATTGTATAATTTGCTCAAAACAATTGTATTATATTGGAATTAAAATATAGTCACATGTTAATATGTTCACAGATATAAATACTCTTTGATGAAAAGTTTTTTAACATACTCTTTAATACTCATATCATTTTTTCTAAGAGGTCAATCAACCAAAATTCAAATAATAGATTCTTTGAGTTCATATCCAGTATCTTTTGCAACAATTCATTTCTCAAATAACAGAGGATTAATAACAGATGAAATGGGATTTTTTGAGTTACTTCCGGGGCAAGTTGAAATTAATGACTCTCTTTTTGTCTCTTCGATTGGTTTTGAAAGGGTAGCTGTTTGTCTGAAACAATTCAATGATTCTATAATTTATGCCCAGCCAAAAGCAATTATTCTTGATGATGTTATTTTGACCAACAAAAATTATACTGCTGAAAAGATAATTTCTTTGGTTAAAGATCGATTGAATGATAATTTTCACCTTGATTATAGTCAGAGGCGATTATTTATCAGAGAACTTTATGGTCAAAACATCACCAATGTAAAAGTTGATAAATTTAAATCTTCAATAACAGAATTGAACCTTTCACTGCTGGACAGTATTTTGGTCAATATGCCAAAAAAAAGTGATTATATAGTTGAAACTCTTTGTTATTATTTGAGCAACTTTGAAGGAAATAATCAAAAAATAAACCTCATTAAGGCCAGAAAAACTTATGACAAAGGAGATGACCTAATGAAGTCTTTGACAAATCGTTTAGAAAAGGCACTTAAAGAAAATGTGAAATCAGATTCTTATTTCAAGATCCGTTCGGGGATTTTTGGAAGCGACATGACAATTCAAGGATTAGAAGAAGAGGTCGATAGTACAGATTTGGAAGCATTAAAAACATTTGAAAAAAAACAATTAGAAAAAAATAAATCAAATAAAGAGGGTTTTGCAAAGTATCGCAAAAGCAGTATTGCTGAATTATTGTCTAAATTGTTTTTTGTTGATGATCCAGAGATAAATTGTATAAAGAAGCCCAATCGTTATGTTTTTTCGGAACCTAAATTAACTACTGAAGGGAATGACTTAATTTATGTAATTGATTTTACGCCCAAGCGAAAAGAAGATTTTGAAGGTACTCTGTATATCAATTCTGAGGACTTTGCAATTACTCGATTGGATTTCAAAAACACAAAGTCACTATTCAGAATTAAACTTTTAGGTGTTTTATATGACGACTATCTTAAATCGGGTAAAATGATTTTTTCTAAAATCAATGAAAAAAAATATGGGCTTTCATATTTGCAAATATCTGGAGGTGAGAAGTTCAGAATTGATAGGCCTATTAAGTTTATTGAGAAAAATAAATTTGTAAAAGGGAGAAGGAAACAAAATCAGATTTCGATGCGACTTGATTTGTCGCTAATTACGAATTCTAATTATGAGGTTCGGGTTTTTGAATCCAAAAAATTATCTCAAAATGAATTTGATCAAATTGAAGAGAAGAACGAAGTCTTGCCCAAGTATTATAATGAGTTTAAGACCAATTTCTGGGAAGAATTTTAAAAAACTCAAAAACTGTTAATTGCTTATTTAATAAGTTTTTTTGAAAATCATTTTTCAAACCTATAATAACAAGTCAAATTTGTATTTTTGTGACTTAATTTTCAAATTATGCAAAGAGACACTACTGTTTTTGATTTAATAAATGAGGAAGAGGCTAGACAGCTCAACGGAATTGAACTTATTGCCTCAGAAAACTTTACCAGCCCAGCGGTTATGGAGGCAACGGGTTCAGTATTGACAAATAAATATGCAGAAGGTTATCCGGGGAAAAGATATTATGGTGGATGTGAAGTTGTCGATAAAGTCGAAACAATAGCAATAGAACGTGCTAAAAAGCTTTTTGGAGCAGCTTATGCAAATGTCCAACCTCATTCTGGTTCTCAAGCAAATACAGCAGTCTTTCATGCTTTTATAAAACCTGGAGATTCAATTTTAGGTTTTGATCTTTCTCATGGAGGTCACCTAACACACGGTTCACCCGTAAATTTTTCTGGACGATTATACAAAGCCCATTTTTATGGTGTTCAAGAAGAAACAGGACGTTTGGATTACGACAATATTTTAAAGATTGCCAAAGAGTTTCAACCAAAAATGATTATTGCAGGTGCTTCTGCTTATTCTCGTGATATTGATTTTGCAAAGTTTCGGGCCATTGCGAATGAAGTAGGTGCTTTCCTATTGGCGGACATATCACACCCATCGGGAATGATTGCTACAGGTATTTTAAGTAATCCAATTCCTCACTGTCATGTGGTAACCACAACGACCCACAAAACCCTTCGAGGACCTCGTGGAGGACTGATATTAATGGGAGAAGACTTTGATAACCCTTTCGGAATAACGCTCAAAAACGGAACCGTCCGTAAAATGTCGCACTTATTAGACATGGCCGTTTTCCCAGGAAATCAAGGAGGACCCTTGGAACATGTAATTGCTGCCAAGGCCGTTGCCTTTGGAGAGTGTTTACAACCCAGTTTTAAAGAGTACATGTTGCGGGTTCAAAAAAATGCAAAAGCAATGGCCGCAGCATTTGTCTCCCGAGGGTACAAGCTTATTTCTGGTGGTACAGACAATCACATGATGTTGATTGATTTGCGCAACAAGAATATTAATGGAAAAGATGCCGAATTAGCGCTTGTAAAAGCAGAAATAACTGCCAACAAAAACATGGTTCCTTTTGATGATAAATCTCCTTTTGTTACCTCAGGGATTCGTCTGGGAACTGCAGCTATTACAACTCGAGGGTTGAACGAGGCTGATATGGAAACCATTGTAGAGCTTGTTGACCGTGTCTTACAAAATCCAGAGAAGGAAGCTGGCTTGGAAGCGATAGGAAAAGAGGTAAACCAATTAATGGCTGGACGCAATTTGTTCAATCACTAAATTCATTGTACATCCAAAAAAGTACTTTATTCAGAAGAGTAAAGTCCCTTTTTTTGCCGTTTTCATATTGTCTGCTTCTAGCTTTTTTTTATTACATTTTCTTAATTTTATTTCAGAGATTGTGAACAACGGTTGGCATATTTGTTGTGCTGTACTTTTGATTGTTTTATTTATTTAAAATAATAATTTCAGTTAATTTGCATCAAGTCAATTCAATTAACCCAATTGTTTAAGTGAATAACACATGGATATCCTCTGGAATACGTAAGAGCTTCTGGTTAGTAGGATCGAGATAGCACCACTTGGTACTGCATTGAGCAACTAGGGTAGTGGTATCCTCAAGATAGAAGCGAACAATACGCTCACTCAAAAAACCTTTGGTAAGTTCTACATGGGTAATCGCCCTTAAGTTATCTCCCAATTTAGCTTGACGCTTGTATTCGATGTTATGGGAGCGAACCACCCAAAGACCAAAGGCTTCTGTTTTTCCAGCTACAAGTGATTGCCAGTGTGCTCCAGCAATGTCTTGTACCCATTGCAGGTATTGTACATTGTTTACGTGCAGTAGCTCATCTAAATGAGCTTTGGTAACCCGAATTGTTTGTTCAAAGGGCTTCATTTATTTTTTGCAGGGTTAATTCAAACATTTTACTCCAGTTTTTACCCGTAACAAAAAATGTTTTGCGCTCGGCATGGTAGGCAATACCATTGAGCACATTGAGGTTTGGAATTTGATCCACCTTATCCCGTAAACCCTCAAAATTCACTAAACCAGTAATCGCTCCATTATTGGGATTTATTATTAACACAACATCCTTTTTATCTTGGTAGGTATTTGCAAATATTTGTCCGTTTACCCATTCCAATTCGTTTATTTTCATGACAATAGATTTATTGGTAGTAGCCTGAATGTATGAAAGTTCTTTTTTGTTATCGGGATCCAGCTTCCATATTTTTGAGGTTCCATCGGATTTATAAAGAAAAGAGCCGTCATTACACAATCCCCATCCTTCTTTACTTTTATCATAGGTAAAACTACTTTTCACCTCCATGGATTCTCTGTTGTACACCAAACCCGTATTTTCTAGCCAGGTAAGTTGTACGATTTCATCATTCAAAAGGGTAAGTCCCTCTCCAAAGTAAGACTTATCAAGGTCAATTTTTTGTTCAACAACACCAGTTTTGTAATTTACACGTCGAATGCTCGACTTCCCTCTGAGGCCTGTACTTTCATAGAGTTCATCCCCAAAAAACTCAAGACCTTGTGTGTATGCCTCTGAATCGTGGGGAAATTCGTTGATTAGAGTGTAGGTATACAAAAACGGCGCAACGTTATTTAGGAGGCGAATATTTGTAGTGGAATTTATTTTTTTTCCATTCGAGAAAACAATAGCTTCAGAGGCAGTGTCACCCAAAAGGTCATTCTCAGAAAAAACATAAGAAGAATCTATTTTTTTCCCTTTCAAGAAATAATGAATAGAGTCGTAAGTTCTGTTATTATTGTTTTTAACATTCAATTGCAATGTGTCCCCAACTGTAAATGTTTTTTGATTGACTTTTAGTTTAAATTTCGAAGAGTTGGTTCCAGTACCGCAGCTTTTGAGTACAATAATAGTCAGGAGCATAGTAATCCATTTCATAGAAATAATTTTAGTTAAAAATAGTTTATGAAATTTAGACCACAAAATGATTGTCCAAAAAGAGTTAGGATAGTATATTTGCATTGGGCAAGTCCTACACAACTAGCTCCTGTTGAATCCCCCAGGGTGGGAACACAGCAAGGGTAGACGGTCGTAGCGGTGTGATGTAGGTAGCTTGCCTTTTTTTTATTTTTACAAAGTATTTATGGTTCAAGTAGTATTGGTTACCGGCGCTTCTTCTGGCATAGGAAAGTCAATAGCTACTCATTTGCATTCCCTAGGATATCGTATTTACGGAACTAGTAGGAGCCCCAAAAAATATACTCAAAATTTTCCGTTCCCTTTATTGGAACTCGATGTTACCAAGCCAGAATCAATTGCACAGTTCATAAGTGAAATCAATAAAAAAGAGGCAGGAGGAGATGTTTTGATTAATAAGGCGGG
>CAJWBA010000028.1 GCA_913020155.1 uncultured Flavobacteriales bacterium
AACCCGCGACCCTCACCTTGGCAAGGTGATGCTCTACCCCTGAGCTACTTTCGCAGAATGGTGCAAATGTAAAACAAAAAACAAGAAAAATTTACTGTTTTATTTAGAAAAACAGTTTTTTTTCATCCTTTTAAACGGTGCTTAATTTCGTTGAGTTTCATGAGTGCCTCTACCGGGGTTAGGGTATCAATATTTAAGTTTTTAATCTCCTCACGTAAAGCTTCTAAAAGGGGGTCATCGAGAGTAATAAAACTCAGTTGAAGGTCTTCTGTACTTTTGTTTAATGCATCTTTTCGGTTTTCTTCTTGGTGAGATTGTTCCAGAAACTTTAACTTTCGTTTAGCAGTATCTAAAACCGTTTTGGGCATTCCAGCCATTTTGGCAACATGAATTCCAAAACTGTGTGCACTTCCTCCAGGAGCTAGTTTTCGTAAAAAGAGTACACTATCTTTGAGTTCTTTAACCGAAACGTTGAAGTTTTTGATGCGTTTGAAGCTATGAGTCATTTCGTTCAACTCGTGATAATGTGTTGCAAAAAGGGTTTTTGGCTGGGCTGGGTGTTCATGTAAATATTCGGCGATTGCCCAAGCAATCGAAATACCGTCATAAGTGCTAGTTCCTCTTCCAATTTCATCGAGTAGTACCAAACTGCTTTGGGTAATGTTGTTTAGAATTGCGGCCGATTCATTCATCTCAACCATAAAGGTAGATTCTCCCAAAGATATATTGTCGCTAGCTCCCACTCGGGTAAATATTTTATCTACAATTCCCATTTTCACTTCTTGAGCGGGAACAAAACTTCCCATTTGTGCTAGGATTACGATGAGTGCAGTTTGTCGCAGTAAGGCAGATTTCCCAGACATATTGGGTCCAGTAATCATAATAATTTGCTGTTGGTTTCGATCTAAAGAAACATCGTTGGCAATGTAGGATTCTCCAACTTCTAATTGATTTTCAATTACGGGATGCCTACCTCCTTTGATTTCAAGATAGGTTTCTGTTGTCAGTTGTGGGCGATTGTACTTTTGTTTTTTTGCAAGTAATGAAAATCCAACCAAGCAGTCAAGGGTTGCAATTTGAATGGCATTTTGTTTTAAAACACCCAAATATTCTTGAATACTTCTGAGGAGACCTGTGTAATATTTAAGTTCCAAAATCCGAATTTTATCTTCTGCACCTAAGATCTTGGCTTCATAATCCTTTAACTCCTCGGTTATGTAGCGTTCAGCATTAACTAAAGTCTGCTTTCGAGTCCATTCTTCAGGAACTTTATCTTTATGGGTGTTGCGGACTTCTATGTAGTATCCAAACACATTGTTGAAAGCAATTTTGAGAGAGCTAATCCCCGTTCGTTCCGTTTCTTTGTCGAGCATCCGATCCAAATGATCTTTTCCTGACCTACGAAGATTTCTGAGCTCATCCAACTCCTCAGAATAACCCACGGCAATAAAATTACCTTTTGAAATACTTACGGGAGCTTCCTCTTCAAGTGTTTCGTTGAGACGATCAACCAGAGCATCGCAATTGTGAAGTCCTAGTCCCAAGTCTTGTAAAACATTTTCCGAAGATTCCGTTAAAACAGCTTTTAGTGGAAGCAGTTCCCGTAAAGAATTTTTCAATTGGACAAGCTCTCGAGGGGCTATTTTTTGGGTAGCAATTTTGGACATTAGGCGCTCTATGTCACCGATGTTTTTGAGTGATAAAACTGCTTGTTCCATCAGGTTCTCGTTATCTAAAAAAGCAGCAATCGCCTGATGACGTTTTTCTATTTTTGTAATGGATTTTAGAGGAAAACCCACCCAATTTCTGAGCATTCTTCCACCCATTGCAGTTGAGGTAAAATCAATTACGTCGATTAGGGCAACACCCTCTCTAGAATTTGGATATAGGAGTTCTAAGTTTCGGGCAGTAAATCGGTCAATCCCAACATAATTCTCAGAACTTATAACTTGAATTGCATGAATGTGCTGTAATTTCTTGTGCTGAGTTTCGGCCAAATAATGAAGAATTACACCGGCGGTAATGGCACCTAATTCAAGACCCTCTATACCAAATCCTTTTAAGGATATGGTTTGAAAATGTTGTGTCAAAAGTTCGATACAGAACTCAATTTGGAAAACCCAATCCTCTAAATAAAAAGCTGCGTATTGACTTCCAAAATGCTCCACAAAAATATTTTTATTGGGTTTTGAAACCAAAACCTCACTGGGATTGAATTTTTGAAGTAACTGATCAATATGTTCAAGATTTCCTTCACTGGTCATAAAATCTCCAGTCGAAATATCTAAAAAAGAAATCCCCCAATGTTTTTTTCCTGCATGAACTGCAGCTAAGTAATTATTTTTATTTTGTTCTAAAACATCGTCATTTAGGGCAACTCCGGGAGTGATTAATTCTGTAACTCCTCTTTTGACAATGGTTTTGGTCATTTTGGGGTCTTCCAATTGATCACAAATTGCAACTCGACATCCCGCCTTCACCAATTTTGGAAGGTAGGTGTTTAGCGAATGATGTGGAAAACCAGCCAGTTCAGTTTCACTGCTGCTTCCGGCACCGCGTTTGGTAAGAATAATCCCCAATATTTTTGCAGCTTTAACGGCATCAGACCCGAATGTTTCATAAAAATCCCCAACTCGAAACAACAACAATGCATCAGGATATTTCGCCTTGATTTGGTTGTATTGTTTCATTAAAGGAGTTTCTTTAGCTGCTTTTGCCAAGGGATATTTTTTTAAATGATTAATGCGAATGTAACCATTATTTAAATTTTACAAAATGCTAATGAATACTTCCTTATTTTTGAAGTGTGAAACACAGAAAATTAAAAAATAAAGAACTCCAACGAAAGTCAGTTGAAGAAGTTCGTCAAGCATTCAAAACTCCTTTGATTTTGATTCTTGATAATATCAGGAGTTTGAATAATATCGGAAGTGTATTTAGAAGTTCGGATGCTTTTTTAATCCAAAAAATTTATCTCTGTGGAATTACGGCTCAACCTCCACTCAAGGACATTCACAAAACTGCACTTGGTTCTACAGATTCTGTAGCATGGGAACATGTTGAAAACACCCTTGAATTAGTAGAAAAAATCAAGCAAGACGGTGTAGAGGTTTGGTCGATAGAACAAGCAGAGAAATCCATTTTTTTGAATGATTTTCAACCAAAAAAAAATCAAGTTCATGCTTTTGTGTTGGGAAATGAAATCAAAGGAGTAGATCAAGAAGTGATCAATGCATCAAAGGGAGTAATCGAAATCCCTCAAGAGGGTGCAAAACATTCTTTAAACATTGCAGTAACCGCTGGAGTGGTTTCATGGGATTATTATCAAAAAATAAATCAAACTTAGAATTTCAAGGTCTTTTGATAAAGAGATAGAGGGGATTCATCAGTACAGTCCAGTTGAAGATCTCCAATGCTTTTTTTGATTTTTGGATGAATTATTTCTGAAGCGATATCAGATAATGGAGTTAAAACAAATTGGCGTAATTCCATTCGTGGATGTGGAATTTGTAAACGTTTATGATTGATAACCTCATTTTGATACATAAGAATATCTAAATCTATTGGACGGGATTGATATCCCTTTTCTGAGTTACGTTCTCTACCAAATTCGTTTTCAATGGAAAGCAAAAGGTCCATGACGTTGAGTGCCTCCCTAAACGTTTCAAGTTTTAAACAAGCATTTAAAAAAGCATTCCCTTCAAAACCCCATGCCTCAGTTTCATAAACTGGAGAAACACCTTTTATTGTTCCTATTTTAGAGCCAATCTTTTTTACAGCTTTCTCTAAAAGCTCAAATCGATTCCCTTGATTACTTCCCAGAGCGATGTAAACCATGTTTTTTTTGGTAAAAAAAAAGAAAAAAAAGCAGCAGTGCAACTGTTTGTTGGACTATCGACCCAAAGAATTTTTTATTTGTTGAACAAGGGCAGGAGCTTGAGCGGCATTCCGATCAGGTCAGCCTCGTTTTCTGAGCTCTACTGATGGGAAGTACAGCAGCTACGTTTGTACCAACACCGTATGCTTTTAGGATCAGGTCTTTCTTTTTTTCAGGTTCTTTATCTGCTATTTGGGATACCAGTACCCCAAGGCCTTGCTGAATTAAACTCATACTGATTCTTTGGGCACCATGATTGGAAAGTGCGGGAGCAACTTCATGCCCCCATGATGGTAGCAATTCATGCTTCGTTTTGTGCAACTTCCAAAATACCCGATTAGAAAACAATCACCAAATTGTACTCCCGCTCATAATCGCTAAGATAACTCAAGTTCCCTTTGTATTGACAGTAAGTTTCGGCTGCTTATTAAATTTTCTTTTCCACTTACTCAATTTGATCGCTTTCTTTTGTACCTCGAATTACTTCGTTGGAGTTAATAAAATTGTAATACTCCTTGAAGACAAGTGGTAGAAGGGTTTTGATGCCGTAAAACTGCAAGTTTTTTTTCCAGTAAATTGATTGACTTTACACTGAGTAAGTAGCAAAAAAAAATAAAAATTAGATGTTATTTTTTAATATCAAGATTTGTTATCACAAATAAACATACTGTTTTTCAATTCAAAATGAACTCATTAGCAAATTTAAAACTGAGTGACCATGACCTTCGTTTTTTAGATTATCCTATATTTGTACAAAATTTATTTTCATGAACTTTTTACGTACTTTTTTTGCATCACTTTTGGGAACAATTGTTGCATTTTTTATGGGTGGAATACTTTTTTTGATGATAATTTCAAGTGCAGCAAGTTTTGTTGATTCTGAAAATGGATCTGCTGCTCTGATTAAAGAAAACAGTATTTTATCTTTAAAACTAGACTTGCCTATTGTGGATAATATACCTGGGAGACAGCAATTTCAAATCAGCTTAGGATTTGATGAAGAAAGTATCAAGTTGATGGATTTGGTCACTGCAATTGACTTAGCAAAGACCAATGAAAAAATAGAGGGGATTCATTTGAGAAGTGATTATCTAGAGGCAGGTTGGCCGCAAACCAAAACCCTTCGTGATGCCCTTTTATCTTTCAAAGAAAGCGGAAAATTTATTTCCGCCTATGGAGACTTTTTTACTCAAAAAGGATATTATTTAGCATCGGTTGCAGATTCCTTGTTCATTAATCCCAACGGAAATTTAGAATTTAAAGGTCTGGCTTCAGAAGTTTTATATTTCAAAGATTTTGAGGATGAATATGGTTTTAAAATGGAAGTTATTCGTCACGGAAAATACAAAAGTGCTGTTGAGCCTTATCTGACAAATTCAATGAGTGCTGACAATCGAGAACAAATAGGTTCATTGATTTCGTCTTTGTGGCATACCATTAGTAGTGAAGTTGCGCAAGAAAGAAACCTATCTATTGAAAAGTTAGATGCAATTGCAACTGAACTCCAAGGAAATCTTCCAGAGGATGCAATTAAGCTTGGATTGATAGATCAAATAAATTATGAAATCGATTACATTAATATTTTAAAAAATAAGTTGGGAGTCGAAGCGTCTGACGACCTTAATTTTATTAATTACAAAAACCTGTTGTATGGAAATGCTTCCCATAAAAAAGGAGTGCGAGATAAAATCGCAATCATTTATGCACAAGGACCAATACTTTTTGGAGAGGGTAACCAAACCCAAATTGGAGATGAAGTATTTGTTGATGCAATCGAGGAAGCCGCAAAAAGCAAGCGAATAAAAGCAATTGTTTTACGGGTCAATTCCCCCGGGGGTAGTGCCTTTATCTCTGATGTTTTATGGAGAGCTCTTGAAGATGCCAAAAAGAAGAAGCCCTTGGTTGTTTCCATGGGTAATGTAGCCGCATCTGGAGGCTATTATATTGCCTCTGGTGCAGATAAAATATTTGCAGATCCCATGACCATTACGGGATCAATCGGTGTTTTTGCAGTCTTACCCAATTTAAAAGGATTTACAGATCAGATAGGAATCAATGCGGAACATGTTATGACTCACAAAAACGCAATGGGGTACAGCCCTTTCGAATCCCTATCAGATGGTTTTAGAGAAAGTACGCGACAAAACATAGAATATGTCTATGAAACATTTAAGAAAAGAGTTTCTGAGGGAAGAGGTCTTTCTCTAAGTGCAGTTGAAGAAATTGCCCAAGGAAGAGTTTGGACAGGTGTACAAGCAAAAGAAAATGGACTTATTGATGAATTGGGAGGCTTAAACGAAGCTCTTGTGGCCGCCGCTAAACTAGCAGGAATTGATGATTACAACCTAACTTCTTATCCCAAAGTTGAAACCGATATTGATGATATCTTTGGTCTAATGAATCCCCTAGGATCGGTTAAAAATAAAATTAAATCATCCTTACCTAAGGAATTAAAGATTTTTTTAGAAGCCTCTAAATCTGAAGAAATACAGACCTCTAGAATTCAAGCTGAAATTCCTTTCACACTTGATATCAATTAAGAGGATGAAGCAAAAAGATAAATCGCTTGCCCATAAGATTTTTTTGTATTTAGCAGCACTTTTTATTACGTCTTTGGTCGTTTCAAATTTGATTTTTCAAAAGCTTTTTTATTGGTATCCAATTGATAGTACTCTTTTTCAAATACCTTTGTTTGAACTATCCGTAGGTATTTTACCCTATCCCATTACTTTTTTGATAACTGATTTAATTTCAGAAATTTACGGTCAAATAAAAGCAAATCAAGTTGTAGTTGCAGGAATTTTTGCTTCTTTTTTTTCTATCGGAATACTATTGATCGCCGATATTGCTCCTGCCATACCTAACTCTCCAATAGATGATCAAACTTTTTCCAAAGTTTTTTCCCTGTCACCTTTAGCAGTATTGGCATCGATGATAGCATATTTGTGTGCACAATTTGTTGACATTCGTATTTATCATTTTTGGAAAAGTAAAACAGAAGGGAAGTATCTTTGGTTACGAAATAATTTCTCAACTTTTACCTCACAGTTTTTAGATACATTTACCGTAGTTCTGCTACTTTGTTCATTCAAAGTATTACCCTGGGATTTATTCATTGGATTAGTAACTTCAGGATTTATTTTCAAAGTTCTCATCGCAGCTATTGACACTCCTTTTTTGTACATATTTGTCTATTTAATAAGAAGAAGATTCAACCTAAAAATAGGTGAAGAAATACAACTCGAAAATTAAATAAAAGTCCATGAGTGCTCCCATAAGAATCAATAAATACCTTAGTGAAATTGGATATTGTTCTCGAAGAGAAGCCGATAAAATGATTGATCAAGGGAGAATAGTTGTTAATGGTGAGGTAATCGGAATGGGACTGAAAGTAACTCCTGAGGATATTATTTTTGTGGATGGAGAACGCATAAAAGAACGCAACACTAAAGAGGTTTACATTGCCTTCAACAAACCAGTAGGCATTGTCTGTACTACTGATACTCGGGTAGAAAAAGATAATATTATCGACTACATCAACTATCCCTCTCGAATCTTTCCCATTGGACGATTGGACAAACCCAGCGAGGGTCTAATTTTTTTGACCAATGATGGAGATATTGTAAATAAAATTTTGCGAGCTCGTAATCATCACGAAAAAGAATATGAAGTAACCGTTAACCGTCCTGTCACAGATGAATTCATAAAACAAATGGCAGCAGGTATTCCTATTTTAGACACAGTAACGCGACCTTGCAAGGTTACACAAACCCATAAAAAGGAATTCAAAATTGTGCTTACCCAAGGATTGAATCGTCAAATTAGAAGGATGTGCGAGTTTTTAGATTACCGTGTTGTTACTTTGAAGCGAATTCGAATTATGAATGTGAATTTAGATATAGGTAAAGGTAAGTGGAGGAACTTAACATCAGAAGAAGTATCTGAAATCAATCGGATGGTTGAATCTTCAATAAAAAAGGTAGATTAATTCATACTCAGATTTATCTTTAAGCCTTCATTAGAACGAACATTAAAGACCGTATCGTCTTCAAAGATTAGGTATTGTCCTTTAATGCCTTTGAGAACCCCCAAAAATGAATTTTCTTTTACAAGATTCAAGCTCTTTACCTTTTTAGGGTATTGATTTACAGGAAAATTAAGATGGAGAGGGGTTGTGTTTTCATTTAAAATGTAGGGCTTTAAATCATTTGAAAGATTATCAATTGCTTTGTTCCTCTCTGAATCCCAATCTATAGGATCAGCTTCATTTTGTAGCATTTTTCTCCAATTTGTTTTGTCTGAAAAATAGTCTTTTAAAGCAACTTCTCCCACCCCAGCTAAATATCGATTTGGAACTTCAAGGATAGCCAGGGCCTCATGTGCACCCTGATCAATCCATCGGGTAGGGAGTTGTGTTTTTCGAGTAACTCCAACTTTAAGATGACTTGAAAGCGCAAGGTATACGATGTGAGGTTGTAGTTGAACTTTTTTCTCGTATTCCAAATCACGATCTTCAATATTTAAATGAGCGGTACTCAACTCTGGGCGCATAATCCAATCTCCTGCACTGGGGTTTTCAAAAAAACATTTTTTGCAAAATCCTTGTCTAAAAATTGGCTCAGAACTAGAACAAGCTAAACACTCATAACCAGTCATTTCAATCTTAATGGTGTGATCAAGATATTGGTGTATGGCCACAAAATCGTTTTCTAAATCAAGATAGTAGCCTATTGATTGTCCATAATCTGTGCTCATTTTTTTTAATACACCTGAAAACATATTAAAGAAATATTTATATTTATAAAATAAAGATACTTATAAAATGGCAATCCCCTTATTCAATTCCATAGCCTCTTGGTTTCTAAAAAAAAGGATTCATCAAATTGAACTTTTCACGAAGTATCCTCATGAAGTTCAGCAAGAAGTTTTACAAGATTTATTACGTGTTTCTGAGCAAACACAAGTCGGTTTGAAGTATGAATACGGATCCATAAATAATTATGAGGTTTTTAAAAATCGTGTTCCGATTGTAGCCTATGAAGATATAGCTTCACAGATTAATCAATGCAGAAAAGGAGAGGGAAATATTTTTTGGCCAACACCTATAAAATGGTTTGCCAAATCAAGTGGTACAACAGATAGTAAAAGTAAATACATCCCCGTAAGTATTGAGGCGTTGGAACAATGCCACTACAAAGCAGGGAAAGACATGCTGTCCTTGTATTTTAATAACAACCCAGAATCTGAACTTTTTACAGGTAAAAATTTACGGTTGGGAGGAAGTCAAGAAATCTATGATAACAGCACCAGTTATTTTGGAGACCTTTCTGCAATCATCATTAACAATATGCCTTTTTGGGTAGAAATAAGCAGCACACCTTCCCATAAAATTTCTTTGATACCTGAGTGGGAAACCAAAATGGATGCTATTCTAAAAGAAAGTATCAAAGAGAATGTTACCAGTTTTGCTGGAGTCCCATCCTGGTTGCTCGTACTATTCAATAAAGTACTTGACCATACTTCAAAGAAGAATATTATAGAGGTATGGCCTAATCTTGAAGTTTATTTTCATGGAGGGGTAAGTTTCAAACCTTATCAAAGTCAATACGATAATTTGTTTCCAGGAACTCAATTAAATTATTACCAAATCTACAATGCCTCGGAAGGATTTTTTGGCATTCAAGATTTGAATAATTCCGATGAAATGCTCTTGATGTTGGATTATGGCATTTTTTATGAATTTATTCCAGTTGAAGGCTCAGACGAGGATATTATTCCTCTTTCTGCCGTTAAAAAAAACAAGTATTATTCTCTTGTGATCACCACAAATGGGGGGCTTTGGCGTTACAAAATAGGTGATGTTGTCAAGTTTACCTCCACATCACCCTACCGTATTCAGGTTACAGGAAGAACCAAACATTACATCAATGCCTTTGGAGAAGAGCTTATGATTGAAAATGCAGATTTGGCCATATCAAATGTAAGTCGAAAACTAGGACTTGACATAATTGACTACACAGTAGCTCCAATTTTTATGGAAGGAAAAGAAAAAGGAACACATCAATGGTTAATTGAGTTTTGTAAAGCACCAGAAGATCTGAGTCAATTTTCAAGCTTGCTAGACAAAACGCTTAGAGAATTGAATTCGGATTATGATGCCAAACGATACAAGAATTTAACCATGCGGATGCCAGAAATTATTCCAGCTGAGCCTAAACTGTTTTACAAGTGGTTATCATATAATAAAAAATTAGGAGGTCAACATAAGGTTCCAAGATTATCTAACAGCAGGGAACTCATCGATGAATTGATCGCTTTTAATACTACGAAACAGCTTTGAGCGCAGGATCTTTAGAATTGTTTAGTTTTCCTTCAGCGTAACTTTTGGTAACTTTCAATTGGGTTTCACTTCCACCGGGCATTTCAAACATGGCATCGGTAAGAATAGCTTCACACAAAGATCGTAAACCTCGGGCACCTAAATTATATTCTAAGGCTTTATCCACAATAAAATCTAATCCACCTGGTGTAAAGGTTAATTTAACATCATCCAATTCGAATAACTTTTCGTATTGTTTGGTCAATGCATTTTTGGGTTCGGTTAGTATAGATCTGAGGGCTTTTTTATCTAAGGGGTGCATGTAGGTTAGTACAGGTAATCTACCAATTATTTCTGGTATTAACCCGAATGATTTAACGTCTTTTGGGTTGATGTATTGTAGTAAATTATCTTTATCAAGATTTTCTTTTTGAGATTGAATTTTATATCCAATTGCCTGAAAATTTAATCGCTTATTAATTTCACGCTCAATTCCGTCAAAAGCTCCTCCAGCAATAAATAAAATATCAGAAGTGTCTACTTCAATGAATTTTTGATCTGGGTGTTTTCGACCTCCCTTGGGAGGAACATTTACGATGGTTCCCTCTAAAAGTTTCAGCAATGCCTGTTGAACTCCCTCTCCAGAGACATCTCTTGTAATTGAAGGATTATCTCCTTTGCGGGCAATTTTATCAATTTCATCAATAAAAACAATACCTCTTTGAGCTTTCTCTACGTTATAATCCGCTGCTTGAAGTAAGCGGGTTAGAATACTTTCAACATCTTCTCCAACGTATCCAGCTTCTGTTAGAATGGTAGCGTCAACAATTGTTAAAGGGACTTTCAACATTTTGGCAATGGTTTGAGCCAAGAGCGTCTTTCCAGTTCCAGTATGACCCACCAAGAGGATGTTACTTTTTTGTATTTCGATTTGTTCAAGATCTGATGATTGAGGTTGAAGCAATCTTTTGTAATGGTTGTAAACAGCAACGGAAAGAACTCTTTTTGCTGCATCTTGACCTATAATATATTGGTCTAAAAAACTTTTAGTTAATTGAGGTGATTTAACATCTAATGAATTTGAATTTTCATTTGAATCTTGACTATCATTAGACTCTTCAATAACGATACCATGAGCTTGATGAATACATTTATCACAAATATGAGCATCCAAGCCTGCGATTAATAAATCGGTTTGTGACTTGGATCGACCACAAAAGGAACAAATTAATTGTTCTTCACTCATAAATTATTTTTTACTTAGTTAAAACTTCATCAATCATTCCGTAGACTTTTGCCTCTTCAGCTTTCATCCAATAATCACGGTCACTATCGTGATGAACTTTATCAAATTTTTGTCCAGAATGATTAGCGATAATTTGGTACAATTCAGTTTTCAGCTTTAAAATTTCTCTGGCCGTAATTTCAATGTCAGATGCTTGACCTTGGGCTCCTCCGAGCGGTTGATGAATCATAACTCGAGCATGAGGAAGGGCTGAGCGCTTTCCTTCTTGTCCAGCACAAAGTAAAACAGCTCCCATTGAAGCAGCCATTCCAGTACATATTGTTGCAACATCTGGGGTAATGTATTGTATGGTGTCATAAATACCCAATCCAGCATACACTCCGCCCCCGGGAGAGTTGATGTACATTTGGATGTCGCGTTTAGGATCTACACTTTGCAAAAATAAGAGTTGAGCTTGGATGATGTTAGCAACATTGTCGTCAATCCCTGTTCCCAAGAACATAACTCTATCCATCATTAATCTGGAAAAAACATCCATCTGGGCTACATTCATTTGGCGTTCTTCGATTATATATGGAGTCATACTGCTTACAATTTTGTCGTAATACATGGCATTTACTCCGTGATGTTTGGTTGCGTATTTTTTGAATTCTTTTCCGTAGTCCATAATAGCGTTTATATAGTAACTAAAAGTAAGTAAAATTATTGTGCACTACCATATGCCTCTTTCACAAAGTCAGTGTAGTTAACTTTTTTAGTTTTTATTCCTGCATTTTCTTTAAAGAAATCTAAAAGCTTTTTACTCATTAATTGATCGGATAGTCGCTTAGTTTCCTCTTGATTTGTAAATATTCGAGCAGCAATATCATTTAGTTCTTTTTCTTCAGGAACGGTTTGTCCGTATTGTGCCGTTTGTTGCTTAATCAAGTCTTTAGCAAAACTCTGTAGTTCTTCGAATTGAATTTGAAGATTTTGTTCTTTAATGATTGAGCCCTCAATTAATTGATATCGAATTCCCTTTTCAGATTTCTCATACTCTTCTCGGGCTTCTTCTTCGGTCAAGGGCTTTTCTCCAGAATTCTGCAACCATTTAATTAAAAATTCTTTTGGAAGATCAAATTTAGTATTCTTAATTAGGGATTCAGTGATATCATTAAGTAACTTTTGTTCTGACTGAGATTCAAACTGTTTTTCAATTCCTTCCTTTACTTTAGCCTTTAATTCTGTCACTGAGGTTACCGTTCCAGCTTCATAAAGTTTGTCAAAAAGTTCTTGATTTAAATCTGCAAGAATACGTTTGTTAACCTCTTTGACGGTAAGGGTAACACTTTTTGGCAACTCATCCAGTTGGGGTACAGTAACACCAAAAGCTCTTGCGGCAGCACTTTGTTCCGTGAAAAGGTTTTTGGTTTTTAGTTCTAAAGTGTCTCCTATTTTAGCTTCACTAAAAATTTGGATATTTTTTTTCCCTTTGATTTGATCAAATTCTATCACTGGGGTGGTATCCATAGCTGCTGCTTCATTTTTTATTTCAACAGACAGCTCAGTTCCCTTGGTTACTTCGAGAAAAGATTCTAATTTACCATATTGTTTTTGGATGTGAGAAAGCTGTTCGTCAATCATTTGCTTATCGGCTTCGATTTGAAAACAGGCAACAGCTTTTTTCTCTTTTAGTTTAACTTCGAATTGAGGAGAAAGTCCTAATTCAAAATCAAAATCAAGCTTATCTGCTTTCCAGTTGATCTCTTCTTGCATCTTTGGAAGGGGATTACCTAGAAGTTCTAGTTTCTCGTCGTTGATGTACTTATTGAGGTTTTCTTGAAGTATTTTATTTACTTCATCAGCAATAACAGGAGTTTCATATTGCTTTTTGATAATTCCCATTGGAACATGTCCTTTTCTAAAACCGGGGATGTTTGCATTTTTCCGGTAATCATTCAACACTTTCAGTACTTTTTCAGCAAAATCATTTTGTTCTAAAGTGATTGTTAGGGTGCTGTTTAGGGTGTCAAGGTCTTTTCTTGTTATTTGCATGGATTTGTTCTAAATAAATTAGGGCGCAAAAATAAGTCTTTTTAATGGGTTGCACAAGGATAAAACCTCACTAATGGCTGTTGAAGCAGACGAACTGCTAATAAATTGTTTAAATGCATAACATATGAAACAGATTTTTTGATTCATATTAAAATAAAACAGTACATTTGCAATCCGAATTAATAACTAGATCGTCGAGAACGGTCATAACTTAATATGACATGCCAGTAAAAATCAGATTACAGCGACACGGAAAAAAAGGAAAACCATTCTATTGGTTAGTTGCAGCAGATGCTCGTGCTAAAAGAGATGGTCGTTATCTTGAAAAAATCGGAACTTATAACCCTAATACTAATCCTGCAATAGTAAATATTAACATTGATACTGCTGTTAAATGGTTAGAAAATGGTGCACAACCAACTGATACTGCACGTACTTTATTGTCTTATCGAGGTGCTCTATTGAAACATCACTTACAAGTTGGAGTTCGAAAAGGAGCCGTAACTCAAGAAGATGCAGACAAAAAATTTGAAGCATGGTTAGAACAAAAAAATATACTGATTCAAGCCAAAGTAGACGGCCTTTCTAGCAACAAAGCAAAAGTTAAAGCAGATAAATTTGCAGCTGAAAAAGCTATTAATGAAAAGCGAGCTGCTGACGCTAAAGCACTACTTGAAGAAGCCGTTGCCGAAGAACCTGTAGTTGAAGAGAAAATACCAGCCGTTGTTACTGAAGAAGCTGTTTCTGTTGCTGAAGAGCCTGTAGTTGAAGAAGAAGCTCCAGCCGCTGCCGAAGAACCTGTAGTTCAGGAAGAATCTCTAGCTACTGAAGAAGCACCTGCAGCTGAAAAAGCTGATGACGCACCAGAAGCATAAACTTCTTATCGATGACCAAAGAAGAATGCTTCTATCTGGGAACCATCGTTTCAAAATTCAGTTTTAAAGGAGAGGTTTTAGCTAAGCTAGATGCAGACAACCCTCAAGATTACATAAATCTGGAATCGGTTTTTGTCTTACAAGGAAATAAACTGATTCCTTTTTTTATTCAAAATGCTCAATTGCAAAAATCGAGTTTATTGCGAATTCAATTTGAAGATATTGATTCTGATTCAGAGGCAGAGTTGTTAATCAAAAAAGAGCTTTATCTTCCCTTAACCCAACTTCCTGATTTAAAAGGAAATCAATTTTATTATCACGAATTGATCGATTTCAAAGTAAAAGAAAACAAAGGTAAAACTATTGGTTACCTTCGATCAGTAAACGACCAAACAGCTCAAGCTTTATTCGAAATAATTGATGACAAGCAACGCCTGATCTTGGTTCCAGTTCACGATGATTTTATCATTAAGGTCGATCGTGAAAACTCCATTTTAATTTTGGATTTACCCGATGGATTATTGGACATTTATAAGCAGTGAAAAACAACATATTTCAATTCAAAAAATTTAAAATAAACCAATCTAAGTCTGCGATGAAAATTGGTACTGATGGGGTTTTGTTGGGAGCCTGGACACCTATTATTAAAAAACCCTTAAAGATTTTAGATATTGGATCTGGTACTGGGCTTATCGCTTTAATGCTGGTACAAAGAGCTGTAAGTTCTGTCATCAAAGCAATAGAAATAGAAGAAGGTGCTGCTGTTGAAGCGGCTGCAAACTT
>CAJWBA010000029.1 GCA_913020155.1 uncultured Flavobacteriales bacterium
ATCACTAAGTTATAACAAAAAGTCAAAAAATCTCAATAGTAATTTTTAATTGGTGCTACCCTACTAAAATAATATCGGTTTTCTTTTGATGGGAGGTGTTCGTATAAGTATGTAAAATAGTAAAGTTCTAGGGATCTTAAAAGAAGAAGATATGCATATGGTTTATTTATCCAATAAACTAAAGAGACAGTAGCAATGGTTTGGTAGGTTAGAGCTATGTATTTTTACACATTGTTTGTAACAGTTTATTTTTTATAAACTCCACTTTTTAGCTCTAATTCACCACTTTTCAGGTGTCCAAGAAGATTCATTAGTTTTGGCCCTAAAATGTTTTATGTATTCGTTTCAGATTGCGAAAATGATCCTGAGGATCGTGAAATATTAACAATCATTTTCTTAACTGAATATGAATTAATAATTAGTACTTCAGAGGGGTCAACTTATACTTTTGTTGAAGAATAAAAAAATAAATTTTATTAGGAATTTACTTTACTATTAGAATTTAATCTCGTTTGTTTTACCAATATAGTCAGTGAAAATAACAATAGAGTTAGCTGCTTTATTTACAATTAAGATTGACAAGAAATAAGTAACATAGGATTTTCAACAACACTGATGAACTTGAAGATATGTTAGAAGCTTCTGAAAAACATTTATTTAATCAATAATCTCTGATCCAGCCTTAAAAGAAATAATTCTGGAAATACCTTTACTGATCTGAATTTTAAAAAAAATTGAAAGAAGATATTTAAGACACCATAAACCTCACCGAATTTCTTTGATGAGTGCTAAGGTATCTTTAACGTTTTGCTCTAATTTATCAAAAGAGCTGTTTTCTAAAATCTCTCTGGTTATCAATTGAGAACCCATCCCTACGCAGGTTACCCTTGCATCAAACCATCCTCTCAAATTCGATTCTTCTGTCAAAACCCCTCCTGTTGGCATAATTGAAGTCCAAGGTTGTGGTCCCTTTATTGCCTTAACAAAATCTGGTCCATAAACACTCCCTGGAAATAATTTTACTATTTCACATCCCATTTCTTCAGCAGTTGCAATTTCTGTTAAAGATCCACAACCAGCGGACCAAAGTACTTTTCGCCGATTACAAACAACTGCAATATCCTTTCTAAAAACTGGTGTGACCACAAAGTTGGCTCCAAACAACATGTATTGAGAGGCTGCTGCTGCATCGGTTATAGAACCAACACCCAAAATCATTCCTGGGAGTTCAGTAATAGAGTACTTGACTAGTTCCTTGAAGGTTTCAATTGCAAAATCTCCCCGGTCGGTAAATTCCATCAAACGTGCTCCTCCTGCATAACAGGCTTTCAATACCGCTTTTGCAACATTTATTTCGTGGTGATAAAACATTGGAACCATTCCCAATTCTTGCATTTGTTGAACAACTTGAAGTCTTGTGTATTGTGCCATAGTTTCTCTTATCTTGCGACACGCCCAGAGGCATCTCCACTTATTAGTTTTTCGATTTCTTCGATGGTTACCAAATTGGCATCCCCTTTAATCGTATGTTTTAAAGATGATGCGGCTACTGCATAGTCCAATGCTTTTTGATCGTCTTCTGGGTAATGAATCAACCCGTAAATAAGCGCACCCATAAAAGAATCTCCTCCACCTACTCGATCTACAATATCGGTAATTTGATATTCATTGCTTTTGTACAGGATATTTCCATCATAAAGTACACCAGCCCATGTATTGTGTGAAGCAGAAATTGATCCTCTTAAACTAGTAATGATTTTTTTGGCTCTTGGAAATTTGGCTTGCATTTGCTGACAAACTGATAAAAAAGCTTCTGCTTTTACCTGCTCTCCTTGGGTTGTAATATCTAACCCCTGTGGTTTAATTCCAAAATACATTTGCGCATCTTCTTCATTCCCCAAAATAATATCGCAGAAAGAAGTCAATTTAGTCATTATTTTTTCGCGATCACCACTATAGTTCCACAACTTCGATCTGTAATTCAGATCTGTTGAAATGGTTATGCCCATAGAACTGGCTACACTAACTGCTTCAAGGCAAGCATCTGCAGCACCTTGAGAAATGGCTGGAGTTATTCCAGTCCAATGGAACCACTGCGTTTCTTTAAAAACTTCTTTCCAATCCACCATACCAGCTTGAATTTCTGCCATTGCAGAATTTGCTCGATCATAAACCACTTTACTACCTCTGCTTACTGCACCTGTTTCCAAAAAATAAATTCCTAAACGATCTCCACCTTCTACAGTATGTTTAGTTCCAACACCTCGTTTTCGCATTTCCATAAGGGCACATTGACCAATATCATTTTTGGGTAGGCGTGTAACAAACTCAACTGGAATTCCATAATTGGCAAGAGATACAGCCACGTTTGACTCACCTCCTCCATAGACCACATCAAAGCTGTTAGTTTGTGAAAACCTTAAAAAACCCGGAGGTGCAAGACGCAACATTATTTCTCCAAAAGTTACTACTTTCTTCATTCTAAAATGTTTGTTATCATTCGTTAATATTAATCAAATTTATGCTAATATTATTAGAATTTAGGTTTAGGTAGAAGCACTTTTTGAAATCAAGCTTAACTACATTCGATTACAATTTTGCCGCGAACCTTTCGATTCATCATCTCTTCCATTGCCTTGTGAGCTTGCTTCAACTCATATTTTGCATGGATGTGTGGTTTTAATTTACCCTCTGCATGCATATTGATAAGCTCCATAGTGTTTTGCATATTATCATTTGGAAATTCCATGGCCCATGATCCCCAAAAGACACCTACAATTTGACATCCTTTAAGCAACGCTAAGTTCAGAGGGATTTTTGGTATTTCTCCTGCGGCAAATCCAATAACCAAAAAGCGACCTTCCCATGCAATTGCTCTAAGGGCTGGTTCCGAAAATTTATCGCCTATGGGATCATAAATAACATCTGCTCCTTTCCCATCGGTCAATTCTTTGATGCGTATTTTTAAATCCTCTTTTGTGTAATTGATGCCTTGATCTGCACCGTGGGTTTTACAAAAATCAACTTTTTCATCAGTCGAAGCACAGGCAATAACTCGAGCTTCCATTTGTTTTCCCAATTCAACCGCAGCCAGTCCAACTCCTCCTGATGCACCCAGAACAACTAAAGTCTCACCTGCCTTTAGTTTGGCTCTGTTTTTTAGTGCATGGTAGGAGGTTCCGTAAGCCATCAAAAAAGAAGCTCCAGTAGGATAGTCCATTTTGGGAGGCTTGGGAAATATGTTTCTAGCAGGGGCCAAGACCTCTTCTGCAAAACCGCCTTTGGGAACAAAACCAAAAACTTCATCACCAACCTTCAAATGTTTGACCCCTGCTCCAACCGATTTGACTTTCCCGGCAATATCACTTCCGGGAGTAAATGGAAGCTCAGGTTTGTATTGGTATTTCCCTTGAATAATTAAAGTATCTGGGAAATTCAAACTACATGCTTTTACTTGAACCACGACCTCTTTTTCTTTGGGTTCAAGATCCGGAAGTTCTTTTAAAACGAGGTCCGATGGAGGTCCGTATTTTTCACATACAATTGCTTTCATAAATTTAAATTTAAAAGATTACCAGCTATCAATAAACCTTGAGTTACTGGAAGAAATATTTTTGTTTTGATAACATTCAAGAGCTGTTACAATTCTTGACCGGGTCTCAACTGGGTCAATAACCTCGTCGAATTCAAGCGTTTCGGCTGCATTGATGGCTTTTCCTTTTTCATATTCTTGAGCTACCAGTTGATTGTACAATGCATCGCGCTCTTTTGTGTTTTTTGTCTGATCCAATTCTTTTTTAAAACCAAGTTTTACCGCCCCTTCTAGCCCCATAGCACCAAACTCACCACTTTGCCAAGAAAGGGCAAGAAAAGATTCATTAAAACTCCCTCCTGCCATTGCCATAGCACCTAAACCATAGGCCTTTCGCAAAACGATTGTAATTAAGGGTACTTCCAATACTGCGGCTGTAATAAACAATCGAGAAGAATGACGAATGAGTCCCAATTCTTCGTGTTCGGGTCCAACCATAAAACCCGGAGTGTCACAAAGAGATACTAAAGGGATTTGAAAAGCATTACACAACTGTAAAAACCGAGCGGCTTTGTCTGCAGCATCAGAATCAATAGCTCCGCCCAAATAGCGGGTGCTGTTGGCAATAAGTCCAAGAGGCCTCCCTTCTATTCGAATTAACGAAGTAACCATATTTTTGGCAAAATCACTACGGAGTTCAAGTACAGAATCTTTGTCTGCAAGCACATTAATAATTTTATTAACGTCATAAGCATAACGCCTATCTGTAGGAAGAATCGAATGAAGGAGTTCTTGGGGTTCAACCTTCCACTTCTTTTCTATTCCTTGAAAATAACTCAAATATTTTTTTGCTATTAGAACAGCTTCCCTTTCGTCATTTACAACAACATCGATAACCCCACACTTTGCTAGTTTTTTTGATGGTCCAATGTCTTTGGGGTGATGGCTTCCCAGTCCACTTCCTTCGATCATTGCTGGACCTCCCATTCCCATAGAAGCATCTGTTGTTGCAATAATTACATCAGCGCAACCTGCTATTGCTGCATTACCCGCAAAACAATAACCTCCAACAATAGCAATTCGTGGAATTTTTCCACTTAAACGAGCAAATGAAGACCAAGTAGATAAGTCTAAGCCCCCTGTAATGACCAAACTGAAGTCTACATCACCAGGACGACCACCTCCACCTTCAACAAAAAATACTATGGGGCAATTTGCCTTTTCGGCTAAAGTCATTAAACGGTCTGTTTTTTTATGATTAAATGCCCCTTGCGTTCCAGCCAAAACAGTGTAGTCATAGCTCAAAACATAACAGTTTGTATTTTGACTAAATCGATTGGAATTAATTTTACCGATTCCACTAATCAAGCCATCAGCTGGAGTGTTTTTTCGAAGTTCTTCAAGGGACTTACGCCCCTTTTGACCAGCTACAATCATAGAACCTATTTCTTGAAAAGTATCTGAATCACAAAGGTCTTCAATATTTTCTCGAGCTGTTCTTTTTCCTTGAAGATGTCTCTTCTCTACCGCTTTTTCTCTGGATTTATCTGCGAGGTATTTTTGACGTTCCTGAAGTTCTTTGAGATCTTTACGGGTAGGTTTGTTGCTTTTTTTCGCCATAACACAAAGTTACATAAACCTTATTACATGATTATTGGTGTTTAAGATGCCTAAAAATAAGTTTTTTACATGTTTTTTTAGCAAACATTATCGAGCCTTTTGGGGAAGTTTGGCAAAAAATTAAAATCAATATTTGGGTAGAATTATATCGATAACTCTTTAAAATAGTCGATCTTTAAAATCAGATCAATTTTCGCCACACACAAATCATTTCAACTAAATCATGAGAGTTAATATAAATATTACCAATCATATTGCTGATATAAAACTGAATCGACCGGAGAAAATGAACGCCTTAGATCAGGATATGTTTAAGGCAATTATAGAAGCTGGAGAAAGTATAAAACAAGACCAAACTGTAAGATGTGTGGTTTTGTCTGGAGCAGGCAAGTGTTTTTGTGCTGGGATAGATACTGAGAACTTTAATCCCCAAAACAAAGGAGAAATTTTTGATGAACCTATTGCAAGCCGAACTCATGGAATTGGAAATATTTTCCAGCAAGTAGCATGGATCTGGAGGGAGTTAACCGTACCTGTAATTGCTGCTGTACATGGAGTTGCCATTGGTGGAGGACTCAATATCATGTCTGGGGCTGACATCAAATTCATTACATCGGATACTAAACTAAGTATTATGGAATTAAAATGGGGGTTAATCCCCGACATGGCAGGTTCTCAGCTTTGGAGACATAATGTAAGAGAGGATATTATTCGCGAACTTATGTACACACACAGAATATTTTCTGGACAAGATGCTGTCCAATACGGATTTGCTACCCACATTTCTGAGAATCCCCATGAAGACGCAATGAAATTAGCTTCTGAAATTGCTTCCAAAAATCCAGAAGCTATCGTTAATGCAAAGAAGATGGTAAATGAAGCACCCTATTTGAATGCAGCAAATGGATTGATGATGGAGTCCATGATGCAATCTAAAATAATTCGTTCCAAAAATCAAATCGAAGCTGTCATGGCCGCTATGCAAAAAAGAGATGCTGATTTTGATGATTTCAAAGAATAGTAATCTCACCTAATAAAATTGATGACACCTACACCTGGTTCCATTCAGCTCCTCATACATGCGAAAAACTGAATCATAAAAAAAACAGCTGTTGTTTATTGGAGTGAATTATTACGCACTACTTTGTTTGGGTCACTCAAGTACCGTATCTTACTGTTCTTAGAATTATGAGGTAATGAATAAAAAACAAAATCATAAGTGGTTTGTCTTAATTGTATTGACAATTGTGTACGTTTTCAATTTTGCAGATCGACAAATTCTTATTATTCTTCAAGAGGGAATTAAAGAAGATTTACAATTAAGCGATACCCAACTGGGATTGTTAACCGGTTTGGGGTTTGCCTTACTTTACACTACTCTTGGTATCCCCATAGCTAAGCTTGCTGACAGATACAATCGGAAAAATATTCTTGCGTTTAGTTTAGGGTTTTGGTCGCTTATGACTGTTCTTTCCGGTCGTGCTCTGAATTTTTTTCAACTTTTATTGACCCGAATTGGAGTAAGTGCAGGTGAGGCAGGTGGAATGCCTCCATCCCATTCAATTATTTCAGATTATTTTCCAGAAAAAGAACGAGGAACGGCTTTTTCAATATACAGTATGGGAGTACCCGTTGGAATTTTGTTAGGATTTATTGTTGCCGGATCAATAGCATCTGAGTATGGATGGCGAGTGACATTTTATGCACTGGGTATTCCCGGAATTCTTTTGGCTATTTTATTTTATTTTATCGTAAAAGAACCCATTCGAGGACAAATTGATGGGCGTTTTGAAAATATAAAAGACCCTACTTTCAAGGAAGTTATTGGGGAATTATTTTCCAAAAAATCATTCCTTTATTTATGTTTAGGTGCAGGATTCACTACTTTTTCTTCATACAGTCTTAACAACTTTATGCCTTCGTTTATTCAAAGAGTTCATGGAGTTGATTTGATGACCGTAAGCATAAACCTGGGTCTTTCAATAGGAATCGGTGGCTTAATAGGAGCTCTCATTGGCGGCCGTTTGGCAGATATTAATGGAGCTAAAAACAAGAAATGGTATCTTTATGTACCGATGCTTAGTTGTATTACTTCTTTCTTTCCTGCCTTAATAATCTTATTTACAACCAGTTCAAAAATAGCCCTTGCTGCTATTTTTCCCTATGCGGTTTTCAATGCTGCTTTCACTGGTCCTGTTTATGCAGTGGGTCAAACTTTGGCGAATGTCAAAATGAGAGCATTTGCCACTGCCCTAATCCTTTTGTTTATGAATGGAATAGGTTTGGCACTCGGACCTTTATCTGCTGGAATGCTAAGTGACTTTTTAGAGCCTAGCCTTGGAAATTTAAGTTTACGTTATGCCTTGACTTTGAATTTACTTTCTTTATTTTTAGCGGTATTTTTTTATTGGAAATCAGCAAATAATTATGAGAAAGATTTGAAACGTCTTTAACAACCCATTTGTTTTCATTTTTGTTTATTTGGCTCAAAAATAAAAAGACCATATTAATACAATAACTCAAAACTCTAAACTTTAAATATGAATTTCGAATACACCGAAAAATCAGTTATGCTCCAAGAAAAATTAAAGCAATTTATGGAGGAATACATTTATCCTCATGACAACGAGCGTGCTGCTTTCGCTACACAACCTGAAAATAGATGGCGAAATTTTCCGAAGTTAGAAACATGGAAAGACGCTGCAAAAAAAGAAGGTTTGTGGAATATGTTTTTACCAAAAAGCTATGGAGATCTCAGTGGAGGTTTAACCAATTTAGAATATGCGCCCTTGGCAGAAATTATGGGTAGATCACGTGGTGCAGATGAAGTATTCAATTGTTCTGCTCCTGATACAGGTAATATGGAAGTTTTCGCCAAATATGGAAGTCCAGAACAAAAAAAACAATGGCTAGAACCGTTAATGAATGGAGATATTCGTTCAGCATTTTTGATGACCGAACCTGATGTTGCATCTTCCGATGCAACAAACATTGAAACTTCGATCACTAGAGATGGAGATGATTATGTCATCAATGGACGAAAGTGGTGGTCTTCGGGTGCAATGAATCCAAATTGTAAAGTTTTTATTGTAATGGGTAAAACTGATCCAAACGCCCAAAGACATGTCCAACAAAGTATGATCATTGTTACCAAAGACACCCCTGGAGTAGAAATTGTTCGACCATTGTCTGTTTTTGGTTCTTGGGACTCTCCAGAAGGTCATGCAGAAATCAAATTAACCAATGTACGTGTGCCAGCATCCAATCTCCTTTTGGGGGAAGGCAGAGGTTTTGAAATCGCACAAGGTCGCCTAGGTCCAGGTCGTGTTCATCATTGTATGCGATTGATTGGTGCCGCACAAGCAGCTTTGGATTTAATGTGTAAAAGAGTTGCAGAGCGAGAAGCATTTGGAAGAAAAATTAAAGACTTTAGCAGTATCCGTCAAGACATCTCCAAATCGGCGTGTGAAATAGAACAAGCACGACTACTTACACTATCCTGTGCTGATAAAATTGATAAATTTGGTGCTAAAGGTGCACAGAACTTAATTGCAATGATCAAAATTGTAGTTCCTCAAATGACTTGTGATGTTGTCGATAGAGCCATTCAAGCCCATGGTGGAATGGGAGTTTGCCAAGATAGCCCCCTTTCTGGTTTTTGGGCATATGGACGAATCATTCGGATTGCTGATGGTCCAGATGAGGTACATATGTATCAATTAGGAAGGAATTTGGTAAAACAAGCTATGGCGATCTAAATTCTAAATCATGCAATTCAAAAATAAAATAACCCTTATTACAGGGGCAGCATCTGGTATTGGTAGAGCAGCAGCATTAGCATTTGCAAAGGAAGGCGCAACGGTTATTGTTTCAGACATGAATCATCAAGGTGGAAAAGAAACGGTAGAGTTAATCCACGCAAATAATGGAAAAGCTACTTTTATCAAAACCGATGTTTCAAAATATGAAGAGGTAGAAAAACTGATGAATGAAATCATTAAACAGTTTGGACGACTCGACATAGCGATCAATAATGCCGGTATCAGTGGTGTAATTACTCGAACAAAGGATTATCCTGTTGATGATTGGGATAAGGTAATGAGTATCAATGCGTCAAGTGTATTTTATGGAATGAAAGTTCAAATCCCCATAATGCTTGAGCAAGAGGGTGGCGTTATTGTAAATACGGCATCGATTGCCGGTCTTAAAGGTTTACCCAACAGTATTGCCTATACTGCCAGTAAACATGCTGTTATTGGAGCTACCAAAACAGCTGCAATGGAGTATGGAAGAAATAATATTCGGATCAATGCCATTTGCCCTGTATTTACAGTTTCTCCAATGTTTGACCCAGATGCTTTGGAAAAAATAGCTCAGGGAGTACCCGATAAGTTGAAAGCTAATGTTCCGATGAAACGATTTGCTGAAGTAGAAGAACAAGTCGGTGCTATGATTTGGCTGTGTTCGGATCAGGCAAGTTTTGTTACGGGATTGGCGCTTCCTGTAGATGGTGGATTGACTGCCTAAAAGAGATCATCAACTTTTAACAAACCAATTATTCAAATGAGTAAAATCTATTTTTTTCGTCACGCACAGGCATCTTTCGGTGAAGAAAATTATGACGAACTTTCAAATAAGGGAAAATTACAATCTCTTGAATTGGGGAAGTATTTAGTTTCAAAAAAACAAAGTTTTGACAGGGTATACGTGGGTCCCCTGAAACGTCAACAACATACTTTTGAAGTTGTAAAAAAAGTTTATGATGAAAATAACATGTACATGCCCGAACCTATAATGGAAAATGGATTATTAGAACATAACGGCCACAAAGCAATGGAATATATGTTACCAAATTTAATAAAAACAGTTCCATACGTAAAAGAGTTAGTAGAGCAAATCAATGCAAACCCTAAGCGAAAAAAGGCAAACGGTCTTCTTGTTTTTCAATACTTCTTAGATGAGTGGGTCGAGGGTAGAACGGATGTGGCAGGAGTTTTGCCGTGGAAAAAATTTCGCCAAGAAGTAAAAAAAGGATTAAATAAGATTTTAAATGATACAGGATCGGGAGAAAATATTGCTGCCTTTACATCGGGAGGAACAATCGCATCAATCACTGCGGAATCCCTAAAAATTAGGGATGAAAAACGGGTAGTTGCTCTTAATTTTTCTCACCGAAATACAGCGTTTACTTCTTTTTTTTATTCTAAAAATGAACTGAATTTATTCGGATTTAATGAACTTCCTCATCTAGAAAAAGGGATGATCACTTTTGTATAATAAACTCATTTTTTAGTGAATATTTCCTTGAGATTATCCATAACACTTTCAATCGGATAATAATCAGTCTTGATTTTTAAAGATATTAGAAAAAGCACTAGCAATCAGTCCAGCGGGAACTGCTACCACCCCCAAACTTATGAATATTATAAAGCTAGAGAATATTTTTCCACCCACGGTAATGGGATAGATATCTCCATACCCTACCGTTGTTAAGGTAGCTACAGCCCACCACATAGAATGAAATATGTCTGAAAAATTTTCTGGTTGAGCTGGATTCTCAAAATGATAAATCCCTACTGCAGCAACATAGAGAAGAAAGATTGTAAGAACACTAAAAATCATCAATTCCTTTTTAATATTATTGAATACGGTTCCAATATTTATAATTGCTGGATCGTACTTGAATAAAGAAATAAATCTCAATACTCTCAATTCTCTGAGATCTGCTGGAAGTCCCAAATAATAGGGAATCAGGGCAATACTGTCTATCAATCCCCAAAAACTAAAAATAAATTTAATGCGATTAGGAGCTGAATACACTCGCAAAAGATATTCAATAGAAAATAACACAATTGGAATTATTTCCCATTCTTCTAAAATAACATGGTACTTTTCCATGGATTCCATGGTTTGTAGAGCATGATCGATGACTGTAATAAAAATAACAATGTAGATTATCACATCTATTATTCTAGCGTACTTGTTTTCTTTATCGTTTAAATAAAAATGTATTTTCTCTCTCATGATAAACTATAGTTTGGTTAAACTTCGCTTTGTCTACTTTTCCTTTTTCTTTTGCTTTTTTGCTGAATCTGTTTCTTTCTTTTGTGCTTCTTCTGGTTTTTTCTCTTCGGTTCTCTTTTCTTCTTCTTTTTTATCTTCTTTCTCTTCCTTTTCTTCTTCTTTATTGGCTTCTTCCTCCGTTTTTTCTATGTTTTTTACACTTTCTGAATCATCAGCTTTTTTTTGTAAAAGCGATATTTCATTTTCTTTTTCCTCTTCCAATTCAAGGGTTTGACTATCACTATTCATTTCGTCTAGCTCTTGAGGTATTTCCTTTTCTTTTTTTTGTTTTTCTTTGAATTTAGCCATGCGTGAAAATTTTAAAATAGTTTTTGCCAAGGACGTAATCCTTCATCTTTAATTAAATCAATGCAGAGATTAAGTGAGTCACAGCTCTTGTTGTTACTAAATGCCTCGTATATGATTACAAACTGTGCGATTAAAAAATATGCAATCCCCTCATTATATTTTGTTTTGAAAGTAGAATCTAACTTCAATTTATTCCAGTGAAATCTTTCTGTATTTTCGTTGTTTATGGGGTATGGTCCTGAAAGACAATTATTTATGTGCCATGTTATCCATCTCCAACTTATAGGAGCTTGATAAAAGTGCGGTAATTCTGGAACAACAAACGGCCTATCACCAATTTGCCCCATCATAAAAGGTCCAAGGTCATCTGAATATGAATTTAGATCCATCTCGCTTTTGGCATATTTTTCTAATTCAAATTCTTGATTTAAAAAATCGATAAAATCAAAGTACTTATCGTTAGTCTTTGCATCAATAGTTGAAAACAATCGTTTTGCTTCATTCTTAAACCCACCTTCAAGTGCTGGATGTAATTTTTTTACTGGGGTTACATCAAGTTTATTAAACAATATTTGTGCGAAATTATCCGCTAAGGGTTTCTTAAATATCTGCAGTTGACCGTGAAACTTACTTTCGTAAATACGGGTTCCTGCTGGTCTTTCTCCTGCATAAATCCAGCAATCAGAATTCAGGATTTCAATATTAGATTCTTTCGACTGAAAAATCAAATATGATCCCGTTTTTTCTGAAGCGCCAGAGTATTTTAAGCCTGTTGATAACCTGTACATTTTTTAAATTTCATTTGTTTCCAAACTTATTTGGTCTTGGTTTTCAATATTGTTATGAGATCCGTCATGTGATTGACTGTATTCTGCTTCCCCAGCATTCAAACCAAACGCTTGGAGAAGACCCCTACTTTCACTTGAGATGTTTGCTTTCTTTTGTAATTGATGTAATCCATCTCTATCTCTCTTATTTGCAAGCGTATCAAACTCTTTTAATTGTGATACATTTTTACTTCGATCTGCAACTTTCTGAATGCTGTTAACACCTGAGCCATTGTCAGATTTTAATTGAGAAGGAGCTTCTTGATTGCCACTACTCTCGGTTTCTTTAACAATGTCTAGTGCCTTTTGCCCCATTACGTCAGCTTCTCTTTCTAAGCCTTCGTCATCATTGATCAGTATTTTACTTTTGAGTTGCTTGGTTGGAGCTACTCTACCTTGTTTCTGCTGTGCTACGTGCCATGCCTCATGAGGAAGATGCTTTTCTTGACCTGGTCCTAAATGAATATCGGATCCTTGAGCATAAGCATGAGCATTCAATTGAGCCGGTTTATCTGAGTTTCTGTGGACATTAACATCTGACATGTTTTGTCCCGAAAGTTCTTCAACTCCCGATTTTAATCCCGAGGGTAATCGTCCTCCTTCACTCTTGGTCTGGACAGGAGCTACTGATGGACTGGGAGTATCCTTAAACTTTCCTTGAGAAATTCCACCATGAATACCAGCTTTACCGTTGGAAGATTTTTCTTTTTCCTCGTCTTTTTCCTCGTCTTTGGACTCACCATCGCAATCATCACAACAATCCTCAGCAACATCAGAATCCTTTTTTGATTCATCGTCTTCTG
>CAJWBA010000030.1 GCA_913020155.1 uncultured Flavobacteriales bacterium
CGCTGTCTCTTTTTTTTGGGGTAACAAATGGGGTAACGAATCACTCTATTTATTTGATATTTCACTTCTAAACTTATAGTACTCAATGGAGTTTTGCGTGTTTTATTTTTAAATTTGACAAATGAAAAATCTAATTATTTTTTTGGTTTTAGTTCCCTTTATTTCTTTGGCGCAAATTAAATTATTGCCAAAATCACAAGGAGAACTTTTGGATCATACTTATTATTCCCTATCCTATTTAGAAGATCATGAACAAGCTGAATGGGCTCATTACAGGCTTAATATTGCAATGTTAAAAGGAAAAATACCAAGAAAAAATAGTTTTAAATCAGATGAATTAGTTTCAACAAAATCTGCAACACTTGCTGACTACAAAAATTCAGGCTATGATAGAGGGCATCTTGTACCTGCTGGTGACATGAAATTATCAAAAAAATCAATGAGTGAGTCATTCTACATGTCAAATATATCTCCTCAAAGAGCATCATTTAACAGGGGTATTTGGAACACTCTTGAGAATCAAGTCAGATTAAGAGCTAAACGTTCAGAATTGTACGTTTCTACCGGTGGGATTTTAAATTCAAAAAAACTATTAAGAATAGGGAGAAACAAAGTATCTGTACCCGATCAATTCTATAAAATAATTTATGATGCTAAGAATCAAAAAATGTTTGCTTACTTAATACCAAACAAAAAACTTGACTCTCTTGAAAAGTATATAGTAACTGTTGATTTAATTGAAGTATTGACTGGGATTGATTTTTATCATGAATTAGATGATGAATTAGAAAATAAGCTCGAGTCTGCAAAAAACAATCTATCTGCTAAACTAAATTAGAGACTCATCAGTTTATAAAAAAAGAGGTGAGGAGATATTTTTCTTTTACGATTAGTTTTTTGTAATTAATCTGTGCCTCAGAAAATATTAGTCAAATGGATGAATTTAATTTTGAAGCAGCGAATCGCTATGAAGCTTATCTCCCTCCTATTCAATATGATACTTTGAAACATTTATTTTCTTGAGGCTAGAATTTAGAACGAAATTCCAAACCCAAAATTCCCGACTAAAACTCCGCCTTTGGTAACACCTGGAATGGGTGGAAACTCTTCTGTTCCTGTTCCACTGTCTGTTAATGTTACACCGTTTGAATCTTCGTAAGTAAAGGTCCCTTTAACCTTAACAGTATCAGGAATAGATCCAATACCATAACCCAATTCTAAACGAAAATAGACTTTTCCTCCAGTTTTTATTCCAAGTTTGAGATTTGTAGTGTTGACTTTGTATGAATTTTTTCCTTCTCCAGTACCTTGGTTTCCATCTTCCTTTAAAGTTACATCTTTAAAAACAATATCTGTATTCAATGCTCCAAAACCAATTCCAAAATACACTCCATTACCTTGATTTCCAAAATAAAAATTAGACCCAAATTCAGAATATATGAGATCAATTTCGGTTTCTTCGGTATTTACGGGAAAGGAACTGTAATCAAAAAAGGGAGCTATTCTATTCCCCAGAATGGGTGAAATCCCCTCTAGAGACACTCCTGCAATGTTGGGAATACCAAGTTTGATTCCTAGTGAAACTCTTTTTATTTTGTTGGATTCAAGAGAATCAATATTTTGAATTTGTTCGTTTGATTCATCAAAAACTTCAGTTTCCAATTCTTGACCGTAGATCTGGGTTACAAAAAGGCATAAAGTAAATAGGATCAGTTGTTTCATTTAAATTATATTGAGTTTAAAAGTTATTTTTTGATCAATTGAATGCGACTTTTTCTGTTTGCCAATTTCCAAGCAGTTGCAAAAATTAATTGTGCTCTGGTTTTCATCAAATCAAATTCAATTTTTTCTACTGTATCCGTGGGTTTATGATAATCCTCGTGGGTACCGTTGAAATAAAAAATTACAGGAATGTTGTTTTTACCAAAGTTGTAATGATCGCTTCTAAAATAGAATCGATTTGGATCATCGTGTGCATTGTAGGTGTAGTCTAATTCAATGTTTACGGTAGCTTTGTTGACTTCCTCAGATAATTCGTGTAATTCAGTACTTAAACGATCTGAACCAATCAGATAAATGTAATTAAAGTTACTGCTTTCTCTTTTTGGATCGGACCTCCCAACCATATCAATGTTGAGGTTAGCAATTGTATTGGCTAAGGGGTAAAGGGGATTGTCAGTGTAATATTTGGATCCCAATAATCCTTTTTCCTCCCCAGTGACGTGTAAGAAAACTATCGATCTCTTAGGACCTTTTCCATCTTCAACAGCTTTCTGAAAAGCCTCAGCGATTTCGAGCATGGAAACGGTACCTGATCCGTCATCATCTGCACCGTTGTTGATTTGACCATCATGAATTCCGATGTGATCTAAATGTGAAGAAATGACAATGTATTCATTGGGTTTTTCTGAACCTTCAATAATGGCTGCTACATTTTCAGTGGCAACTTCTTTATTCTGGATGGTTAATAACATTTTTTGAAAATAATTTTCAGTTCCCTTAGCAGCTTTGATGCCTCTATTTTTATAAAATTCTCTCAAGAAATCAACAGCTCTTTTTTGACCAAGAGCTCCCGTTTCTCTTCCCTGAAAATAATCCGAAGCATACACGTACAACAATTGTCGTAAATCTTCAGATTTAATTGTCGAAAGATAGGCTTCAGAATCAGTTGTTTGAGCATGTAATAGGTCCGCAGCTAAGAGGAATACGCAGAATAAAAGTATTTTTATGGTTTTCATTTTTTTAGCGGTTCTAAAATTAAATTTGCAATCCCATCCCATAAGGCAATTCTGTGAGTGAGAGCAGTTTTTGAGGCTTCTAAAGCTTCGTTCCATTTATCTTGATCCTCTCCACATAAATCCTGAATCATTTTTAATGCCATGGGACCATGCTCTCCAGAATCCACTTCAACATGGCGTTCAAGAAAATAAATCAAATGACTTAGGTTAGCATCTGATTCTTTATTTATGTTTTTTACTACTTCTGTAAACATGTCTGGAATCAAATCTTCTCTTCCAAAAGTAAAAACTGCAGCTATGACATGGGTTTTATTACTTCCTATGACGTTGAATGTGAATTTTAAAAATTCTTTTATGAAATGGGGAAGTTCAGTGTCTTCAACTTGATCAATAATTGATTTTGATGAGTCTAGATTTTTTATGAATTGATTCATCTCAAAGGTAGAGGCACCAACTTGATCCATGGCTTGAAGATACATTTCAAAATGACTCATTGGCAAACCATCTTTGTTTATATCTGTTTCTTCACCCCAAACAATTTCATTTATTAGTCTTCCAGCAGAGGGAGAAGGTGAAGCTACCCAGGGAATCTTTGTTGATGTAAGATCCAACTGGAGTTTTTTTACTAAAGACATAAAATCCCATACGGCAAAAACATGGTGTTCCATAAACACTTGAAGGTCTACTTTTTGTTCCATCATTTTGTACAACGGATGGTAAATAAGTTGGTTTTTCAGTGAATTAATTTCATTTTCAATTTTATGGATCATAATTTTTTTTAATAATTTTGTAAAGATACTCGTTATCCTTTTATTTGAGAAATTATTATTCCAAAGAAGATAAAACAATGGAAGTTTTGCTGTCTTTTTTATTGGTCTCTGTCTTATTGACCTTAGCACCTGGACCTGACGTTCTTTTAGTTCTCAGTGAAAGTGTTATTCGAGGTTCAAAGTCGAGTCTTTTACTTGCTTCAGGATTGGTTTTCGGCTTGGTGTTTCATACCTTGATAATTGCATTGGGATGGGGTCAGTTTTTGGGAGTATACCCACAGATTGCTCAAGGAGCCAAAATAGCTGGATCAATTTATTTTATCTACTTATCAATTCAAATCTTTAGAAATTTAAATAAAAAAAACCTTCCAACAGAATTAAATTCTCATGATTCTTATAATAATTTCAAAAAGGGACTGATAATGAATCTATTAAATCCTAAAGTAAGTTTATTTTTTTGGCTATTTTTCCCTAGATTTATTTTTAGTGAAGAATTATCACTAGGAGTTCAATACTTAATTTTAGGGAGTATTTTTATGTTACAGGCAAGTATAGTATTTTTTTTAGTTTCAGTATCTGCTTCAAAGATTACACCCTTTATTTTGTCCCGTTCAAATTTTATGTATAGGGCTAATTTTGGTCAAGGGGTTCTCTTGATTTGTATTGCGATTTATTTCCTTGTTTAGATAAATCCAATATCTTTAAACCATGAAAACTCCTGTTCTTATCGAATGTCCTCGTGATGCCATGCAAGGCATGAAAAAATGGATCCCTACTCAAAAAAAAATAGGATACATACAATCATTGCTTGAAGTAGGTTTTGATGTTTTGGATGTAGGAAGTTTTGTTTCCCCAAAAGCTATTCCACAAATGAGGGATACAGCAGAGGTGCTTCAAAACATAGATATTTCCCAATCCAAGTCTGAATTATTAGTTATTGTAGCCAATCTCAGAGGGTGTAAAGAAGCGGTTTTACACAAGAACATTACCTACATTGGATTCCCTTTCTCAGTCTCAGAGAATTTTCAAATGAGAAATACACATAAAACTCAAAAAGAATCATTGTTACTTTTAAATCAACTTGTCGAACTTAGTGAGAGTCATGGAAAAAAGCTAGTTGTGTATTTATCTATGGGTTTTGGAAATCCATATGGAGACCCTTGGTCAGTACCCATTGTTATGAATTGGCTAAACTTGCTCATCAACAAGGGAGTTCAATTCATTTCTCTTTCCGATACTGTGGGAAAAGCAAAAATTGAAGACATATCCTCATTATTTGAAGCCTCAATTACTCAATACCCAGAGATAGAAATAGGAGCTCATTTTCACACGCAGCCACAAAACTCATTCATAAAAATCAAAGCAGCTCATGATTCGGGATGCATTCGTTTTGATGTTGCAATCAAAGGATTTGGAGGATGCCCCATGGCAGCTGAAGATTTAATAGGAAACTTACCAACTGAAAAACTTATTTCATTTTTCAACCAGCAAAAAATATCCCTTCAGATTGATCCTTTAAAATTTGAATACTCTTACAATCAATCACTTACTGTTTTTACTTAAATCTAGCTAAATAAAACTCAAGCTTTAGTTAAGGTCACATGTTTGTACTTTATTTTTTGGTTGGGATCTAGGTTTATGAAACCAGTTTTATTGATTTTAAAAGACCTTTTAAGGAATAACAATTAAAATTTATTGTTTTATAGGCTTTTTAAAGGGCATAATTCCTTAATTTTGCTTGCAACTAATTTCTAAACAGTTGCCATGACTTCAAACGATTCAAAATTCATAGAACAGGGTTTAACCTATGACGATATTCTTCTAGTACCGGCTTATTCCGATGTTTTGCCCCGTGATGTAAAGATCAATTCTTCTTTTTCAAGAAACATTCCCTTAAACATTCCGATTGTTTCTGCTGCCATGGACACGGTTACAGAAAGCAAAATGGCCATAGCCATGGCTCGTGAAGGAGGGATTGGGGTTCTTCATAAGAATATGACGATTGAAGAGCAGGCAAATAAAGTTAGAATGGTTAAGCGTTCAGAATCTGGAATGATTTTAGATCCGGTTATTTTACCCCTGACAGCTCTTGTCTCTGATGCAAAAAAAAACATGACCCAATACAAGATCGGTGGGATTCCAATTGTTGACGAAAATGGTAGATTAACTGGTATTGTGACCAACAGAGATTTACGTTTCGAGAAAAACAATACCCGTCCCATTACCGAGGTTATGACTTCAAATAACTTGATAACAGTAAAAGAAGGTACCTCTTTAGCAGACGCAGAAGAAATTCTACAAAAACACAAAATTGAAAAACTTCCAGTGGTTGATGACAATCAAAACTTGGTAGGTTTGATAACTTTCCGTGATATCACAAAACGTACGACTAAGCCAATTTCAAATAAAGATGCTTATGGAAGGTTAAGAGTAGCTGCTGCTGTTGGGGTAACCGCTGATACGGTTCAACGAATAGAAGCTCTTGTTAAAACTGGAGTTGATGCAATAGTTATTGATACTGCACATGGTCATACCAAGGGTGTTGCATCGGTTTTAAAGGAAGTAAAAGCAAATTTCCCTGAGCTTGATGTAGTTGTTGGTAATATTGCTACGGGTGAAGCTGCAAAATATCTCGTTGATTTAGGAGCAGATGCCGTAAAGGTAGGAATTGGTCCAGGCTCTATTTGTACTACACGGATCATTGCTGGTGTAGGATACCCACAATTATCCGCAGTACTTCAAGTGAGTAAAGCTATCAAAGGAAGTGGAGTACCGATCATTGCTGATGGAGGTATTCGTTACACAGGCGATATTCCAAAAGCCATTGCTGCCGGAGCAGACTGTGTAATGCTGGGGAGCCTTCTGGCTGGAACCAAAGAGTCACCGGGAGAAACAATTATTTTTGAAGGTAGAAAATTCAAATCGTACCGGGGAATGGGTTCAATCGAAGCAATGAACAAAGGAAGTAAAGATCGCTACTTCCAAGACATTGAAGATGATATTAAGAAACTTGTTCCCGAAGGTATTGTTGGACGGGTTCCTTACAAAGGAGAACTTGTAGAGAGTATCCATCAATTTTTAGGGGGGTTAAAAGCTGGAATGGGTTATTGCGGTGCAGGTAATGTAGAAACTCTAAAAGAGATCGGAAAATTCGTGCAGCTAACCGCTTCTGGAATAAGAGAAAGTCATCCCCACAACATACAAATCACAAAGGAGGCTCCAAATTACAGCCCCTGATAGACCCGGGAAAACTAAATAATTATAGTAAAATTATTTAGTCACAAATTTGTAAGTTTTTATTGTTCCCTTAGTTTCTATTTGTAAAATGTACAAGCTTCTGGGCTTCAGTTGAATCTGTTTTTTGAAATTTTCAAGTGATTCATTGTAAAATCTTTCTTCAGGGTTGCCAATAATACTGTAGATGTAAACATTTCCAACCCCTGTTAACCCTTCAATATTGATTTCACCATTGTTGTAAATTAGTTGGACAATTTCTTGATTTGAATACAAGGAAATATTACTTTCGGAAGATGGAGACGGGATACTTTTCGCTTTGAATGAAGCGAGAAATAAAAAAAGCAATAAAAAAGAATTTTTTATTTTCATTACATTAAATAATGACTACAAGTTATTAATATTGTTGTTAATAAAAAAATATTTATGAACAAATAAAACATTGTTAATCAAATGTTTGACGAAGTTATTAAGAATTTTATTCATATAAGTCACGTATTTATACAATAAACACATATTTTTTCGTTTAACTCTAAAGTATTTACGTGTTAAACAAACCATCATCAATATAAATTTCATGAGAGACTATCCTGTATTGCACTTTTTGTTGTTGACTTCATTTTCTTTATTTTTTTGTTGTGATCAAATATATAATGTAAATAAAGATCCTGTGGTTGCAAGGGCTGGTAATACTTATTTGTATAATTCTGAACTCACAAAAAACTTGCCAATTTTTTCATCTGATACTGATAGTGTTATTCAAGCAGAAAATTACATAAACAATTGGGCTAGAAAGCAATTGTTAATTGATCAAGCGATTATTAATTTAAATTTTGAAGACCAAGAGCGCCTTGAAGAACTTGTAATGTCCTATCGTTCTTATTTATGGAGTAGGGCCTACAAAGAATTTGTCATAAAATCAAATATTGACACCATAATAAGTAAGGAAGAAGTGGAGTCTTATTATCTAGAAAATCAGAACAATTTTAAGTTGAATGAGGTTATGGTAAATTTTCGTTTCATAGCATTACCATCAGAAAACATCGACTTACTAGAAATCAAAGATAAACTAATTCGTTTTCAAGAGAAAGACAAACGATTTTTAGATTCTCTTTCTTTTCAATTCAATTCCTACCAACTAAAGGATACTTTTTGGATTAAAAAAAGAGAAATGATCAGAACACTTCCTTTTATCAAAGAAATAAACTTTGAAGAGTACTTAAAAAAATCACAATTTTTTCTTGTAAATGATGCATTCGAGGTATATTTACTTTTTGTCAATGATTTTATTTTAAGAAATGAAGTATCTCCTTTGGAATCTATTGAAAACACAATTCGAAAAATAGTTTTTAATAAAAGAAAATTAGATTTCATAAGACAATTTGATAAAGAAATATTACAAGATGCAATACAAACAAAGAAATTTGAATTATACCGCTAGCCAAATATTATCCTTTTTTACAGTTTTTGCTTTTGGTCTCCAATCTTTTGCACAAGGACCATCAGATTCTTCTTCTGGTTCTAAGCGAATAAAAATTGATGGAGTTTCTGCTGTTGTTGGAGACTATGTTATCTTGGATTCAGACATTGACAAAACCATAGCTGACATGCAATCGCAGGGTATTCCTACAAAAGGGATCGAGCGTTGTCAATTGCTGGGTAAATTAATGGAGGATAAATTGTATGCACATCATGCAGTTCAAGACAGTTTAGAAATTAGCGACTCGGAAGTTTACAGTTATGTTGATCAAAGTATAGAATATTTTACAGAGCAGTTGGGTAGTATCGAAAAAGTATTGGAGTTTTACAACAAACCTGACGAATTTTCATTCAGAGAACAATTGTTTGAAATTAATAAACTTCAAAAACTTGCTTCTTTAATGCAATCCGATATTGTTTCAAAAATTGAAATTACACCCGAAGAGGTTCGAGCTTTTTTTGATCAGATTCCTGCCGACGAACTTCCAGTATTTGGAACAGAAATAGAATTGGCACAAATCGTGATAGAACCCAAAGTTAAAGAAGAAGAAACTCAGCGGGTTGTAGAAAAATTAAAAGATTTTAAAAATGATGTTGAAGAAAAAGGGTTGAGCTTTGCCTCTAAAGCTATTCTTTATTCTCAAGACCCAGGATCTCGTTCCTCAGGCGGAAAATATACTTTGCATAGAAAACGTCCACGAATGGTAAAGGAGTTTAGAGATGCTGCCTTCAGTCTAGAAGAAGGGGAAATATCCAGGCCTTTCAAATCAGATTTTGGATGGCATATTTTGACAGTAGATAAAATTAGAGGACAACAAGTAGATGTCCGTCATATTTTATTGACTCCGAAAGTTGATCCTCTTCAATTGGAAGAATCAAAAAAAACATTAGATTCTATCCGAAAGCGTATTTTTCACGAAGAATTTACCTTTAAAAATGCTGCATATAATTTTTCTGACGATAAAAAAACAAGGAATAGTGGTGGTGTACTTATCAACCCTGTAACTGGTGATACGCGTTTTGAACTAACTAAAATGGATCCTGTTTTGTACAATCAGGTTAATAAACTAAAGGAAGGGGAAATTTCCTTACCCTTATTAGAAGAAGATCGATCGGGCTCAAAAAAGTACAAAATCATCAAAATCTCCAATCGATATGAAGAGCATGTTGCTGACTATTCACAAGACTATATACAAATAAAAGAACTTGCATTAAAAGACAAGCAGTTAAAATCGATTACTAAATGGACAAAAGTAAAAATCGAGGATACCTACGTCAGCATCAGTAAAGATTATAAAAACTGCGAATTCTCAAGCAATTGGCTAAAAAAATAAATAGCTTTTATCTAAAATATTTAATAGGAACCCAAAGCATCCCAAAGCATTCTCCACCCCCTTTGTGAATGTTCTTGTGGTGTATTTTGTGTGCTCTTCGAAGACCTTTGGCATATTTAGAATTTATAGACCTGAAAATTTTGAACCGTTGATGTATAAAAATATCATGCACAATAAAATAGGTCATCCCATAAGTAAATATCCCAAGCGCCATAGGTAAACCTGGCCAAAAACCATATTCGCCCCAAAGGATTACCAGCGCCATACTTACAACAGCATAGAAAATAAAGAATAAATCATTGCGTTCGAACCATGAGTTGTGGTTTTTTTTATGATGGTCTTTGTGAAGACTCCACAAAAAGCCGTGCATGATGTATTTATGTGAAAACCAAGCCATAAATTCCATAACCAAGAAGGTGGCAAGGTAAATTAAGATCCAAAAAAAAGTATTCATTTTACAGAAAGTTAAAGTGGTAATTAAAGTAAGATTGAGCCAATACACTTATTTTCTGATAATTGGGGACACGAACACGAGATTCTTTAATGTGATTTGATGGAATTTGTTTGAGTTTTTTGAGTAATTTATAATAATACTTGTATGCAGTATAAACACCAAATTGAGCTTCTTTTGGCAAATTTAGTATCCCATCATAGCTGGCTTTGAAATCTTCTTCAATTTCACTGATTATTTTTAATTTTGAATATTCATCAAATTCTTTTAAATCAAATTCAGGAAAATAAGACCGTTCCAAATCTTCTTGATCTGCCTTTAAATCCCTTAAGAAATTAACTTTTTGAAAAGCTGAACCCAATGCCATTGCCGAATCTTTGAGAGAATCATATTTTTCTTGGTCTCCTTGGACAAAAACTTTTAAACACATCAAGCCTACTACATCAGCAGAACCGTAGATGTATTCTTTGTAATCCTCTTGTTTGAGGTAGTTTTTTTTGTGTAAATCCCAACGCATGCTTTTGAGAAAAGCCTTAACATGTTCTAGGTCTAGTTTATGGAGGTGATATGTTGCTTGAAATGAATTTAGGATTGGATTTAAACTTATTTTATGCTCTAAAGCGTGATACAGATCACTTTCAAAACGATCCAACAATACTTTTTTATCATAGCAATGAAAACTGTCTACAATTTCATCTGCAAAACGAACAAATCCATAAATGTTGTAAATATCTTTTCGAATAGAAATATCCAACATTTTTGTCGCCAAAGAAAAAGAAGTACTATATGATCTAGTTATAAGTTTACTACATTCATTAGATACATAATCAAATAAAGCTTTCATGTCTTTCTTTTAGCTTGCAAAAAATAGTTTTGGGTTCAAAAGCACTAAAAATGTTTAAAAAATTAAATTTATATAAAATTAAGCAAAAACTTTGGTGGATAGGTAGCGAACTTTAAATTCATCCAGTTTTTCAAATATAGTAATTTTTGATGGAAGTTTGTTTCTGTTTGTGCTCTGAACTCTCGGTCCAAACATTGATAATCGGGAGTTACTTAGGTCTAGAATTTCTTTTTCGAAATTTAATAGAAAATCATCTATTTTATTTTGATTGGGTTCTACAGTACAAAAAGTAACAAAATGTAGGTTTGGGTTTGTTGATAGGATTGTTTTTAAACTTTCACTTGGAACCGATTGCCCTAAGAAAATTGTTTTATAACCTTTGGATAAAATCAACTGATTTAGGAATAAAATACTCAATTCATGAATTTCGTTTTCGGGTAAAAATAAAACAAAACACGGGTCGTTTGGGTTGTGAGATTGGTTTAATTGAACAATTTCTGTTTGGGTGTGAATTTTTTGTTTTATTAAGTTTGTAATGAAATGCTCGTGTGAAGGACTTATTGCATCGGTTTGCCATAGTATACCCAATTCGCGCATCAATACAGTGAAGACATTCATGTAGATAAATTCAAAATCTTTTTTTTTAATTAGCTCTTTAAAAGTCAGATCAAACAAACCAGTATCAAAGTTAACCATTGATAACTTTAAAGCATTAATCGAAATCTGTTCTGTGTTGGATTTTAGAGCGACATTACGAACCAGATCGGGAATATGAGCTTCATCGTATCCGGCAATTTTAGAAATTTTGAATCCGTGATCGTATAAAAGTGTAATATTTAATAATTTCCTTAGACTTTCGAGAGAATATCTGCGGATGTTGGTTTCAGTTCTTTCTGGGGATAGTAGGTTGTATCTTTTTTCCCAAATACGAATCGTGTGGGCTTTGATGCCAGAAATGTTTTCAAGATTCTTAATGCTAAAACTACTCTTAATATTATCCATTAGTTTAAAGTTAATTGATAAACTTTAAATAAAATTACAAAATAATATTTAATAAGATGAAAAGGAATTACAAAAGATAAAGTGCGCACGAGAAGACTCGAACTTCCAAGGGAAAAATCCCACTAGCCCCTCAAGCTAGCGCGTCTACCAATTCCGCCACGTGC
>CAJWBA010000031.1 GCA_913020155.1 uncultured Flavobacteriales bacterium
TTTGGAACGGTCTCGTGTATGAGTAATGTTTGTGAAAGGTTTTAAAAGGATTTTTAAGTTCATAAATTATAATTTCAGCTTCGTCAAAATTATTTACATCTGATAATTTTCCAATATGAGGGTGAAGCCATTTATGCAATTCGTAGTGACTTTCCCCTTGGATAGTATAGCTTTGGATTACAACTTGGTTTTGTTCTTTAAGATTTTTAGGCAATTTGCCATAATTCTTGATCTGATTTAAATAAATTCATTCAATATTATATTTTTCTTTTCAATATTTGGTTTCATTTCACTATTGATTTCCATTTTTTTCCATTATTTAGATTAATTTCATCTTTTATTTGATTAAATATTTTATAGTCAATCTTTTCATCTATGCTCATCAGATTTGGAAAACTTTTGATCTTTGTTAGAGCAGGCTGTTGGTTATGTTTGAAATAGGAAGCGTTATTTTAGTGTAGCTAGTTTTTCGTTGAAAAGTATGATGCATAAAGCATACCTGATTAAAGTTAAAGTTTGATTTTACTGTAAAGAGTGATGTATGTTAAACGGGATTGAATAGTAGGTTTTTCATCAGCTTAAGAAAAAATTAGAGAACTGTCTAGGTTAAAGATCAACTTTATTTTTAAGTTCTTGAATTGTCTAAAGCGTCAATGGGTTCAGTTTTGTGTTGAATTTAAGATTTGAGAATATATTTTAATCAAACTCCCAAGAGACGATTATTTTATTAGATCTCTCCAATCAACCAATTCAATTGAGTTTTCTTGAAGCAAGGTTTTACATCGCTTGCTTGTAAAAAAATTGTAATCTATTTCCCTCCATTCGGAACCGAAATTGGAATGATTTACGGTAATGGATTTCATTTCATCATCATCAAATGCTGGGTGAATTAGGAGTAGGTTCACTCCTTTTTCCAGCTTTTGAAGAACATTCTCATAATACTCCCCGAGTTTTCCCGTTTCATATTCTTTAAAAGTACCCATATGTATTTGTTCTAGGGTCAAATCCTTTTGATTGATATTATTTCTGAGATCATAACCTGTATTTTTAAATAAATTTCTACTGATCAAAACGGGTAATTGGTATTGAATTTCAAGCTCTTTGTAAATTTTAAAAATCGCTGGAGAACAGGCAACACTGTACATGTGGGAATCTATATGGGAAGGCTGAAGACCATATTGAAATGCTAAATCAATTTGGGCTTTCAGTTCTTTTTCGATTTCTGAGGGTAAAGAATGTTTTTGTAGGTGCTCTTTTTTCTTATAAAAATGACCATTTTTATCTACTAAACTTGGTACCTCGCTAAGGGGTAAAACTGGGCCAAAGCGATGCTTTTCCCATTCACAAGTTAAGGTTAAATGAATTCCATAATCATATTTTGGATTTTTTTTTGCAAAATCAGCTATTTCCTTAAAATGAGCACAAGGCACCATTATACTGTATGAATTTACATTTCCTTCTTCAAGGCAAGAGATTATTGCCTTGTTTTGAGAATGCGATAGTCCTGCGTCATCTGCATGGATCATGAGAAGCTTTTTGTTCGTTTTAGGGTTTAATTTAGTTAAATACATTACAATTATTTTGATTCATGAAAATATGATTACAAGCTATTTACCATAACATCAAATATAAATTAATAAATATAATTAAGAGGTTTTATATGGATAGTGAGTATTGAAATTTTTTATAAACCTTTCAATTATTTACAGAATGACGACTGATAAATTAAATTGTTGCACTATTTTTAGTTAATAATATAGATGATTATGTTAAAATTTATCAAACCTGAAGAACGGTTAAATGTATTAACCCATGCTTTAGGGGTTCTAATTGGAATAGGAATCACGCCTTATTTTTTCTTTTTCCAAGGTGACCTTACTTTTCAGGCAAAGATAGGATTGGCGGTATATTGTTTTTCCTTTATTTTTTTATTTTCAGCTTCTACGATTTACCACACGGTTTCTGGGGATTTAAAAATAGTTTGGCGTAAAATTGATCATATTGCAATTTTATTTTTAATTGCAGGAACCTATACTCCAGTAACCTTAACAGTACTTTATGAAAGGACGGGTTTATTGATGCTAACTGCTGTGTGGAGTATTGCAATTCTTGGCTTAATTTTTAAGTTATTTTACACTGGTCGCTTTGAAATTCTTTCTTTAACTATTTATTTAGGAATGGGTTGGCTGGTTGTTTTTGATATTGAAACTATTTTGCAGTTATTTTCCGAAACAGCTTTGTTTTATTTAATCTTAGGGGGATTTTTTTACACTGTTGGAGTTTATTTTTATTGCCTTAAAGGGTTAAAAGAAACGCATGCAGTATGGCATGTTTTTGTATTGGTTGGGGCAACATCACATGTATTAATGATTCAAGAAATACTTTTATTAGAATAATTCATTTTTTAATTTGTGAAATAAACATCCTCTTTTTCTGTAATCCTTTTTTGTAAAGTAGTTAATCCTTTGCAATAGACATTTGCATTGCCAACTATGTCAACATCAAGACTATTGATCGCTGTAATCTCATAACTTCCCCTTCTTTCAACACTAATTTCAATATCTTGAGCTATTATGGGGTATGCCATTACACCCCCGTTTACTTTTACATTGATCTTTAAAAAATTCACTTTGGGTATTCTCTTATTACTTTCGATAGTAGTAGCTTCTTTGGTGGCTTATTTCAAAATTATCAAGCTTTTTAAGTTGATTAAGTTCAATGCCAGTGCTATTGTTTATTTAAGGTTTTAGCTTTTGTTGATTTTCAAAATCATGAATTACTGTATTCCCTTTTTCAGTTATAGTCAATTCTTTTGGTTAGGGGAAGTGATTCTAATTTTTATGGGAATATCAGGTTACAATATGGAGATTTTAATTCTACAATTAATTTGTTGTTTTCAACTGTATAATAAATACTGTCGATTAGGGTAGCACTACCTTTTAATTTAATTTTAGACTAACTACATTGTACGATAATAACATCACTTTCTACATAAATTTTAATTAATCAAAATCATCAAGATTTATTTTTGAATTTTTAAAATTCCTAGGGGAAATAATACAATTAAAATCTTGATTTTTTTACAAGAATTATGTAAATTATTTATAATAATAGCGCTTAATAATTAGATGACTTTTTTGTTGGGGTTAAATAGTTTTATCACAATAAGTATTGCAAGGTAGGTGTTTTTTCAGTTAAGTCAATAAAAAACCCTGTAAGGGGAATACAGGGTTTTTAAAAACAAACAATCAAATTTAAGTTCAAATATGAAATTTATGTTTACATATTTATTTTATCATAATACAAAAATACTCAAGTATTCGTGAGGGTTAAACATAGGCTGTTCTTGGTGGCTATTAAAAATACATAGATGGTAGTGACGGCGTAATATTTGGTAGAAAAGTATTTTTATAAAATGGCAGCAAAGAAAATTCCCGCTAAAATTGCAACGAATTTTTGTAAATTAAATATATGACCTTTGGAGCTTTCAAATAGAATTGTTGTAGATACATGTAGTAAAACACCCACTACTATTGCATCAATAATGATTGTGATGGATTCAAAATTTAAAGCAGTATTGCGAACAATATTACCCAAAGGTGTCATGAGTGCAAAAATAAAAAGTGCTCCTAATTTTTGTGCTTTTGGAGTTTTCGTTTCCCAAAGCAAAAGCGTTATTACCATTCCGATGGGGATTTTATGAACAATAATCCCTACTAAAAGTTCGGGTTGGTTAGAAAGCGGCATTCCTTCGACGAATGCATGTATGCTTAAACTAACAACTAAAATTAAAGGTAATTTATTTTTGGTACTGTGATGTGTATGTCCGTGTTCTACACCTTTGGAAAAAAATTCCAATATGATTTGAAAAACAATTCCCGTCAAAATCCATATCCCAGGATCAAAAGTATTATCTTCAAAAATATTAGGCAGCATATCGAGAACTAATATGGAGAGAAGAAAAGACCCACTAAAGGCCAAAATCAGTTTCATTCCAAAATGAACTCTTGGTCTAAAATAAAGTGCTACAGCTGTTCCAAAATAAACAGCAATAAAAGGTAATAATAATTCTAATTCCATATGGGATAATTGAAGGTTTTGATTCTCTTCATTTATTGTGCAAAATTAAACTATTTTTGACAGGTAGTAAAAGGGCTATGGAAGGTAATTTTAAAATGTTGGCTAAAACATTCTATGGAATGGAAGACTTGTTGGTCGAAGAGCTCAAAAACTTGGGTGCACAAGAAATTGAAAAAGGCAATCGAGTAGTAAATTTTGTTGGAGACAAAGGTTTTATGTACAAAGCAAATATGAGTTTACGTACTGCTTTAAAAATTTTAAAACCAATTCATTCAGCCCGAGTTACAAATGAACATGAACTTTACAATTTGGTTTATGATTTCCCTTGGCATGATTATCTTAGTCCAAAACACTCTTTGGTTGTAGATAGTGTAGTTTTTGGGGATAATTTTACGCATTCATTATATGTGTCTCAAAAAACCAAAGACGCCATTGTTGATCGTTTCCGTGCAGACACAGGAAATCGACCAAATGTAAATCTAGATCATCCAGATGTGCGAATTAATGTTCATATTGATCGGGATCAGTGCTCAATTTCTCTGGATAGTTCTGGAAGTTCATTACACCATAGGGGTTATCGAACGGCTACCAATATTGCTCCATTGAATGAAGTATTAGCCGCAGGACTTGTTCTTCTTTCAGATTGGGATCAAACCGTTGATTTTCTTGATCCTATGTGTGGAAGTGGAACGATTTTGATTGAAGCCGCTATGCTAGCTTGTAACATTCCAGCCAATATCAACAGAAAAGAATTTGCCTTCGAGAAATGGAACGATTGGGATGAAGATTTATTTTATAAAATTGAAGAATCTCAGATTAGTAAAATTAGAGGACTATCAGGAACTATTTCAGGGTTTGACAAGGCACCATCTGTTATAGCAAAAGCCCTTGAAAACATAAAAAACGCAAATTTAGAAAATTTTATTTCTGTTTCAAAAAACAACTTTTTGTATGCAGATAAAGAAGGAGATCGACCTTTACATATTCTAACCAATCCACCATATGGTGAACGTTTAGAAGGCGACATGAATCAATTTTACAGTGAAATTGGAGATACTTTAAAACAAAAGTATCCAGACACAAAAGCTTGGATGATCAGTTCTAATATGGATGCCATCAAAAGGGTAGGGCTGCGTACCTCAAGAAAAATCAAACTATTCAACGGTAAGTTGGAGTCTAAATTATTGATGTATTCTATTTACAAGGGAACCAAAAAACAACATAAACACAATCGAGAAGAGTTATGAATAAAAAAACCAAAGCCTTACTATTAAATCTGATTTGTTTTGGGATTTTGTTCCTAACAACAAAAACCATTATTGTTAGTTTTATTGCAGTGTCCTAAATCCCGCTCATTGCTTTGTCGGCCTTATTAGCCAGTATTTTATTTCCTAAATTTTTAGTACAAAAAGGAAAGCTATCCGTTAAGATCCTTTTAATTAAAAAGCCTTGGGAGCTTTAACCTTTTTTTTAAACCGAAAGGGTAGGGAATAGGTTAAGGTGTAATTGAAGCTGGAACCAAAATTATTCCCATCTGTTACCTTACCAAACCCGGGCACATAAAGGTTTCCAAAATTATCGGATTGTTGATTTGAAAGAATTCGGTGAACCCGTAGGCTGATTCCTAAAAAGAATTTGGAAGTAATTTCAACTTTAGTTCCAAAAACAACTTCCAGCCATCCAGTGCTCAATGTTTTTCGCTCTCCATTTGCAAAGCCCCTTGCCGTGAGAGGCGTATCCCAATAGTGGTGGTTGATGTAAATAAGATAGTTGTTTAGTGTTTGAGAGTGAATACTTCGTCCAAAACGAAGCCCAAGAAAAATATCATTATTCAATCCTACCCAATTGTTGTACATATTGTAATCTATTCCCAACTTGATGTAACTACCCGAGGTAGTAAAATTTAAATTTTCATATTCAATGGTTCGTTTTTCAGCACCAATTTCAGAAGCGATATAAAGTCGCTTCCCAACTTTTAAATCCCCTACAAATTCGAGTCCTTGGAATTCTTTATCGAACTGTGTACGGATAGGTTTGTACAAATCAATTCCAGCTCTTAAAGCAAGTGTTATGGTCTCTTTAGCAGGCTTTTCCTTAGACATCTCCTCTGAAGTTTTTTCTTTGGTTTCTTCAGAAATTTCTTCAGTAGTTTTTTTGTTTTCTTGAGCAATTGTAACCATGCTCAAAAACAAACAACTAATGATAAATAGCCAAGTGTGTTTGTTGTTCATTTGAAACAGTATCAATTAAAATTTCGAAAGAATCTATCCAGATGGGTGCCGCATTTGGATAGGAAATAGTTTTTTTATCTAAAATAAAATTTGCGCGATACCCACAAGATCGATTTAGGTATTGGTCATAGCGTTTGTAATTAATTTGTAAGGTGTCCCCTACAGTTACTGTTGCTGTACTTGTAGGAAGTAAAAATGCATATTGTGTAAACGCATCTCCCGTTTTTAGGGGCAATACCAAAGAGTCAGTAGTTATGGTAATCAATGGATCTTCTTTCCCGATTCCATAGATAGTAACGTTATTAGCTGCTTTAGAAAGTAATCGATCGTCTTTGTCAAACAACTTAACGATAAGTCTTGGGGTACTTTGGGTGTCTACAAGACAAACATCATCTTTTTCACAACCACCTAATATAGATAACAGGAAAATAAAAAGAATAAAAGGAGCAGATTGTTTTTTCATTATATCTTTTCCAAAAGTACAACATTTTCTACATGATGGGTTTGCGGAAACATATCTACAGCCTGAGTGGTAACCAGATTGTATTTTTTTTTCATGAGAGCTAAATCTCGGGCTTGTGTAGCACTATTGCAACTCACATAAATAATGCGTTGTGGGTTGAGTTCAAGCAATTGTTCAACCACATCTTTGTGCATCCCATCTCGAGGTGGATCTGTAATTACAATCGAAGCGGTTCCGTTTCTTTCAACAAAACCTTTAGTAAAAATAGCCTTCATGTCACCAGTCTCAAAAAACACATTTTCAATGTTGTTGTGAATGGCATTAGCTTTTGCAGCATCAATTGAATCGGGAATAATATCAACTCCAACTACTTTTTTGGCTTTTTGTGCAATAAATTGTGCAATGGTACCTGTTCCAGTATACAAGTCATAAACCAATTCATCCCCATTTAAATCAGCAAATTTTCGAACAACCTTGTACAATTCATAAGCTTGTATAGAATTGGTTTGGTAAAAGGATTTTGCAGTGATTTTAAATTGTAAATCCTCCATTAACTCTGTAATGAAATCTCGCCCTTTGTAACAAATGATCTCTTGATCATGAAGGGTATCATTTGATTTTGTATTGATAACGTATTGCAAAGAAGTAAGGGTAGGAAATTGTTGAGCAACAGCATTCAATAAGGGAAATAAAAGTTGATTTTTTTTATGATAAACTTGTAAAACAACCATCACCTCTTGAGTAGAAGTTATTCGGATCATGAGGCTTCGTAAAAAGCCAGTCTGTTTTCTAGGGTCAAAAAATGCTAAATTATTTTTGTTTGCATAATCTCTTATGAAATTTCTAATATCGTTAGACGGATCGGCTTGAAGATGACAGTTAGTAACATCTACAATTTTATCCCACATACCGGGTTTGTGAAAGCCCAGTGCATTTCTGTTAATTTCAACTCCAGATTTTATTTCTTCTGGGATTAACCAACGTTGATTAGAAAACGAAAACTCCATTTTATTGCGATACCAAAAGGGATTCTCAACCCCTAAAATTGGGTTAAATTCGGGGAGCTCAACGCCCCCAATACGTTTTAGATTTTCCGTAACTTCTTTTTGCTTAAAACGAAGCTGGGCATCATACTTCATGTGTTGCCATTTGCAACCACCACAAATTCCAAAATGATCACAAACAGGCTCAGTTCTATTATCCGAATAGGTATGAAACTTAACAATATTACCCTCGTAATACCCTTTTCTTTTTTTGTAGGTACTCACATCAACAACATCCCCAGGAACTCCATCATTCAAAAAAACAGTAGCACCTTCATTGGTTTTAGCTACAGCCTTTCCCTTAGATGCTGTATCGATTACTTTAATCCCCTCAAACAATCGGTTTTTGTTGCGTCTTCCCATGAGGCAAAAGTACATTTTAAAAGCAAATTTGACCTTAGAATTATTAAACAAGATTTAATTTTTTTGTAAGAATAATTGTATGTTTGTCATGGATGATTTCTACCCGAAAGTTTATTAAGTAGGAATTTGTGTTGATTTTTTAAATAAACTTAATATGGAATCTACAATAGCAAAAAATTCTGAATATCACCTAGCATTGGAAGCTCAATTCGGCGCCCATGATTACCATCCTTTACCTGTAGTATTAGCAAAAGGGGAAGGTGTTTATCTATGGGATGTTGAAGGAAAACAATATTTTGATTTTCTATCTGCATATTCTGCAGTAAATCAAGGCCATTGTCATCCTGAAATTATCAAAACCATTCAGGAACAAGCATCAACGTTAACATTAACTTCAAGAGCTTTTCACAATAACAAACTGGGAGAATATCTAAAATTTACAACTCAGTATTTTGGATTTGAAAGTCTACTGCCTATGAACACAGGGGCAGAAGGGGTTGAAACTGCAATTAAAATTACCCGTAAATGGGGCCATACTGTAAAGGGAATTCCAGAAGGACAAGCTCAAATAGTAGTTTGTGACAATAATTTTCATGGTAGAACCACAACCATAATATCTTTCTCATCTGATGCAGGTTCCAAAAATCATTTTGGCCCACACACAGGCGGCTTTATACACATTCCTTACAACGATACAGAAGCTCTAGAAAAAGTACTTCAACAGAACCCTAATATTGCTGGGTTTTTAGTAGAACCCATTCAAGGGGAAGCAGGAGTTTACACACCCGATGAAGACTTTATTCGCAAGTCAAGAGAGCTCTGTAGTAAACATAATGTTTTGCTAATTGCAGACGAAATCCAAACAGGAATTGGCCGAACTGGAGCCCTACTAGCAGTTTGTGGTAATTGTAGTTGTGAAGCCCATTGTGAAAGGCAAAAAGACACCTACATACGTCCCGATTTATTAATCTTAGGAAAAGCACTCAGTGGAGGAGTTTATCCAGTGTCCACAGTATTAGCAGACCGTCAAATAATGGATGTAATTCAACCCGGTCAACACGGAAGTACTTTTGGAGGTAATCCGATGGGGGTATCGGTGGCCAAAACTGCATTACAAGTAATTGTAGATGAAAAATTGACACAAAATGCACGTCATATGGGCAAAATATTTAGATCTGAGATGAATGCTTTCATCAAAGAAAGTAAGATTGTAAAATTAGTGCGTGGCAGAGGTTTACTCAATGCAATACTAATCAACGACAAAGAAGAGAGTAAAACAGCTTGGAACATTTGTTTACGCCTAAGAGATAATGGGCTTTTGGCAAAACCAACACATGGAAACATAATACGATTCGCACCACCACTAGTAATTACCGAAGATCAGTTGCACCAATGTATTCAAATAATAACTTCTACTCTCAAAGAATTTGAGTTATAAGAGTTTTGAAGGAGAAAATAAAATAGTTTATGGATAGAAAAGTTTATTTTGACAATGCTGCAACCACACCCATACGCAAAGAGGTCATTGATTCAATGCACAAAATTCTTCTAAAGACCTATGGAAATCCATCATCAACACATTCCTTTGGTCGTTCAGCCAAAACACAAATAGAAATCTCCCGAAAAAGCATTGCAAAACATTTCAATGCAGATCCACAAGAAATTATTTTTACATCCGGTGGAACCGAATCCGATAATATGCTCCTACGTTGTGCCGTTCAAGATTTGAACGTTCTTACTATAATAACCTCAAAAATTGAACACCATGCCGTACTTCATGCAGTTGAATTTTTAGATGAAAACCAATTGGCAAAAGTATCATATGTCAAAACCGATGCAGAAGGATTAATTGATTTTGAAGATCTGGAACAGCTTTTGAAGGCAGACAAAGCAAAAAAACTAGTCAGTTTGATGCACATCAACAATGAGATTGGAAGTATTTTGGATCTGGATCGGGTTTCAAAGCTGTGTCAAGAAAATGATGCCCTTTTTCATACTGATGCAGTTCAAGGGGTTGGGCACTATGCAATTGACTTGGAGAAAGTAAAAATAGATTTCCTCTCTGCAGCTGCTCACAAGTTTCATGGCCCAAAGGGAGTTGGTTTTTCCTATGTAAGAAAAAATTCAGAACTGAATCCCTTTATCCTTGGAGGGTCACAAGAACGTGGACTCCGAGCAGGAACAGAGTCTGTTCATAATATCGTAGGGATGGCAAATGCACTCGAAATTGCTTACGATAGAATAGAAGAGGAACAAAAGTATCTGAAGGAACTAAAAGTTTATGCAATCAAACAATTTTCCACATCCCTCCCCGGAGTACATTTCAATGGATGCTGCTCCGATTTGGAAAGAAGTACCTGTACTTTGATAAATGTAGCATTACCCGTTCCCGAAGACAAAGCAACCTTATTAAATTTCCATTTGGACCTAAAAGGAATTGCCTGTTCCAAAGGAAGTGCTTGCCAATCGGGAAGTGCAAAAGGGTCACATGTACTTGAAGAGGTAGTCCCTTTATCCCATAGAAACAAACCTTCAATCCGTTTTTCTTTTTCAATTTTCAACACCAAAGATGAAATAGATTATTTGATTGAAACATTGAACTCCTTTATAAAAAAATAATGTATTTACGTTTTTGTTCTATCAGGCTTTCTAAAAACAACAGTTTCATAATTACTAACATTTCCCTGATGATCCTCAACTTCAATTTTAAAATTTAGTTTAAAGTTTTTAAAATCAATATCCTCAAAATTGTAAGTTAGCATTTTTCGTTTGGGCTCATATTCAAGTAAGATCCATTGATCATTTATCGTAGCTCGATATTTTTTAATTCCCGAAAAATCATCATCAATTTTGATTTTGAGATAAGAATAATTACTTATCCATTGTTTAGGCATAAAATTTTGGGGGGTAATTGTAGGACCCTGAGTATCTCGTGTCAAAACATATGTACCTGGTGATTTGACCTTTGTTTTGAGTTTACCGTCTTCCAATTTTGTGAAAGAATAATTAAGCTCTCCTTTTTTGTTGACTAGAGCGATGCACCAGGGATTTATTTTTTTAGAATCAACTGTGGGAGCATCAAACTCAATTTCAAAAGCTTTGAAAACGGCATTCTCTTCCGAAGGGATAAACAGACTGTCTTTTGTTGCTCTTATCGGGAAATTAACCGTTTCATAGAAAGTGTTTTTTGGAAGATAAACACTCATTTCATCAAATTCAAAAAGGTAATCGAGTTCAGGTTTTACAGAGCTCAGCTCTTTGTTTTTATCCAAAATTCCTGTAGTTGCTTTTATTCCGTTAATGTAACTTTCGATGTAGGTTTTGTTTCCGTGAAAATCTTCCAAAATAATTTGAAGTTGATAAGATCTGTTTTCCTCAAAATCCATAATCCCATCGGGCGCCTCCAAGGGTAAAAAACTCATCCCATGCGGCAGGGCTCTGAAAAGTTTTTGAATACGAAACCCC
>CAJWBA010000032.1 GCA_913020155.1 uncultured Flavobacteriales bacterium
ATGTGAATGATTGGAAATAAACCTGCTTGAATTACCGAAAATATGGTCATGGCTTCAGCAGAGCGGTTAATTGCCATTCTCCATTTTTGACGGAATAACAACAGTACTGCAGAAATCAAAGTCCCTGCGTGTCCAATTCCTACCCACCAAACAAAATTTGTAATGTCCCAAGCCCAACCTACGGTCTTATTTAGACCCCAGGTTCCAATACCTGTTGATATGGTGTAAATTATACATCCTATTCCCCACAAAAAAGCAGAAAGTGCAATACCAAAAACAATCCACCATTGATTATTTGCTTTGCCTTCAACTGGAGCTGCAACATCTAATGTTACGTCGTGGTACGACTTGTTTCCAGTTACTAAAGGTTTTCTAATAGGTGCTTCGTAATGCGAGGCCATACGCTATTGATTTATAATTTTTATATTAAGTATTTCTCACTTTAGCTTGGTACATCACGTTGGGTTTTGTCCCGACGCTTTCCAAAAGGTGATACATACGATCATTATCTTTAAGGTATGCTATCTCACTATCTTTGTCGTTGATGTCTCCAAAGGTCATTGCTCCACTGCTACAAGCACTTGAACAAGCTGTTTGGAATTCACCGTCTTTAATTTGACGCCCGTCTAATTTAGCATCAAGAATAGTTTTCTGTGTTTTTTGAATACACATAGAACATTTTTCCATTACCCCACGTGAACGAACCACTACGTCTGGATTCAATACCATTCGTCCTAGATCATTATTCATATGATAGTCAAATTCATCGTTTTGGTTGTACAAGAACCAGTTGAAACGACGTACTTTGTAAGGGCAATTATTGGCACAATATCTTGTTCCTACACAACGGTTGTATGCCATATGGTTTTGACCCTGACGTCCGTGTGATGATGCAGCAACAGGACAAACAGTTTCGCAAGGTGCATGGTTACAGTGCTGGCACATTACGGGCTGAAAAGTTACTTGGGGATTTTCCGAGGCTAGTTCCATTTTGCCAAAAGTTGATAAAGAGTCACTAAGACCATCAATATTATCTTTTGTTTGGTTATCTCCATCAAAAGTTGTTTGAGAAGAGTAGTATCGATCGATACGCAACCAGTGCATATCTCTTGATCTTCTTACTTCTGTTTTCCCTACTACGGGTACGTTGTTTTCAGAATGACAAGCAATTACACAGGCTCCACATCCTGTACATGCATTCAGGTCAATAGAAAGGTTAAAATGATGACCAATTGATCGATCAAAATTTTGCCACATATCAACTCCCTCAGAGGTAACCTCCTCTTCCATGTGGTTTTTAGATACCATCGGAATTGCATTCCAGTATTCTTTATCTTTTGTATTGAATACCTCTAAAGTAGTTTCCTTAACGATGTCTCCTCTTCCCATTAGGGTATTGTGCAACTGAACGCAAGCGAACTCATGAAATCCCTCGGCGAGGCTTATGCTTACATTTTGTAAATTGTTAAACTCATTGTAAAATTGAAAAGCATTCAATCCAACTTGCATTTCTTCTTGTAAACCTTCTTTTTTACCATATCCTAAAGCAAGACCAACAGATCCTTTAGCTTGACCTGGTTGAATAAGAACAGGAACTGTCAAGGTAGTTTCACCAACGGTTACTTTGGCATAACTTCCGTTCAAAGCTCCGTTAGCAACATTAACATTTTTTAGACCTGCTGCAGAAGCATCGGCGGCCGCTACCGTAATGTAATTATCCCAAGAAATACGCGTTATCGGATCTGGAAATTCTTGCAACCAAGGGTTGTTAGCTTGTTGACCATCACCCATTCCTGTTTTTGTGTACAAAACTAATTCTAGCCCAGTTGATTTTGCAGCTGCTAAAGCCGAAGCTTCAAAAACTAAATCAAATCCTTTATAGCTGTTTTGGTTCGTGTTTTCAACTACAAAGAAACCATCATGCAGGACTTGGTTCCATTTGGAGCTACTCAAAATGGATGCAGCCCAATTTTCTTGAATTGCATCATAATAAGTTTGATTATTCCCCGTCCAAGAGAGAAGAACGTCTTGAAATTGTTTAGTGTCAAATAAGGGCTGAATTGTTGGCTGAGCCAAAGAAAAGTTGCCGGCTTTGAATTCATAATCACCCCAAGCCTCTAGATAATGCGGTACAGCTACAGTGTACTGAGATGCTAGTGCAGTTTCATCTTCTTTTAGAGAAAATACAACCGAAAGATCTAATTTTTTGAGTCCTTCTGCAAAAGCTGCACCATCAGCTAAGGTAAATACAGGATTTATACCCACAGTAATAAGTCCTCCAATTGAAGTGTTTTTTACTGCATTAACGACTGATGCTACTTCTTTATCACTTCCTTGTCTAATCAGTCTTGGTGTATCTACATTGATTACTTCACTCTGAAGATAATTATTTATTGCTAAAACTAATTTTTGAGCTCCAACCTCTTGAATACCTGAAACAACAACAGCTTTTGAACCCGCTGCCATGAGTGCTTCAATAGCTTTGTCAAGTTTTGACTGAATTCCTGCTTCCAACGAGCCAGTAATTTTATTGCCAGTTAAATTGGCATAGAGATGAGCCAGTATGTTTTTTTGTTGACTAGGGGTTGCAGGTACTCTAAAATCTGCTGCGGCACCACTAAGAGTCATATTAGCCTCAAACTGAAAGTGTTGAGACATCGTAGCTTTTCCATTATTTCTGTGAGGAACTCTGCTTTTAGAATAATCACTGTCATATCCTCCTCCTTGCCAGTCCCCTAGAATGTCAGCTCCCACAGAAACAATTGTAGCGGCTTTACTAAAATCGTAATCCGCTAAAGCTCGTGTTCCATAGGCAGATTCAAAAGCATCTAAAGCTGCGGATTCTGAAACTGTATCATACACAATGTGCTTTACGTTGGGGTAAGCAGCAATGAAATTTTGAATGATTTTGGAAGTAGTCGGACTCGCAAAAGTCTGAGTTAACAATACTACTTCTTTACCTGTAACAGCAAGTGCCTTCAATTTAGCTCCTACTTGAAGGTTTAAGTCTTCCCATGTTACGTCAGAACCATTTGCTTTTGGACCCTGTAATCGTTGGACATCGTAAAGAGATAAAACAGAAGCATGAACTCTAGCATTAGCTCCTCCAAACGAAGGTACATCAATGTTGTTTTCTATTTTGATTGGGCGACCTTCTCTCGTTTTGATTAGTACGGAGGCAAAGTCAAATCCGTTAGCGATAGCAGTTGCGTAATAATTAGCTATCCCAGGTCGTATTTGCTCAGGTTGAACAACATAAGGTACAGATTTAATTACTGGACCTTCACAAGCCGCAAGGGTTGCTGCGGCGGTACTGAATCCAACATATTTCAAGAAATCTCTTCGTGAAGTGTTACTTTCCTCAAGGGTCTCTGAGTCTCCTAAAAATTCGTTTACTGGAATGTGTTCAGCAAATTCTTTTTGCTTAAGCTGATCAATCATGGGGTTTTCACCTTTTAATTGTTCAGTACTTTTCCAATAGGTTTTATTTTCTGCCATAAGACAATCTTAGATTATTCTTTTTTTAATAGTGACATTTTCCACACTCCAATCCGCCCATTTGAGCAGCTGTGAGTTGTTCAACACCGTATTTTTTTGATAATTGTTCGTGTATCTTGGCGTAATATTCATTTCCTTCTACCTTAACTTTTGTTTCTCGATGACAATTGATACACCAACCCATTGTTAAAGGAGAGTATTGATACATCACCTCCATCTCTTCAACGGGCCCATGACATTTCTGACAAGCAATTTGACCAACTTGAACGTGTTGAGCGTGATTGAAATATGCAAAGTCTGGTAAGTTATGAATACGTATCCATTTTACAGGCTCTGTTACTCCAGTGTATTCTTGATTTTCTTCATCCCAACCTACTGCTGCATAAAGCTTTTTGATTTCTTTTGTGTAGAAATCTTTGGTGTATCCATTTTCTAAATCTTCTTCTCCGTTGTATTCTGCTATGTTCTGGTGACAGTTCATACAAACATTTAAAGAGGGTATTCCAGAGTGCTTAGATACTCGAGCAGATGAGTGACAATACTTACACTCAATTTCATTGGCACCCGCATGTATTTTGTGGGAATAATGGATCGGTTGAACAGGCATATATCCTTGGTCAACCCCAACTTGCATGAGGTATCCGTATACAAAATAAGCACTCGATAGTAGTAATATTATTACGGACATAAATACCAAGAAATGGTTTTTAACAAAGGCATCCCAAAGAGGTCTTCTAGGTTCTTTAACTTCCCTAGCCAATAATTTAACTCCGCTAGCTGTAGCAATTCTTTGTAGGGTCTTGTTTACAAGAATTAACATAACTACTAGAATAACAAAAACTGATGCAAGTGCTGCAAGTATAAGGTCGTTTGAAACTCCATTTGAAGCAACTGCAGTAGTATTTGCCTGAGCCTCTCCTGGTGGGGGTGGGGGGGGAGTATAGTCGGTGTAAGCTAAAATGTTATCAATATCTGCATTGGAAAGTTGAGGAAATGCAGTCATTACAGATTTGTTGTACTCTTCCCAAATGGCTATGGCTTGAGCATCACCAGATTTGATCATGGCCGAACTATTTTTTATCCAAGTATAGAGCCATTCTCTATCGTATTTAGAGGAAACTCCTTTTAACGCAGGACCAACAGCTTTTTTGTTGAGTTTGTGACATGCTGCACAATTTGAATTAAATAATTTTTTCCCTGCAGCGGGGTCACTCTCTTGGGCAAATAATTGGGGTATTGTGAGCATTGCTACTACGGTTACCGTGATTAATTTACTTGTGAAAAGAGCGTAAAGGTTTAATTTCCTCATGCTTGTGTGTAAAATTTGATATTAATCAGCTTGATTATTAACTTTATTTTAGTACAAAAATAAGACATAGACTTCGTTTGTTAAAAGGTTATGACTTGCACTTCCTTAATTTATATTCAGTCTAAATAGTTTGTTAATTTCATTCAACTTCTTTCATCAAATCACAGATTTTTATTTCTTTGTGTCATGAAAAAAAATAAATTCAACGCTTTATTATCATTGCTTCTTTTTGGGAGTGCTGTCTCAAATGTATTTGGACAAACCAAAACGGCTGTAATCAATCAGGATTTAAAAATAGAACGTATGGTCGAAATCAAGAAAAAAATTGATTCTGAACGCTATGATGCACAATATTATGCCATACAATTATACTATGGAAATCATACTGCTGCCAAAAATATTATTAGAAAATTTGAAATAAATTTTCCTGATACTGTTACTTCTTTGATTTTTGAAACTCCAAATTATAAAGTACGTGTGGGAAGGTTCAAGGACATCAATAAAGCAAACATATTGCTCGAAGAAATTAAAAAAACATATCCAGGAGCATTTTTACTTGAGCCTAATAATTTATAAGGTTTTCTTTACGGCTACTTCTTGGTAGAACTCAATCACATCTTCAACTTGAATGTCATTGTAGTTTTTGATTTGTAATCCACAATCATATCCTTTGGCTACTTCCTTAACATCATCTTTGAAGCGTTTCAAGGAACTTAATGCTCCTGTGTATTGAACAATCCCTTCTCGAATAATGCGAATATTTGAATTGCGATAAATTTTACCTGTTGTTACCATACATCCAGCAATAGTACCTACTTTGGATATTTTAAATGTTTCTCGAATCTCTGCATTTCCTGTAACTTCTTCTTTCATTTCAGGAGAAAGCATTCCTTCCATCGCATCTTTTACATCGTTAATTGCATCGTAAATAATTGAGTAAGAACGAATGTCTATTTCTTCTTTTTCAGAAAGCATTCTAGCATTACCCATCGGACGAACATTAAATCCAATAACAATTGCATCGGAAGCAGAAGCTAACAAAACATCAGATTCTGTGATTGCTCCAACACCTTTGTGAATGATATTTACTTGAATTTCCTCTGTTGATAATTTCTGGAGAGAATCTGTCAATGCTTCCACAGAACCATCAACATCTCCCTTTAAAATCATATTGAGTTCTTTAAAATCGCCTAAAGCAATTCTTCTGCCAATTTCATCTAAGGTAATGTGACGTTGAGTACGTACATTTTGTTCTCGTATTAATTGTGTTCTTTTGGCTGCAATTTGTTTTGCTTCCCTTTCATCTTCGAGAACATTGAAGTTATCCCCTGCTTGCGGAGCACCATCTAAACCTAAAATAGAAACTGGTGTTGAAGGTGGAGCAAATTGAATTGTCCTACCTCTTTCGTCAAACATGGCTTTAACTTTTCCACTTTGTTTCCCAGCAAGTAAATAATCGCCAATTTCTAAAGTACCGGTTTGAACAAGAATTGTAGATACATATCCGCGTCCTTTATCTAAATAGGCTTCTACGACCGTTCCTTTAGATTTTCTATTTGGATTTGCTTTCAATTCAAGTAGCTCGGCCTCTAGCAAAACTTTTTCTAATAATTCTTTTATGCCTGTACCCTTGAGAGCAGAGATCTCTTGGGATTGAACTTTTCCTCCCCAATCCTCTACCATTAGATTCATTTGTGCAAGAGCTCCTTTGATTTTTTCTGGATCTGAAGTTTCTTTATCGACTTTATTAATCGCAAAAATTATTGGAACACCAGCTGCCTGAGCATGACTAATTGCTTCTTTGGTTTGGGGCATGATATCGTCATCCGCAGCGATAACAATTATGGCAATATCGGTTACTTGAGCACCACGAGCACGCATAGCAGTAAATGCCTCATGACCTGGAGTATCTAAAAATGTTATTTTTTGTTTATTCTTGAGAACTACAGAGTATGCACCAATGTGTTGGGTTATTCCTCCTGATTCACCAGCGATAACGTTTTCACTTCTGATGTAATCCAACAATGAAGTTTTACCATGATCAACATGTCCCATGACCGTAACAATTGGTGCACGAAGTTCTAGGTCTGCTGAATCTTCTACTTCCTCCTCTGTAAAACTTTCTTCAAGATCACTCTTCACAAAATCAACCTCAAAACCAAACTCCTCAGCTACAATACTCAAAGTTTCTGCATCGAGTCGTTGGTTCATAGTTACCATAATCCCTAAGGACATACAAGCGGAGATGATTTCTGTACCACTAACTTCCATCAATGTAGCTACATCACCAACAGTAATAAATTCGGTTACTTTAATGATCTTACTTTCGGCTTCAAGCTGAGCTAATTCTTCTTCTGTCTTTTGTCGGTGTTGAACACGCTTATCTCTTCGATATTTCGCTCCTTTGGATTTGCTAGACTTTCCTTGAAGCTTTTCAAGAGTTTCTCTAATCTGCTTCTGTACCTCTTCCTCTGTTGGCTCTACCTTGGGTATAACTGCTGGACGATTGGGTCTTCTTTGTTGACCAGAACCTCTTCGATTGTTTTGAGGTGTTGAAGTTCCGGGTTTTGGAGTTGCAGGCTCTTTGCTTATTCTTTTACGCTTTTTTTTGCGAGCATCTTCTACACTTTTTTCTTTCTTATTGAAAGAATCTAAATCAATTACCATTCCTGTTTTCTTGGGTCCTGATAATTTGGCGTAATTAGTTGCTATGGTACTATCTACTTCTGCAGTTGTACTTTCTTCTTTAGGGTCTGAGGGATTATCTTCTTTAGTTATAGCTTCTGTTTTTTTTAAAACAGTTTTAGAAAATTCTTCTTTTAAAGTCTCCTTTACTACAAGTTTTATTTCAAGAGCTTCCTCTTTTTGAGAGGTTGCTTTTTTTGGTTTAGTTTCCCCTTTTGGTTTAGCTGTTTCTTTTTCAGTAACCTTTCCAACTGTATTTTCTTCTTCTTTTTTCTCGGTAGAAGAAGAAACTTCGGGAGCTCCAGGTTTTGTTGTGTTCAAATCAATTTTTCCAAGAGCTTTCGGGCGGTTTAGATTTGCGCTAGCACGAATTACCTCTTGCTTTTCAAGGCGCTCTTTTTCACGCTTTTGTTTTTCGAGTTCTAATTTTACTTGCTTCAAACGCTGCACTTCTTTCTCTTTTCGCTTTTCCTCGCCAATTTCAGCAGAAGCATCTTTCTTTGATTTATCATTTGCAAATTCATCCAACAATACCTTGTAAACCTCTTGAGATATTTTTGTTGTAGGCCGCGCCTCTACATCATGTCCTTTTAGAGCAAGATGTTCAATAGCTCTATCCAGAGAAATATTCAATTCTCTCAAGACTTTATTTAATCTTATTGTTGGTTGATCAGGCATACTTATTTTTTCTTGGATTCAAAAATATGGAATTAAACTACTTAAAACTAATCTTCAAATTCCTCTTTTAATATTTTAAAAACTTCTAATATTGTTTCTTCTTCCAAATCGGTGCGTTTTGCAAGGTCAGATACTTCTAATTCCAAGATGCTTTTTGCGGTATCCAATCCTACTTTCTTGAATTCGTCAATTATCCAAGATTCGATTTCGTCGGTAAACTCACTTAGTTCGACGTCTTCTTCTGCACCTTCGCGATAAACATCTATTTCAAACCCTGTAAGTTGACCTGCAAGACGAATATTATGACCCCCTTTCCCGATTGCTTTAGACACCTCTTCTGGATTTAAAAAAACTTGAACACGCTTGTTTTCTTCATTGATTTTTAGAGAATTAACCTTTGCTGGTGAAAGTGAACGCGTTATGAAAAGTTGAAGGTTATTTGTGAAATTAATAACATCAATATTTTCATTTCCTAGCTCTCTAACAATTCCATGGATACGAGATCCTTTCATCCCAACACATGCCCCAACTGGATCAATTCGATCATCATAGGAGTCAACAGCAACTTTTGCCTTTTCTCCTGGAATTCGTACTACTTTTTTAATTGTAATTAAACCGTCAAAAACTTCAGGAATTTCTTGTTCAAAAAGTTTTTCTAAAAATTTAGGAGATGTTCTTGAAAGAATAATTCTTGGTTTACTTCCTCTTAGTTCTACAGATTCAATAATTCCTCGGACATTATCGCCTTTGCGATAAAAATCTGCTGGAATTTGTCTGTCCTTGGGAAGGATGAGTTCGTTTCCATCATCATCCAAAAGGATAACCTCTCTGCTTCTAATATGGTGAACTTCTGCCGTGTAAAGGTCTCCTTCGAGATCTTTGAATTGTTTGAAAATATTATTACTATCGTGTTCAAATATCTTAGCAATCAAATTTTGACGTAATGATAGGATAGATCTTCGACCTAAATCAATCAGCTTAACTTCCTCTGATACATCTTCCCCAACCTCAAAGTCAGGTTCAATTTTCTGAGCATGTATTAATTCAATTTCTTGGTTTGGATCTTCTACCGCACCATCAGCTACAACAACACGGTTTCTCCAAATCTCTAAATCTCCTTTATCGGGATTGATTATAATATCAAAATTATCATCCGAACCGAATTTACGTTTTAGCGTATTTCTAAAAACTTCTTCCAAAATAACCATCAGCGTTACTCTGTCAATTAATTTTTCATCTTTAAACTCAGAAAAAGAATCAATTAGTGCTAAATTTTCCATTTTGTTATTGCTAAATTATTTAATAATCACTCTCGCTTTTTTAATTGATGCGAATGTAATTTTTTTTGTTTTTTTTACAGTTAACTTACCCTTTCCAAAAGGTTTTGGCTCTCTGGTTTCCCATTCTAGTGTGATACACTCTTGATCAGCCTTAGTCAAATTACCTTTAAAAATTTCGTCATCAAGGCTAATTACTTCTAATGTTCTTCCCTTGTTTTTTTTGTACTGCCTTGAAATTGTCAATTCAGAACCTACTCCTACTGAACTTACTTCCAGAGAAAAATCGTGTTCTTCTCGATCAATATTGTGCTCTATTTGTCGACTAACTGACACACAGGATTCCAATGTTACCCCTTCATCTCCGTCTAATAGAATAACAATACTTTTGTCAAACCCAATTTTTAAATCTATTAAAAATAAGCTAGGGTTTTTGTCCAGGGCTACTTGTAAAAGTTTGGTTACTGTTTTTTTAAAATTCATTATAAAAAAAAAGGGGACTTAAAGTCTCCTCTATTTTTTTGTTTAAAAATCGATACAAATATAATTATTTTTTGTCATTTTGTTATTTAACAGAATGTTTTTTTTTGTTGAATAACCTTGATCTTTAATAATTAACAATATTATCCGTTTTTACCTGGGTATATTTTGTCTTTTCTTAACCATGAACATCTTTTCTCAAATAACCATTCAAGGTGAAATTTTTTGATTAACAAGTAGAAATTTACCTAGAGCAAATGTTATTATTGGTGGAACAACCCTAGGAGCTGTTTCGGATCAAGATGGTGAATTTAGAGCATTAACTTGTTTACCGTAAATCAGAGAACTAAAAGATTTTCCTGTTTTATCTCCATATCTATCAACTACATCAACAGATGACCATTTTTGCCCAAAAGATACAGCAGGAACTAACAGTAAAAGAAGAAGTAGCTTTTTCATATTGTCTAATTTATTAATACAATTTAAAAAAACTGTTTTCAAAGCTTGTTTATATCATTTTATACTGACGATTAATATTGTT
>CAJWBA010000033.1 GCA_913020155.1 uncultured Flavobacteriales bacterium
ATACAAATTGCAAATAACTTCTTCGTGCAGAAACCATTAGTGTTGTATTGGAGCGATCTTTTCCTTGTTTGAATAGCGGGCCGTTAAAAGTTGCTCCAGCTTCACTTGCCCCAATACGTACATTTCCAGTAAATTTTTGATCGTCACCTTCTCTTTGTTCAAAAGCTAAAACACCTGAAAGGGGATTATCGTATTCAGCTCCAAATGCCGAGGAAGACAAGGTTACCTCTCTTATGAAAGAAACATTTAGCATTCCAACGGGTCCTCCAGCACTTCCTTGAGTACTAAAATGATTGATGTTGGGTATTTCAACTCCATCAAGATAATAAACACTTTCGTTTGGCGCTCCTCCTCGTATGATAAAGTCGTTTCTAAATCCTCCAATAGATGGAGAAATTCCAGGTAAACTTTGTGCTACTTTAGCAATATCGTTATTCCCTCCAGGATAAGTTTCAATTTCTACAGCAGAGAAAGATTGTGTTGACAGTGGAGTTTCTTTAGTGGTTCTGAATGGGCTTTTTGATAGAACTATCTCGTTTAGAGTTTCTACAATTTCGTTCAGTTTAAATAGAAGTTGAGGAGTTCCAACAGATTTTACAATGACATTGTAAAGTATCTGAGACTCAAATCCCAGATAACTCGCTTTGATATTATATGATTGAGTTGGAATGTTTTCAAAAATAAAATATCCATCAAAATCTGTAATTACACCGATATTAGTTCCCTCTAAAAGAACTGTTGATCCCTCCAAAGGGTCTTGTGTCTTTTCATCGATAACTTGCCCTGAAAAGGAGCCAGTATTTTGACCACAAATAAATGATGAGACTAACAAAAAAAAAGATAAGAAACACTTGTGCATGGGTTATATTTTTAACTAAATTAAGTTTTGAAATCTAAAGCCCAAAATTTTTGTTTAACTTTATCAATAAATCAGTAAACAATTTAATTTTTCCGCTTTTTCTTTTTTCTTTTGGCTTCTTTGTTTTGTTGTTTTATTTTTTTAATCTCTTTTTCTTTTTGTTGCAAATCATATTCTTGTCTAAATTGCTCCAATTCTTCACTTTTGATTTTTTCTTGATCTCCAGCCTGAATAGCAATGTCATCCAACCCAAAGGAGCCTTTTTCGGTTTGTTTGCGCATAATTTCTTTTGAGGCCTTGAGGCTGTAATAGATTCCTGGATCAATCATTTTATTGGCAACGTAATTTTCTTTTTTTTTTTTGTCCCAGCGAATAAAAACAAATCCTCCCTCGTTTCCTGAATCTAACTTCACTCGAAATACTTTTGCGTTATTGGGAAGATTTTGATAGACTTCAATACTTTTGAGAACATAACCCGAAAGGTCTAATAATTCCTCAATAAATAGTGTTTGCCCTTCTAAGCTCTTGTCATTTAAAGGAGACAAGTATTCAGCCTCTTGGTACTCTTCGTCGTTATCATATCCGTCTTGAGCATAATTGTTACTCCAAATTAAGAGGAATCCTAAAACGAGCTTGTATTTTAAATTTTTATATTTCATGCTGTTTTGCAGATTGATTAATAAAGTAATTGCAAATCAAAAATTGAGCAGGAATGTATGTTGCCATAACCCAAAAACCAAAAATATTTTCTTTGAAATAAAACGTATTGAATGCGATCATGCTATCTGATAAAATAAATAAAACAACACCTGCTAAAAGAGCAAAAGTTTTGGTGTTTTTTTTGGTCATCCAAAGCAGCATAGCCACTGCTCCTATTGTTGCAAGAGTGAATGCATATCCACTTACAGGGATGGTCAATGTCCCTAATTTAGAACCCAATAAACTTATGGTTCCAAGAAAATAGCCTCCAAACAAGAGGAGTGAAACTAATCCTTTCTTTGAAGAGAAAAATTTGTTTAATGGTAGCTCTATTTCTTTGTTGATAAAATACAGATAAAGAAGTTGGGCAACCCAAAAGGATAAAATTCCTGAGAGAAAAAATAAGTAGCCTTCACCCATCAGTAAAAGATCGCCTACCCACGAGAATAACAGAGCTACTAAAAATATTTTTTTTGAATTTTTTTGACAATAAAATATGGCCAACAAGGGCATAAGAAGTGGTTTTGTAAAGCTTATCCAGACCTCTTGATGTGTGTACTGGAAAAAAACATGAGCAAGACCGATGGTCCAAAAAAGATATGCGGCTTTTTTCATTTACGGATACATTTTAGAATTTAAATATAAAAAATCTCTCTGAGATTCAAAAAGTCAAACTTTTTTGACTACAAATGTTACAACTCCCCAAATGATGAGTTCATTGTCCTCGGTTACCCGTATGGGTTTATACTTTTTGTTTTCTGGTATCAGGTAGATACAATCAGCTTCTACCTTTAAACGTTTTACTGTAAATTCTCCGTCAACGAAGCATACGGCGATGTTGTTGTCTTGTGGTTCTTTACTTCTGTCAATAACCAAAAGGTCTCCGTCGTCTAGTCCGGCTCCTTGCATTGATTCTCCAGCAACTCGTGCATAAAAAGTAGCTTCTTCGTTTTTTACAACTTCTTGGTCGATACTGATTCGAAGTTCTTTGAAATCGTCAGCGGGAGACGGAAATCCTGCAGAGACTCCATTCTGAGCAAGAGGTATTTCTTGAAAATTTTCAGTATTGGGCTTGAAGAAAATGACACCTTTTTGAATTTTATATTTCTTCTTCATAAAGTGATGCCTGAATTGTTGTTGACCACAATGACCTCATTAAGTTCGGTGGTGTATCGTTTAGAGAGATGTTCTTGTCGCATTTTCCAGGTTTTATTGAGATCTTGGTTTCCTAGCTTAATTTGATGTGGACCAAAGCGCAAGTGTATTTTGTCGATAGCTTGCATCAAAGGATCGTGCTTATTTATATTGGGTTGGAATAAGTTGAGTTGTCGCTCTTTAGAAGGTACAAGACCGAGTAAGAGAACTCCTGCTTTTTTGTATTCAATTCCATCGCGAAAAATCCGTTTCAATCCTTCGACTGCATATTTACAAAGGGTTATACTTGAATCAGTAGCATAGGGGAGTGTGATTACACAACTGTTTCGATATTGCTGTTTGTTTGTTTGATGTCGATTACTACTTATGAACACTAACACCGCACTGCAACTACTTTTTTGCTTGCGAAGTTTTTCTGTACAACTATTGGCATAGGTCGAAATGCGTTCCTCTAATTCATTAAATGACTTGTAATTGTTTTTAAAACTTCGTGAAGTTGTGATGGATTTTTTTGCAGGAATAATTTCTTCGAGCTTAATGTAAGGCAAACCCAGCAGGTCTTTTTTTAAACGAAGCTCCAAAACGCTCATGTACTTTCGAATCCATGAGTCAGGAAGGTTTGCAAAACTATAAGCTGTTTGAATTCCTTGCGCTTCTAGTTTTTTTGCATGCTGCCGCCCAACCCCCCAAACATCTTTTACAGCAGTCCATTTAAGGGCTTTTATTCGTTTTTCTTCGGTGTCGATTACATAAACACCTTGTGTTTTAGAGCTGAATTTTTTAGCGATTTTATTTGCAATTTTAGCTAAAGCTTTTGTAGGTGCAAATCCAATGGAAACTGGGATTCCTGTCCATTGGCGTACTTGTTTTTTCATTTGAAAGCCTGTTGCTTCAAGATCAAAATAATCAAAACCGTCAAACCTTAAAAAAGCTTCGTCAATACTGTAAATTTCTGTATTGGGAGTGTAACGTTCAAGGATACGCATCACTCGGTTACTCATATCCCCATAAAGGGGATAATTCGAGGAAAACACTTTGATGTTTTGTTTTGCAAAAAAAGTCTGATATTTAAAAGTAGGAGCCCCCATAGGGACTCCCAATGCTTTTGCTTCGTTACTTCGAGCAATAACACACCCATCGTTATTTGATAAGACAACAATGGGTTTTGATTCCCACTGGGGTTGGAAAACACGCTCACAAGAAGCATAAAAATTATTGCAATCAACAAGTGCAAACATGTTGTCTAAAGTAATGAATTATGAAATGTGATGCTCCTTATTTTTCGAAAAGATGTTCTTAATTTTTTAGGGTTTATTTTAAGGATTCGGTTCAAGTTTCGTTATTTTTCATCACAAATGTTACAAATGGGATGTAAGAGATCGTATTTGTCCTAAAAACAGCTTCATTTTTTTTTAAATACACGAAGGTCTTAGGCTAAAAATTGTAATTTCGTAAATGAATTTTAGACTAGCCTTAACATAAATGGATAAATATTCTTTTTTAAATGCAGCTCATACAGGCCATTTTGCTCAAATGTATGATCAATATCTTCAACAGCCTGATAGTGTTGAAGCCAGTTGGAGGGCTTTCTTCCAAGGTTTTGATTTTGGAGTAGAAAACAGTCAAGAAAGTTTTGATTCTGAAACAATATCTGAAGTGCCCGAACATTTACAAAAAGAGTTTCAGGTAGTACAGATGATTGACGGATACAGAAAACGAGGCCACTTGTTTACCAAAACAAATCCTGTAAGAGATCGTAGAACTTATGCTCCAGATTTATCAATACAGAACTTTGGGCTTACTCTGGAAGATCTTAATAGTGTTTTTAATGCAGGGCGTATCATGGGAATTGGCCCTAAAACCCTAACTGTAATTATTGAACATCTAGAGCGGGTGTATTGTGATTCTATTGGAGTGGAATATATGTATATTCGAAATCATGAGAAACTCAATTGGATTCAACAACGACTGCACATAAATGATAATCATCCTAATTTTTCTGATGATCAAAAGAGACATATTTTAAAAAAATTAAATCAAGCAGTTAGCTTCGAAAATTTCTTGCACACCAAATACGTAGGTCAAAAACGTTTTTCTTTGGAAGGTGGAGAATCTCTGATTCCTGCTTTAGATGCTGTGGTAGAAGCTGCTGCCAATCACGGAGTAGAAGAGTTTGTAATGGGAATGGCGCATCGAGGTCGCTTGAATACACTAACTAATATTTTTGGAAAATCGAGTAAAGATATTTTCAGTGAATTTGACGGAAAAGATTACGAAGAAATAGTTTTTGATGGAGATGTAAAATATCATTTGGGTTGGACTTCTAAACGTACTACAGATACGGGTAAAAAAATCAACATGAACATTGCTCCAAATCCTTCACACCTAGAAACGGTTGGAGCTGTTGTTGAAGGCATAACTAGAGCTAAACTAGAAAACAGCTTTCAAGGGGACACTAATAAAGTACTGCCTATTGTTGTTCATGGAGACGCAGCAATTGCAGGTCAAGGATTACCCTATGAAATTGTTCAAATGGCTGGACTCAAAGGTTATGGAACTGGAGGAACAATACACATAGTTGTAAACAATCAAATTGGATTTACAACCAATTATTTAGATGCCCGATCAAGTACCTATTGTACCGATGTAGCTAAGGTAACCTTATCGCCAGTTTTGCACGTAAACTCTGATGATGCGGAAGCGGTTGTCCACGCTACTCTTTTTGCATTAGACTATCGCATGCAATTTGGTAGAGATGTATTTATTGACCTTTTGGGGTACAGAAAATATGGGCATAACGAAGGAGATGAACCACGTTTTACTCAACCAAAGCTTTACAAGTCCATTGCAAAACATAAAAATCCAAGAGACATCTATGCTGAACAATTGATAGCTCAAAATATTGTAACGGCTGCAGATATAAAAAAATTAGAAAAAGAATATAAAAATTCTTTAGAAGTAGATCTTCAAGATTCTCGTAAAGAAGAGAAAACAGTAATTACGCCCTTTATGGCTGATGAATGGGAAGGACTTTACTTGGCTAATGAAAAAGAAATGATGACTGAGGTTGATACTCAGGTCAATGAAAAGACCCTTACCAAAGTTGCGACTGCCATTACAACCCTGCCAGAGGACAAAAAATTCTTACGTAAAATAGAAAAATTGATCAAAGATCGAAAGCGTATGTATTTTGAATCGGATTCAATGGATTGGGCAATGGGGGAACTTCTGGCATACGGAACTTTACTTCAAGAAGGTTTTGATGTTCGCATATCAGGTCAAGACGTAGAACGAGGAACATTTTCGCACAGACATGCCTTATTGAAAGCAGAAGACTCAGAAGATGAAACGGTTTTATTGAATACACTACCCTTCAAAAATCAAGGAAAATTCAGTATTTACAATTCTTTACTGTCCGAATATGCAGTTTTAGGCTTTGATTACGGTTATGCTATGGCAAGCCCCAATGCACTGACTATTTGGGAAGCTCAATTTGGAGATTTTAGTAATGGAGCCCAAATTGTAATTGATCAATACATTTCTTCTGGAGAGGATAAATGGAAAACTCAAAACGGGATAGTAATGTTGTTGCCTCATGGATATGAAGGGCAAGGTGCGGAACACTCCTCTGCACGAGTTGAACGCTATTTACAGCTTTGTGCAAAAGACAATATGTATGTTGCAAATTGTTCAACTCCTGCAAACTTATTTCATCTTCTTAGAAGACAAATGAAAACAGATTTCCGTAAGCCTTTAATTATTTTCACACCAAAAAGCTTATTGCGTCATCCTGACGTAGTTTCTTCAAAAAAGGATTTCACTTCAGATAAGTTTCAAATGCTTATTGAGGATAAAACCATAAAAGTAAAGGACACAAAAACACTAGTGTTCTGTACCGGAAAATTCTATTATGATCTTGTAAAAACAAGAAAAGATAGTCAACGGAAAGATGTTGGGATTGTTCGTTTAGAGCAGTTGTTCCCATTGCCTTCAGATGAAATTCGTTCGATATTAAATCATTACAAAGATGTAAAAGATGTTGTTTGGGCTCAAGAAGAACCTCGTAACATGGGAGTTTGGTCACATTTGCTTTTACATTTACCAGAAGCCATGAACTTCCGACCTGCAACAAGACGTTTTTATGCTGCCCCTGCGGCAGGAAGTGCTACCCGATTCAACAAAAGGCATCGTGAAGTAATTGATTATGTTTTTGATGCATCAAAAGATAATTTTAAGAAAAAAACAAATAAATAATAAGTACCCGTTAAAACACCATGTCTATGATTTTAGAAATGAAAGTTCCTTCGCCAGGAGAATCGATAACAGAAGTAGAAATAGCTCAGTGGTTAGTAGCTGAAGGGGATTATGTCGAAAAAGATCAAGCCATTGCTGAGGTGGATTCAGACAAGGCCACTCTTGAACTTCCTGCAGAGGAAAGTGGTACTATCACCTTTAAAGCAGGGGAAGGAGATGCAGTAGCAGTTGGACAAGTTGTTTGTTTGATAGACACCGAAGGTAAACCCTCTGGTGATACTCTTGTTTCAGGAGTTTCCGAAGAAAAAAAGAAACTCGAAGCTGTTGTTGAAAAAGAGGTTGAGACTCCAAAAACGTATGCCTCTGGTTCAGCTTCTCCAGCCGCCAAAAAGATATTAAGCGAAAAAGGAATTCAAGCTGATACCGTTGTTGGATCGGGAAGAGATGGACGGGTTACCAAACAAGATGCTCTAGATGCAGTTCCTTCAATGGGAACACCACCCATCCATGGTACTCGTGAAGACAGTCGCAAGAAACTTTCTATGTTGAGGAGAAAAGTGGCTCAACGATTGGTAAGTGCAAAAAATGAGACGGCTATGTTGACAACGTTTAATGAAGTTAATATGTCTCCTATTTTTGCATTAAGAAATGAATTTAAAGAAGATTTTAAAGTAAAACATAATGTTGGATTAGGCTTTATGAGCTTTTTCACTAAAGCAGTAGTACGAGCATTAAAATTGTATCCAGACGTAAATTCTATGATTGATGGTGATTATCAAATCGAATACGATTATTGTGACATCAGTGTTGCAGTTTCTGGTCCAAAAGGTTTAATGGTTCCTGTGGTTAGAAGTGCTGAAAAACTATCGTTTAGAGGTATTGAAACAGAAATAAAACGCTTAGCAATTCGTGCCAGAGATGGAAAGATAACAGTTGATGAAATGACAGGTGGAACTTTTACAATTTCAAATGGAGGTGTCTTTGGTTCAATGTTGTCTACTCCCATTATCAACCCCCCACAATCAGGTATTTTGGGGATGCATAACATACTCGAACGACCCATTGCAGTTGACGGAAAAGTTGAAATTCATCCGATGATGTATTTGGCTTTATCCTATGATCACAGAATTGTTGATGGAAAAGAATCCGTAGGTTTTTTAGTTGCAGTAAAAGAAGCTTTGGAAGATCCCATAAATTTATTGATGGATAGTAACCCTAGGAAAGCTCTAGAGCTTTAAAAAAAGATTTTTGCTTTTGTAGTCGATAATAGCGTTAGTTCTTTTGAGAAAGTCAGCACCGATAATACCGTCTATTGTTGTACTGCCCTGTTCTGATAAAGAAGAATTAATCGCATTCATTTCGAGTAAAAAAAACTTTAGTTTAAGTAAAAAAGTTTCTTTGTATTCAATGGTACTGCTTGTACTTGGCTTTGCTTTTAACTTTTCACTCCCAGCTCCACTTATTTCTAATTCGTCCTGTGTTCTTTTGATAGAAAAGTAACCTTCTTTATCCAAAGAAATACAGCTGTTTGATGCACCAGTGTCAATTAAAAAAAGACCATTTTTTTTATTGATATTTAGTTGAGCAACTAAATGTTGACTTTTTGTTTCCTTCAATTTTATCGAAAGAAATCCATGAGGTTTTAAAATGGTTTTCAGCACTTTTTTTTTCAAAGATACAGAAAGGAGTTAAGCTTTGTTTCCAAGTTGAAATGTCTATTTTTGCTTTATGCAATTAATTGATACCCACACACACCTTTATGCAGAAGCTTTTGACCAAGATCGAGATGAAATGATCAAGAGAGCTTTGAAAATTGGTGTCAGTGATTTCTTTGTGCCAGCTATTGATTCGAGTTATACGGAAAGAATGTTTGCTCTTAAGGCTCAATATCCTGATCGAGTTCATCTAATGACCGGAGTTCACCCAACTCACATAAAAAACAACTATAAGGAGGAACTTGCCCATGTGTCTTCTTTATTAAAATCACGATCTTTTTGTGCTGTTGGAGAAATAGGAATTGATTTGCATTGGGACAAAACCTTTGAAAAAGAACAAAAAGAAGCTTTTGATATTCAAATACAATGGGCAAAAGACAACAATCTCCCTATTGTAATTCACTGCAGAGATGCTTTTGATGAGGTTTTTGAAGTTTTGGAAGGACATAAATCAGAAGAGCTTTATGGAATATTTCACTGCTTTACGGGAACAGTAGAGCACGCAAAACAAGCGTTGTCTTACAATCTAAAATTAGGAATAGGAGGTGTAGTTACTTTTAAGAATGGTAAAATCGATAAATTTTTAAATGAAATTCCTCTCAATAAAATAGTATTGGAAACAGATTCACCTTATTTGGCGCCTGTGCCTTATCGTGGAAAAAGAAACGAAAGTTCTTACATACAACAAGTTTTTAAAAAAGTTGCTGCTGTTTACGATTTACCCATTGAACAAGTTGCTGAGGTAACAACCAAAAATGCTTTTGAAGTATTCAAATTAATTTGATTTTGTGTAAGTTAAATTTTTGGGAGAAGTTTTTTTTTTGTTATTTCGTCAACTAAAATTTAACTTCTAGAGAGGTGGCCGAGCGGTCGAAGGCGCACGCTTGGAAAGCGTGTATACGCCAAAAGCGTATCGAGGGTTCGAATCCCTTCCTCTCTGCTAACTTAAATTTATATTTTATTATGAAAAAATATGATGAAAAAAATTTATATCAGAGAAAGTT
>CAJWBA010000034.1 GCA_913020155.1 uncultured Flavobacteriales bacterium
AAAGCTTGTAAATAAAGTCAAGTGGTATTCATGCTTCTTAGCACTCACTTTAGCTGTTGCTTTCGGTGGGGGTTTTTTATTATCTTGTGTTTCAATCTAAAAACATTTATTATGAAAAACATTAAAGAAACTATTATCGGTGTATTTGCTGTGATCGGATTTGTAGTAGTCGCATCAGGTTTTACGACTAACAATGAAGCACAAGAGCCAACTTATGGAACACCTGAGAGCCACGTATGGGAAATCGTTGGTGTTAATGGCAGAGCATTTGCAATAAACAAAAAGACAGGAGAGACAAAGCTATATGTAAGACTAGCAAAAGGCAGCCTAACTAACGGATTAAAGGCTTACACAGCAAGAGATATAGCATATGGAGAAAGTCCTAAAAACTAATATTCTAAATACGCTTATATTTGAACCTAAGTTGTTGAAATGCTGAAAGTGGTGTTTAGATCAATATTTTGATTTTAATTGTGATTTTGAGTAAAAACACCTGCCAATCCAACATTAAGATGCTCTGTCAAGTACTGATACCATTGACAACGATCCTATAGCTCAGTTGGTTAGAGTGGCTGATTATGAATCGGACTCTAAATACAATGCATATCCTGGCAACGTATCCATTAGCAATAATACCTTTGATAATAAGTTTTGTTTTCCTACTCTTAGCAATGAATACGGCTGGTTAATACTTTTCAAAAACAAAATGAAGATCCCCGATATAGCCTATGATGGAATCCTTTCAGAGGGTGCAAATCTTCAAGATAGTGAGCATAAGATTTGCATAAAAGACAATGGAGTATTTAATTTTGTGTTTATGGATGCAGCCAATGATTTTCAGGTTTCTCAAACGAGGTTAAGCCTTATTTGTGTAACCCATATTAATATTATTTAGACAGATGAAAAACTATTGGCTACTACCAGTCATTTTAATTTTTTCTGCTTGGCTTGCATGTCAAGATGGAAGTAATAAGAGAATTGCACCCAAGGCTAAAAAAACAACTTCCTTTAAACCACTTATTCAAAAAGACATCTCAGAAAAAAAATTATCATAATATGGATTTTTCAAACTGCCTTTGGTGAATTTAAAACCCACCGATTAGGTTATTTTATATGACCTCAATACACCTCTTTTTCTGACTACGCTTTTAAAAAACGATTTGTTTATTTCTCCGATTCTACCAAAATTAGTTAAAAAAATAAGGGAGTCATGGACTTTGAAAATGGGAGTGTATTAATCAAAAATTTTTATTGCCCTTAAGATTTTAGAAAACCTGATCAAGAAAAAATAACTATTGAAACCCGACTTTTGATAAAAGAAAATGATAATTGGAAACCACTCAATTAGGTCTGGAATACAGAACAAACCGATGCCAAACTGAACTATGTTGGAAAAGAAGAACAGGTCTATTGGATCGATAATACTGGCAAGAAAAGAGATGTCTCTTACACAGTACCCAATTTAAATCAATGTAAAAATTGTCATTTAAAAGGAAAAAATATTACACCCATTGGCCCTACAGCCGCTCAATGGAACAAAACCTATACCTTAGTACTTACGGATAAAAATCAGCTGGATTATTTCAATGAAAAAGGGATCTTAGAAAAAGTTGTTGAACCTGCTTTGCAACCAAAAATGACCGTTTGGAATGATACACTACTCCCTATTGGTCATCGTACTAAAGCCTATTTGGACGCGAATTGCGCTCATTGTCATAACCTTGAAGGAAGTGCCAAAAATTCCAGACTGTATCTGAGTTATACCCAAAAAGACTCTTGGAAACGAGTTGTTTTCAAACCTCCAGTAGCCGTAGGAAAAGGCTCTGGAAATCTGGTCTATGACATCGTTCCCGGGCATCCCAAGAAATCTATTTTAGTCTATCGAATGAAAAGTAATGACCCATACATTCGCATGCCTGAAATTGGACTGTCTATTGAGCATAGAGAGGGGCTCGATTTATTAGAAAATATATTACTACACTCGCCCAAAGCAACTAAAAAAATTGCTTCTTTCGATTAAAAATGTCTTGATTTTGACCTATCTTTGAATCATATTCTTAAAAAGTAATTTCCATGTTACCGCTAGATTTTAATTCAGGTTTTGTGTTTGGAAAACACATCAAAAAAGTTCAAACACCCTTTGAGCGACTGTTTGAAATATTCAAAGAACTCATTACCCATACATCTGGAGATTTTGATGAAGCCATCGATTGGTTGAGAGAATTGGACGAGGAATACAAACTCACAGATGAAGATTACACCGTTGATGATTTTGTAGAAGATTTACTCAAAAGATCTTTAATTCAGCCCAAAATAGGAAAAGGGGGTAAAGGTGATGGAATGAAACTTACCGCCAAAACAGAAAAATTACTTAGAGAACACGCCCTGAAACAAATCTTTGGCAAATTAAGGCGTTCTGGGTCTGGTGATCACAAAACAAGAAAACTAGGTCAAGGAGAAGATAGTACAGGAGAATTAAAGGCTTATCAATTTGGAGATTGCTTGGAGAAAATTGATGTTACCGAAAGTATAAAAAATGCACAAATTCGCTCTGTTGGAGAAGATTTTACTTTACAACATCAAGACTTAGTTGTTGAAGATTCCGTACATAAAACACAGATGAGTACGATATTGATGATCGATATCAGCCACAGCATGATTCTTTATGGTGAAGATCGTATTACACCAGCCAAAAAAGTGGCAATGGCTTTAGCCGAACTAATTACAACACGATATCCAAAAGACACCCTCGATATATTAGTCTTCGGAAACGATGCCACTCCTATTGCCCTCAAAGACATTCCTTATCTGGAAGTAGGTCCCTATCATACCAATACAGTAGCAGGACTTGAACTAGCTATGGACATGCTACGAAAGAAAAAAAACACCAACAAACAGATTTTTATGATTACGGACGGAAAGCCAAGTTGTCTAAAAATGCCCGACGGAACCTACTACAAAAATAGTGCTGGTTTAGATGAATTAATTGTCGAAAAATGCTACAACATGGCTCGCCAAGCAAAAAAATTACACATACCGATCACAACTTTTATGATTGCTCAAGATCACTATCTACAACATTTTGTTCGAGAATTTACTGAAGCCAACCAAGGAAAAGCATTCTTTACAGGTCTAAAAGGTTTGGGTGAAATGATTTTTGAGGATTACGAAAAAAACAGAAAAAAACGTTTAGGCTAACCTAAAGTTTCAACTACATTAATATGAAAAAAAAACAAGCTACAATTCTTGGAGAATTAAAAAAAACTGATTATTCCTCAAGAAACATTCAACAAGAACTGGCTCAAAATTTAAAAGAACGTTTACGTTCTGGACGAAAAACTTTTGAAGGTTTAGTTGGTTATGAAAACACTGTAATTCCTGATGTTGAACGTGCAATACTTTCTGGTCACAACATCAATTTACTCGGACTAAGAGGGCAGGCCAAAACCCGTTTAGCACGTCAAATGACTGAATTATTAGACGAATGGATTCCCGTTGTAAAAGGCTCCGAAATCAATGATGACCCTCTCAATCCCATAAGTCATGAAGCTAAAGAGATCATTGCTAAAAATGGAGATCAAACTAAGATTTACTGGTTGCATAGATCGGATCGTTTTTTCGAAAAACTAGCTACTCCGGATGTTACTGTTGCAGATCTTATTGGTGATGTGGATCCCATAAAAGCATCAAACCTAAAACTTTCTTATGCAGACGAGCGTGTCATTCATTTTGGGATGATTCCCAGAGCCCATCGTTGTGTTTTTGTGCTTAACGAACTCCCTGACCTCCCAGCAAGAATTCAAGTTGCCTTGTTTTCAATATTACAAGAAAAAGAAATTCAAATTCGCGGATTTAAATTAAGGTTACCCATTGCCGCACAATTAATTTTTACTGCAAACCCCGAGGACTACACTAATAGGGGTAGTATTGTAACCCCATTAAAGGATAGAATCGGCTCGCAAATCCTAACGCATTACCCGCACAACATAGACATTGCAAAGACCATAACCAGACAAGAAGCCGTCCTAAAAGCAGAACAAGCACTAAAAATTCATATTCCTGAATTAGCTCGAGATATTCTTGAACAAATTGGATTTGAAGCCCGAAAAAGTGAATATGTAGATTCAAAAAGTGGAGTAAGTGCTCGAATGAGTATTACAGCATTTGAAAATTTGATTAGCACAGCCGAAAGACGTTTACTCATTACAGGTGATTCAAGTTCAGCACTAAGGATGTCTGATTTTACGGGAATTATTCCTGCTATAAATGGTAAAATTGAATTGGTTTACGAAGGAGAACAGGAAGGAGCAGAACAAATATCATATCACCTCATTTCAGAATCCATCAAAACATTATTTACAGATTATTTTCCAAAAATCGAAAAACTACAAAAAGAAGACAAAGTTGGACCTTACGATAAAATATTAGAGTGGTTTTTGAAAGACAATGAACTTTTCCTTGAGGACACTCTTTCTAATCGTGAATACGAAGATTCGTTGAGACTGGTCCCTGGAATCGATGAAGTATTAAATTCAAATTTAAACGATGTAACCGAACAAGATCGATTCTTTATGATGGAATTTTTACTTTGGGGGCTTGAAGCCAATAAAAAATTAAATAAATACAGAACACTTGAAGGTTTTCAATTCAAAGATTCATTGGGAAGTTACGTCAGCGGTTTGTGACACAAATTTATTCACGATCTTTGTGACTTTTATATGGGAGGAATTGTAACTAAAGGGAATTTTAAAATTGGGATTTAACCAATGGAAAATTTCCTACGATAAGCGAAAATAATTCAAAAATTTTTAGATGAATTATTACCTTAGGAGGTTTATGATTTGCTCGACAATTTACAGGCTTATCTTAGAACCATTTCAGATTCTTTGAATTTAAAGTTCAATAAATAAAATGACTAAATCAATTTTAGAGAAAAAATGATAAAAATCGATATCATCATCATCGGAGCTGGTCCAGTAGGTTTATTTACTGTTTTTGAAGCGGGTCTTATGAAATTAAGATGCCACTTAATTGATGCTATTCCTCAAGCAGGGGGACAATTATCCGAAATATACCCCAAAAAACCTATCTACGATATTCCTGGATTTCCGTCAGTATTGGCCAGTGAATTGGTGGATAATCTGATGAAACAAGCTGAGCCTTTCAATCCAGGGTTTACGCTGGGAGAACGTGCTGAAATCATTGAAAAACAGGAAGATGGAAGTTTTATTGTAACAACAAGTGAGGGAACCAAACACAAAGCACCAACGGTTATGATTGCAGGCGGATTAGGAAGTTTTGAGCCCAGAAAACCAAAAATTAAAAACTTACCTCAGTTTGAAAAGAAAGGAGTTGAATATATTGTTCGAGAACCAGAATCTTTTCTAGGTAAAAAATTATTCATTTCTGGTGGGGGCGACTCTGCTCTTGATTGGGCTATTTATTTTGCTGAAAATCATGATATCCCCATAGGGTTAGTTCACCGAACTAGCATGTTCAGGGGTCATAAAGATTCTGTAGAAAAAGTTTATGCACTTCAAGATCAAGAAAAAATCGAGTTATTTACAGACGCTGAGGTAATCAATTTACATGGATCTGAAAAACTTGAACAAATTGAGTTGAAGGAAAAAGGCAAAGATGCCATAAAAATTGATGTAGAATATTGGTTACCTTTATTTGGACTATCTCCAAAATTAGGCCCCATTGCCAACTGGGGATTAGAAATTGAAAAAAATGCTATTAAAGTTGATAATACCTTAGACTATCAAACAAACATTCCTGGCATTTTTGCAATTGGTGATGTCAACACCTACCCTGGAAAATTAAAACTTATTCTATGTGGTTTCCATGAAGCTACACTAGCAGTGCAAACAGCATATAAAATCATTCATCCAGACAAACGTTTTACAATGAAGTACACAACTGTTCAGGGTATCCAAGGATTTGAGTCTGATTCCTTTAAACCATAGAAAAAAAAGATTTTTTAACAGATTTTTTAGAAAAATTTATAATGGCCTTAACAATACTTTCATTTTGGACTAATTATATTTGTGCTCAGTTTTCATATATTTGTTAAAAATTTTTGATTTATAACTCCTCCGTACGATAGGTATTGGGGGAGTTTTTGTTTTTATATATTTGTGCTCGATGAGAAAAAAAAAGAATAGCATACAAAGTATTGATCTTCATGGAATCCGGCACAAAGAAGCCTTAGAGTTGGTTCATAAAACCTTAAATGAATGTTCTGAAAAAGGTAGTTTTTCACTTACTATTATTACTGGCAATTCAACAGTACTACAGGAACGCATATTTACCGAATATCTTGAAAATTCAATATTTACCTATTTTATCCCCTCATGGAATATGGGCCAAATCATAGTAGAAAATATTGTGTTATAATCTACAGGCTTCCTTTAGCTTCTATTACTCAATAAACACAGAGATTTACTTTCTATTGGCTTCCTTTGATTTACTTTAATTATGTATATTTACTGTACGAAATTTGTACGATATATTTATTCGTACATAAATAACCACTATATATGCTGACAATATCTCATAGTTTACGGGACTCTAAGAGCGTCAAAAAAAAGGGGCAACAATACGTAATGATGTACATTAAATCTCCTAATTGGTCAAAACCATTAAGACCTACACATAATAACATTATGTTTTTTAAGCGTGCTGATACTGCCAAGAAGAAAAGTCAAAACAAAAAAAGCAAACAACTTCTTGATGCTGTATATAAAGAATATCAAGAAAAATACAAAGGTGTGGAATATAGTGATGTACAAACAGGCACTATTACTCTCAAAAAGCAAATAGAGAAAATGTCAGAACTCAAAGCAGATAAATCAGAAAGCACCATATCTGGTTACCATAACCTTTATATGGCTATGGAAAAGTTTTGCAAGGCCAAAGGGCATAATTTCAATATGGATATTAATCGTGTTAACATTCAGTTCATTGACCAATGGAGGTTGTGGCTAACAACTGGAAGCAATTACGCTCAATCTACTGCTTATAAATACTTTACGTTGTTTAGTACCACTCTAAAGCAAGCTAAATCATACAGACTATTATTTTACAATCCATTTACAGAAAATAAAATTGAGTTTCCAAAGAACGAGACCAAAGAAGTTGTCTATTTAACTCCAGATGAAGTAAGTATGATGATTCAAACTCCAACCAGATACGAACAGATTAAGAATGCATTTTTATTTATGTGCTATGTTGGAATAAGACAAGGCGATTGCTGTAGATTAACTTGGGGAGATTTGCCTGAAATTAATGGCGTCGTAAAAATGAACGTAAGAATTCAAAAAGCTAAAACAGATATTTACTTTAAGATTCGTAGACAGGCAATGAAATACCTTCCAAAAAGAATGGGAGATGATGATTCAGTTTTCCCTAGCCTAAAATTTGGCAAGGAGCAAAACCAAAAACTTAGAGAATGGGCATATAAATCTGGTGTAAAAAAACACATAGTCCCCCTCACCGCAAGACATTCATTTGCGTTTTATATGCTATCTGAAAACAACACACCTCTTTATACAGTGTCAAAACTAATGGGACATACCAACGCAAGAACAACCGAAGAGAGATACGGACATTTATCAAATGAGAATATTGAACTAGCAATGGAAAAAGCATTTGGCTCATAAAGACTACTCTCCCTTATGTTTGGAGGTATTATAGTTATTACGTAGCTTTCAGGCTATAAACAATTCTCCAAGTGCCATTGCAGATGGTATTAATAGATAAATTCTTATGCTACAAAAAAAAATTAAAAAAACATTATTCCTTTTTGTAATTTTTGTGATTGATATTTCAGCTCAACAACAAGATTTCTATGCTTTTGTCGATACTTTGATTTCCGATGAAATTCCAAAAATTACCGTAAACGAATTGTTAGAAAAAAAAGAGTTTATCCTTTTAGACGTGCGTTCCAAAGCAGAATTTGAAATCAGCCATATTGAAGATGCGATCTGGGTAAGTGAAAAAAATTGGAGTCTCATCAAGCTAAAAAAACTTCTTGACAAGCAAAATATTATTGTGTATTGTTCCGTGGGTTTTCGTAGTGAAAAACTTGCTAGAAAATTAATTAAGCAGGGGTATTCTCCGGTTTACAATCTTTATGGAGGAGTTTTTGAATGGGTCAATCAAGGAAACCCACTTCAGAATACAAATGGAACAACCGACAGGATCCATGCCTTTGACAAGAGTTTTGCTAAATGGATAAAGAATGGAAATGTTTTTTATTAATTTTTCTTAACTAAATTGTTTTTTTTAACAATTAATAATTTGAAATCTATTTCAATATCAGAAAATTGATTGATTTTGGTATTAATTTACTACTTTGGAATATATTAAATGTTATGACTGAGGTTATTATTGTTATTATTGCAATTATCGTACTCATCGTTGGGGTTATTATTTACGGAGTTGTCACTACCACCATGGGTACTGAAGAGGATGTAAATAAAAATTTCGTTCCCGATCGTTTTGAAAGAATGGTAGGTAAGGATCCAAAGAAAAAAAGTAGTTGAATTTAAATTCACTGTTTTTGAAAAGTGCGAAAATATGTTTATTTCAAGAGGTTTAAATTTAAAAGCTAAAGAAATAGATACTAATTTCTATTGGGTTTTATTAAGAAAATATTCTAGAAAAACCTTGTTTCGTATATTTTAGGAAGTAAAACAAAAAACCCTCGGTTTTACTGAGGGTCTTGTTGGTCTACTAGGGCTCGAACCTAGACTCTTCTGGACCAAAACCAGACGTGT
>CAJWBA010000035.1 GCA_913020155.1 uncultured Flavobacteriales bacterium
GATCTGTAGAAATTGTTGAAGCTTCTAAACCTGATATTATTGACATCAATTTTGGATGCCCTGTTAAAAAAGTAGTTAGCAAAGGAGCAGGAGCAGGAATTTTGAAAGACATTCCTTTGATGGTTCGTTTGACCAAAGTTATGGCAGAACAAACCAAGCTTCCGATAACCGTAAAAACCCGTTTGGGCTGGGATCACGATTCCATAAAAATTGTTGAGGTAGCAGAGCGTTTACAAGATGTAGGGGCAAAAGCCATTTCTATTCACGGCAGAACTCGAGCCCAAATGTACAAGGGAGATGCAGATTGGCGACCGATTGCAGAAGTCAAAAACAACCCTCGCATGCACATACCCATTTTTGGAAATGGAGATGTAGATACTCCAGAACGAGCCATTGAAATGAGAGACCAATACGGCTTGGACGGAGCCATGATTGGAAGAGCAAGCATAGGTAATCCCTGGTTTTTTAATCAAGTAAAATACTTTATGGAAAATGGGGAGCACGCAGCTCCACCATCAATAATTGAAAGAGTTGAGGCAGCTAGAAGACATCTTGAAATGGCTATTACATGGAAAGGAGAAGTTTTGGGTGTCCTCGAAACCAGAAGACATTACACCAATTATTTTAAGGGCATTCCTCACTTTAAGGACTACCGAACTCGTTTGGTAACCTCAAATGCCTCTCAAGATGTTTTTGCAGCCTTAGATGATGTAGAAGCAAACTGGGGAGACTACCAAATGGCTTAAAGCAAACTTGTTTTTTTACCAACACGGACTGTTGCCCATCCAGAAGCAATTGCTCCTAGAATAAAAAGAATAGAAAATACTATTACGATATTTAGAAACTCTAGACGAACGGGATAGGGGAAGTTGGTTCCAGGAACACGTAAAAACGGGTAATAGGTTTGTAAGAGGACAAGAATAGATCCAAGTAAAACCCCGATTCCTCCTCCAAACCAGCTAATCATTCCACCCAAGTAAAAGAAAATTTTTCGAATCTCTGAGGGTTTTGCACCCATAGCATACAGGACTTTCATTTGAGGTTTTTTTTCTAAAATCATCATAATTAATGCTCCAACTACATTGAACAAAGCAATAATAATTACTAGGATAAAAATTAGATAGATGGCCATTTGCTCGGTATTCAACATTTTAAAAAACGTTACATTCAGCTCATTTCTAGAGCGAATTTTCAGGGGTACTTTAATCTTATTGCGAAGTTGGTTTTCTAGCTTTAAACGATTATGGGTTGGGTTAACTTTTAGTTCTATAGAACTGTAAACATCCTTATTCCGTTGAAATAAATCACGAGCAAAATGAAGGCTTGAAAAAATGTATTTTTTATCTATCTCTTCACTGATATTGTAAATTCCAGACACTAAGGCTGTTTTGTTGAGAAAAGGATCTTTAAAAGATGAAGTTTTAGCTGAACGTTTGGGAACTGTAAGCACCAAAAAATCGTTGTAATCATAAACCCCCAAATTCAATATTTGAGCTACACCGCCACCCACAACAACTTCATCAAATTCTTGATCAAACCATCGTCCTGTGGTCAATAGTTTTTCACTATTTATGACTTGATTGAACAGAGAATCTACTCCCTTGAGATAAACGACATGATTTTTATCGCGGTAGTTCAAAAAAACTTTATCTTCTAAAATTGCCGTGACCGCATCAATACCCTCAATCTGTTTGATTTTATTTAACGTAAAAGAATCTAAGATAAAAACTTTACCCTGAGCAGCTTCAACTCTAAAATCAGGATCAAAAACATTAGAAAAAGAAAGGCCAAAATCTTTAAGGCCCGTAAAAGCCGATAATACAATCAGCAAGGCCGCTGTTGCTATTAAAACTACTGTAAGCGCAATGTAATTGATAATGTTAATAATATTTTGCTTACTTCTAGTGAAGAAATATCGCGTAGCTATGTACAGGGTAAAACGCACAAGGTTATTTTTTTTTACGTGAAATTAATTCATCAGGATTTTTGATTGGATCACTCTTTGCCTGCAAAGCATTATCAATTTTTTCGATGTAATCCAAAGAATCATCCAGGTAGAAAATAAGCTCGGGGATTTTTCGCAATTGGTTTTTAAGTAATTTTGCGAGGTCGTGTTTTACTTGAAAACTGTTGGATTGAATGGCTTCAAGAACCTCAATAGCTTTTTCTTGAGGGAATAAACTCAAATATATTTTTGAGATGGATAAATCTACAGTAACACTGACTTTAGTTACCGAGATCAAAAGGTTAGCGACTCCTTCTTTTCGGACTGATCCCTGAAGCATTTGAGCAATTTCTTGTTGCAATAAGGTTGCTATTTTTTTTTGTCTTGGACTTTCCATAGGTTTGAATATTCTGTAAAATTAAGGATATTTGTTTGGATGCACTCTCCAAAAGTAAAGGATGGCTAATAATTAAAAAATAAATTCGATGAATTTACCAAAAAATCTTTTTTTATTTCTTGTTTTTTCTGTTTGTTTTTTCTCTTTTGGACAACAAAATCAAGAAACAATTTCAAATCTAATTTTTAAAAAAACAAATCTATTGAGAAAGGCAAAAGACTTAAAACCATTTAAAAAATTAGACACTTTAGATTATTTAGCGCAATATCACAGTGACAATATGGTTCTAAAAAAGTTTTACGAACACATTGATCACGAGGGATTAAGCCCTGTAGAGCGAGCAGAAAAACTTAATATTCAAGCATGGAGAAGAGAGGGGAACAAGTTTGTTGGAATTGCCGAAAATATTGCTCAAGTTCCTTGGTTTGAAAACGTAGTTAGATGTGGTGACACACGTTCAAATGAGGCAATAGCAGAATGTTTGGTTCAAGGCTGGAAAAAAAGCCCTCCTCATTACAAAAACATCTTAGGAGACTACGTTTATTTGGGCGTGGGAATTTCCTTTGATGCCGATCAAATGGGTTTTGCAACTCAGAATTTTAGGTAGTTTCTGAACGTTCCCATTTGTATTCTCCATTGAGGCGAAAAGAACCAAGGTGCTTTTTGTTCCAACTGTTGGGTTCAATTAATGATAAAAAAGGCTCTTTAGCGCCCTCATACAGATGATATATTTCTCCAACAATGGGTTCAAACTTAAATTTAGCGGAATACACCATTTGGGTATCGGAAGCTAAATTGACAAAAGTTTTGATTTTTTCTTGGAGGTCGGTAAGCTCCGCTTGAAATTGTTTGGAAACCTTATCAACCCCTTTCTTTTTGAAAGAATCTACATTGGGTATGTTGATAACAGGACTGCTGCTGCTGATAGCATAGGGTAAAAGCTTTGCAATATATTCATTGCTTTCTTCATCCCAAGCGACACTGTCTGGTTTTTTTGAAGATTTCATTTTCAAATATTTTAGACAAAAGTAGGATACTTCCTTTCATTAGACAATTATCCACCCTCAAGATTTTTGGCAGGGTTTTGTGTTTTAGGGAGTGGGGATCAAAAAAATAAGTCGTGTTCACGGTTGAGCAGCGGAATGTATTTATTACCAAACCGAAACCTTTGTTTCTTATTCTTTGTAAAAATCGACTTTAATTTCTCCAAAGTATTTTACCCACAGGTTAAAGAGAATGGCTTCAAGAATTCCACATTTATTACAAATAGGGTCTATTACTTGATAAAAAAATGGGATGCATTCCTTTGCTTAGTAAAACACGGTTTAGCCAAAAGGCAAGAAAAAAAATCCACGTATAAAGGAGTTAATGGTTCTGGACTACAATCAATTGAGATTAAAACGTTAAATTGAGTTGATTTAATGATACGATCCGTTGCTTTTTATCAAAGAACACTTCATTGAACAATTGAATTTAAGTCACTAGTGATGAGTAAAGAATACGATTATATTATAATAGGAGCTGGCTCAGCAGGTTGTGTTTTGGCCAATCGACTTTCAGTAAATCCCCAAAACAGCGTATTATTATTAGAAGCTGGTGGTCCAGACAACAATATGAATATCCACATCCCTGGGGCTTACACCAAAGTTCACAAAAGTAAAGAAGATTGGGGTTTTTGGACTGAAGAACAAGAACATGTTTTGAATCGTAAGATTTATTTACCACGAGGGAAAACCCTTGGAGGAAGTAGTTCAACGAACGCCATGGCTTATGTTCGAGGTAATTCTGCTGATTATGATGGATGGGCAGCATTGGGAAATCCGGGATGGAGCTATGATGAAGTCCTACCTTTTTTTATGAAATCGGAAAACCATGCTCAAACCGAGTCATTGGATAAAAAGTATCACAGCAATCAAGGAGAGTTGCATGTTACCACTTCAGAAAAATTCAAAACGTCTTTTGTAGACTCCTTTGTAAACTCTTGTGCAGCAGTAGGGATTTCTAAAACAAAAGATTACAACGGTAAATTTCAAGAGGGAGCAGGACTAGTCCACAGCACTATCAAAGACGGAAAACGCTGTAGCGGTGCAGCAGCTTTTTTAAAACCAATTTTAGGGCGAAAAAATTTAACAGTAATCACAAAGGCTAGAGTTTCTAAAATTTTAATTGTAGGGAAAGAAGCAAAAGGAGTGGCTTTTACCAAAAACAAAAAACTACAAAAAGCCTTTACCAGAAAAGAAGTTGTTCTCTCTGCTGGAGCATTTCACTCCCCACAACTTCTTTTATTATCAGGCATAGGGGAAGCAACGGAACTTCAAAAGCACGGAATCGATTGCCTGCATGAATTGAAAGGGGTTGGAAAAAACCTAAAAGACCATTTGTTTTGTCCCATCAGTATTTCAACCAACACACAGGAGGGGATCAATCATTATATTTCTATTTTAAACCAATTGAAAGCTTCTTGGAATTATTTTGTTTGCAAAAAAGGTTTTTTTTGTACTGGCCCTTTGGAGGGGATGGCTTTTTTAGATATTCATCAACAAGGGAATCCAGTCAATTTTCAATTTCATTTTACTCCAATTTGGATGGGGGATCAATACGGGTATGATGCTTACGACATCAATAGTTATCCAAAGGCCGATGGTCTTACAATTTTACCGACATTGCTTCACCCCAAAAGCAGTGGGACGGTTAGTCTATCTTCATCAAACCCTTTTGATGTTCCTGTAATACAGCCGAATTTTCTTCAAGAAAAAGAAGATTTATTACTCCTACTCAAGGGAGTGAAACTGGCTCTAAAGGTTATGGAACAAGCTCCTTTAAAAAAACATCGAAAGGCTTTTGGGCTCAAGGTTGATAAAAAAAACGACGAGGAACTTATCGACCACATCAAGCAAACTCTAGAAACTGTTTATCACCCTGTGGGAACGTGCAAAATGGGCAAAGACCCCCTTGCCGTTGTGGACCACGAATTGAAGGTTCACGGGATTGACGGGCTTCGGGTTGTTGATGCCTCAATCATGCCTAAGATCGTCTCAGGAAACACGAATGCTCCCACCTACATGATTGCTGAAAAAGCTTCAGAAATGATTTTGACAGCTTAATATTTCCAAAAGAAGTTTAAGCCGAAACCTTAATTGTCCAGAGCAAGCAATTTTTTCGTATCTTGAGTGCACTGTTAACTAAATTTGATATTATGAAAAAAGTAATTTTATTCCTATTTGCCGCAATTTTAAGTGTTACCTCTTCCTTTGGAAATAATTTTTCTGATGATTTTGAAAAATTAAAATCTTTAGAAGGAAAATGGCAGGGTACTTTGGAAAGATCTGATGGTACTTCGGACGACTTAGTGTTGAATTATACACTAACGTCTAATGGAAGTGCACTACTTGAGCAAAGTGATACGGGAGGTGTAGAAATGCTTTCTATTTTTAATTATCAAAACGAAGAACTGTTATTAACTCATTACTGTGCTTTACAAAATAAGCCTATATCTGTATTAGAAAGCAAAACTAATGGGGAATATGTTTTTGTTACGGATTCTGATAGAAGTGGTTTATCAAAAGATAAAGAGGCTTTTGTAACTTCTTGGAAAATTAACCTTATGCCAGAAGATTCAAACAAAATCCAATATCAATACACTGTAACAGGTCCAGAAGGCTTTGTGTTTGTTGCCAAAGCAGTTTTGACTAAAGCATAACTAATTATCATTACTGAATAAATAAAGGTCAAGTGGTAATAATGCTTTGTAGCCCTCACTTTTGCTGTTGCTTTCGATGGGGGTTTTTTATTTAGTTACTTAGTAATATTTTCTTTAGTTCGGCTGCTTTCTTGTCAAAATCTTCTTGGGTTATTATTCCCATTTTGAGGTACTCTTTAAGTTCTTTGATTTTATCTAATGCTTGGTTTTTTGTCATTTTAGCATTAGGGATTAAATAGACTCTTGTTAACTTAGAAGGTGTTCCAGGAGCTGGGGGTCTCCAAGTTTCATTGTCAAATCCAATTTCAATAACTTTCCTTTTAATATCTGTATTCAAATCAATTGTTTTTGCAGACAATCCAAAATAAAATTGCAAAAACAAGAAAGCAAGTAATTTTTTCATAATATCTAATTTATTAATACAATTTATAAAACTGTTTTTAAAGCTTGTTTTCATTATCTGACGTTTTTGAAGATTTAAACGTTTTTTTTAGTTTCTGGGTAGACAGATAGACACCTATAATATTGGAGCATTATTTTAACCGTAAGACTTTTTTAAATTCGAAATACGCTTATATTTGCTAATATCTTGCATTTCAATCTAAAAATATTTACTATGAAAAAATTGATTTTTATTATCGCAATGTTCTTTGTTATATCTATTATCTCTGTTTCTTGTGAAAAAGAAGAAGATACAACCACTAAAAAGTATCCTGCGACACCGCAGCCTGGTGGTTATTAAATCACTACAATTGAAAAAACATTGATTATTCAATTTAGCAGGTAAGGTATTCATATTTAAACGACCATGAAGCTCTTATTGATTCATCTTACTGAGGAGTTAAGCTATTAGTAGAAATAACATAAGCAGAACCTCCCATATTTTAACAATTACACATAGATGTTATTGATTAAATAACGGTGAAGTGGTACTGATGCTTTTCGTCCTCACTTTTGCAGGTGCTTTCGGCGGGGTTTTTTTATTTTTACAAAAGTCTTTTTTCCGTGCTTAAACCCCGCTTTCCAAACATCTTTATATTCCGTAAATCCGTATATATTTAGTATGGCTAATATATGGAGGGGATAACACACTCAGCCCAAGACGAAGCATAACAATCTCTGTAGGCTTCGCAATAACCTTCATTAAAGCCTTTATCAATGCTTTCAGGGGCATAGTCTAATTGATACTGTCCAAATAAGATTTTTAAAACCTAAAGCCCAGGCTTATACCTGCTCTTACTCCACCCCAGGGGCCAGTTAAGTTAACCTTAACGCCCTGCGCATTAACTTCGCTAGACTCATCAACCAAAGGAAGTTCCAAATTAGTTATCTCCACTCTTAATTCGTCCTGTTCATCAGCTGAAAGTCCCGACGAGTCTTTCCCGATTAATTCACCATTTCCACTTCCATAATGAGGACCAACAATCCACCAGTCCAATACAATTGATTTTCCTAAATTGAACTGACTCCCAAGAAGTAAACCTAATGTGTTTCCTGAAATAGAACCTGAGGTTTTCATAGTTGAGGTTGTGTTAGTGTCATTTTCATAATCAAAAGAAACACCGTCTAAAGTTATTTTAGAGTTTCTGTAAAAAGGAGCTAGATAAAACCCTTTTCCGTATCCTTTTTTACTCAAGTAAAAGCGTACTTCAGGAGTAATGCTATAATAGGAGAGTGTCATGTCACGAATTTGATCAAAACTTTCAGCATCATCAATAAAACTTTCGACTGAGCTTAGCAGTGGAATTCCGCCCTCAAATATTCGACTTACCGAAAGAGATACAGAAATTTTTTTATTTAGCACACGTTCGTATTGTAAATGAATATTTTTAAAGGCTAAACTTGTAAGACTTAGTTTTATAATATTTTTTTTAGCTTGATATTCAAGTTTCATCGAATCAATTTTTTCAGAAGCAAGAGGAATTTCTAATTGTTGAGCGCTTGATATTGAGAAGGATAATAAACTAAAGAACAAAAAAAATTTTTTCATTTTATATGGTTTTAGTTGCAAATATAAAATAATAAGTAACAACAGCAACTAACAATAAAAGC
>CAJWBA010000036.1 GCA_913020155.1 uncultured Flavobacteriales bacterium
CGCTCATGAAAAAACTTGATAAGATCGATCGAATTGAACTCGATGTTGAAGATAACCGTGCAATGAAATTGAGTTTTCCAGTTTCAAAGCAACCGGGTAAAATGATTATTGAAGCCAAAAGAATAAAGAAAGCCTATGGTGACAAAATGGTTTTACAGGGTGTCGATTTTGAAATCGCTCGTGGAACCAAAACTGCTTTTGTTGGTCAAAACGGACAAGGAAAATCTACTTTAGCAAAGATCATTGTTGACGATATATCCTATGAGGGTGATTGTGCTCTCGGATATAATGTAATGTTGGGCTATTTTGCACAAAATCAGGCAGAATATCTCGATGGAAATTTGACGTTATTAGAGACCATGCAGGATGCTGCAACTGATGCCAATCGCTCTCGTGTAAGAGACCTTTTAGGTTCTTTTTTATTCCGTGGTGATGATGTAGAGAAGCGCGTAAAAGTTCTTTCAGGTGGAGAACGGAACCGTTTGGCTTTAGCCAAATTGTTGTTACAGCCATTCAACGTTCTAATTATGGATGAGCCTACCAATCACTTGGACATAGATTCTAAAAATGTATTGAAAGAAGCCTTGCGTAAGTTTGAAGGAACTTTGATTTTGATTTCGCATGATCGAGATTTCCTTCAGGGTTTAAGTGACCGTGTATTAGAATTTAAAGATCATAAACTCAAAGAATACTTAGGTGATATTAATTTATACTTAGAACAGAAAAATCTAGACTCTCTAGTAGCATTGGAGCTTAAGGATAAAATTAAAAGTCAAAAGCCTGCAATCAGTAAGAACGATTACGAAAGTCAGAAAAAACTAAAATCGCTTCAAAACAGGCAATCTAAAATTGAACGTGAAATTGCAGATCTTGAAAAAGAACTTAAAGTCGCAGACATGGCATTAGAAAATAATTATGAGCAAACCATTGCACAAGCAAATTTCTTTGAAAAGTATAATGGAAAAAAGGATCAGTTAGGCCTTTTGATGAAAAAATGGGAAGTTGTTGCCGAAGAACTGATGGAATTTGAAAGCTAATGGAAGAGCATTTTTTTCAATGTCCTTATTGCTGGGAAGAAATTTCTATGTTACTCGAACCATCGAATTTAGAACAACAGTATATTGAGGATTGTGAAGTGTGTTGTCGTCCCATTCAAATTGAATATTTTTATGAGGAAGAGCTTCAATCGTTTTCAGCACAATCTTCAGAGGATTAGATTGATTGCTTCATGAAATCTGCTAATATTATTTCTGTAATTTTTGGGTTTGCTCTTTTTTTGAGCTACAATCGCCCTATTGCGCAAGCTTTGCCTAGTGATTCGTCAGGGCTTTTTTCCTGAAGGAGCAGGCTTAATAGCGTCCCTAGAAAAGAGTCACTAGCTCCAACCGTATCGACAACCCCAGCAGGATAACCCTTTTGAGTGTAAAAAGTTTCCTTATGAAATAAAATTGCACCGTCTTTGCCTCGGGTTACACAAATTGTATGCGCATTTGTTATGTTCGCAATGAATTGAACTTGGTCTTTCAGACTATTGTTTTTATAGCCTAGCGCATTACAAATCTCCTCTATTTCTTCGTCATTGAATTTAATGAAATTCGACTGACTCATATATGATTATATGTCAGTATTGGAGTAGTGGAGAGCTCTCAGATTTAGTTCAAAAACAGTGTAGGGAGCAATTTACAAAAAGTTGAGCAAACAATTTTTAGACACAGAATCACGAGCGACTAAGCTTCCAAAAAAAAGGCATCGGAAGTAGATACGAGTTTTTTATGTTCAGGTAGTAATTCAATTTTGTACCAACTGACTGGATGCTTGATTTCATAGGATGCCGAACCGTGTTGATCTAGTGTTACAGTAACGATATCGGTATCAAACTTTTTATTTATCTGAATGTATTTCGTGTCCAGTCCTTGCTCTTTTAAACGAGAAATGATTTCATTTCCGAGTGAGTCATCTCCTACGCTACTGATCATTTGCGAATCAATACCCCAAGACTTCATGCGTAAGGCAACGTTCAAGGGAGCTCCACCTAATTTTTTTCCATCAGGAAAAAGATCCCACAAGACTTCTCCAAAACATACAACTTGTTTCATGAATTACTTAATTAGCAGCTTACTCAAACGTTCAAGTGAAATCCCCTTTGTTTCTGGCATTATGAATAAAACAAATACAAGTTGTAGGACCATCATCCCAGCGAACAGTATGAAAACGTAGCCAGGGTTTGGGAATGCAGACAATGCTAAGGGCATGAAAAGTGTGATTAGAGCTGCCAGTACCCAATGGACAGAACATCCGAACGATTGCCCTTGAGCTCTTAAGCTGTCCGGGAAAATTTCAGAAATAAAGACCCAGATAACAGTTCCTTGACCAACAGCATGAGAAGCTATAAAAAGGAATAAAAAGATTGGAATACTAATGCCTTGCCACCCTTGTAAAAATGCAATTGAAACTAATGACAATGAAATGATATATCCAATTGAGCCGAAAATCATCAACAGCCTCCTTCCGATTTTATCTATTAAGTATAGACCTAAGAGGGTAAAAATTAAATTGGTTACTCCAACTCCAATACTACTCAATAAAGCAGCACTTTCTTGTAAACCTGCAGCTTCAAAAATACGAGGCGCATAGTATAAAAAAGCATTGATCCCAGAAAGCTGATTAAAAAATGCAATAAGAAAAGCTAAGATTATTGGAAATCGATACGTCTTAGAAAATAGGGGTTTGTGATTGGCTGGCTCCTGTTCTGATTGAATCTCATAGATCTCTGACTCGGTTAATTCTTTTCCGTTAATTTCTTTAAAAATTGCCTGTGCTTGGGCTAAATTTTTCATTTTAAAAAGCACCCATCGAGGACTTTTTGGTACGGTTATAATTCCTAAAAGATATATAAAGGCTGGCAATGCTTCAATACCAACCATCCAACGCCAAGGTTGCGCCCCAACGTCTTTCAATAGAAAATTAGAGATGAAAGCAACTAAGATTCCAAACACAATATTGAACTGATATAAAGCAACCAACTGCCCTCTTTTGTGAGCAGGGGCAATTTCAGAGACATAGGTTGGTGCAGCAATAGTTGAAGCCCCAACGCCTATTCCACCAAGAAATCTAAAAAACGAAAAAGTATATGGGTCTAATGCTAACCCAGAGCCTAAGGCAGAAATAAGATATAAAATACCAATCCCGATTAAGGTATTTTTTCTTCCAAAATAATTACATGGGTAACTCGCAAAAATGGCTCCGAGTACTGTTCCCCATAAAGCCATAGACATTACAAAGGTTCCGTGAAAAAGATCAGAGGTAATCCACAAACTTTGGAGTTGTTGATCAGCTCCAGAAATAACTACGGTGTCAAACCCAAATAAGAAACCAGCTAAAGCCGAAATCAAGGATATTTTAAATACTTTATTCATTTTGAAAATTGTTAAAGTTTAAATATAGTCATATTGGAGAGGACCGTATCTTCATTATCAGATTGAAATTCCCATTTGAAGTTATCACTAATAGGATACATTAATTGAGTACTCACTTCAGCACCGTTTTGATGGAATATTTCGAGTGAGGTTCAGTCTGTTGCAGCTGAATTGAAGGCTGTGAAATGATTCGAATGTGTTTTTAGCAAACTTTAATTTAGTTGCAAAAGAAAATCATAAAAATGTTTAAACTTAACGTGCCAAGAATATTTTGATTATTTTTAAACTATGAAAAATTTTATATTTTTTATTCTTATTTGCTCATCATGCTATCTCTATGCTCAGCTTGGATGTACTAAGAGTAATACCTCACAGCTAATTGTTACAGGCGATTTCACAAGTACATCTTCACGAACATACCCGATAGTTTCTCCCAATATGGTCATTACGGGGTCTGGAAATGGGGCTGTTGGAGGTGTTTTTACCAGGACTGTAAACGTTTCTTTAGCTCTGGGTGCTGGAGATGTTTTTGAACGTTGCGAATTAAAACTCAGCCTTGGAGATTCAGGACAATCCTTCGATGACGGTCTTCAGTTTTCAATAAATGGTACGCGTTTACTGAATTTTGATCAACGACATTGGAGTGGAATGGCTGAATTTCAAGGTGGTGGAAGATTCGATTTAAATTTAAGTGGATCATGGACTCCTTGGTCAGCAGAGGGAACCCCAAAGTTGGAAATTATAAATAATTCAATCAAGCTGATGGTACTTACTACCAACGGAATAAGAGAAGATGCTCTTTTGTTTATGGATACAACTGTAGTTGATTGGGTGTTGAGTTCGAGTTTCACCTACGATTGCGAAGCCGGTTTTGCTCTAGAGTTTGGAAATCAAAACGGTGGAGGTGGTCTTGGAGGCATAAGCGCATTTTTACAGATAGAAGCTTATATCGATGGCGATGGTCCATGCATAGATACTGATTTTGATGGCTTAGCTGATTCACATGAACTTATTATTGGAACTGACCCTAATGTTTTTGAAGATAATGATGGTGACGGTATTGCTGATCATTTTGATCCAGATGACGATAATGACGGAATTTTAGATAGCGTAGAATGTGGTTTTATAAATGGGGGTTTAGTAAATGGGGGTTTTGAACTTGGAACTAATGGATGTAATAGTATTTCAAATCAATCATCCATTGACGGTTGGCTAACTACGGCTTCAGATAATAATATTGAAGTTTGGTGTGACGGTAGGGTGTTAGATCGAACTTATAATGCAAGAGAAGGAAACCGTTTTGCTGAAATTAATGCAAATGAAACAGCCGCTCTTTATCAAACAATCAACACTACTCCTGGAGGGTATATGATTTGGTCAGCAAGTCATCTCTCAAGAAGTAACAGTCCTGTTCAAACAATCAATGTAAAAGCAGGAAACTCTGTTGGTTCTTCCGTTATTTTAGATACTCGAACGGCTACAACTACTTGGCAAGATTATACAGGAATTTATCTGGTTCCGGGCGGACAAACTTCTACTGTTTTTTTATTTGAAGCTACTTCTGGTGGTGGTTTTGGAAATTTATTAGATCGAATTTCTTTTGACCGTCCTGCTAGTGCTTGTGCACTAGACACCGATGGGAATGGAATTCGTAATAGCTTTGATTTGGATAGTGACGGAGACGGAATTTTAGATGCAATTGAAGGAGGAACTGTCGATACTGATGGCGATGGTACACTCAATTTTCTTGATATAGATTCCGATGGCGATGGTTTGTTGGATAGCGTGGAGTTAAATATCAATGATGAAGATCTAGATGGAATAGTTGATTATCTCGATCCACAGGCTCCAGGTTATACCGTTAGCCCAACCTCTGTTATTGTTAATGAGTCGGGTACAGTTACGAAGAGTATTACAATTAAATTAGATCGCGCACCTACTTCCAATGTTATTATTTCGATTGCAGTAGTCGATGCGACCGAAGTTAGTATTTCATTAACAACTCTTACTTTTACTAGTTTGAATTGGAATACAGAACAAACATTAGTTGTTACGGGAGTCGATGATTCTATTCGTGATTCTGATATAAACAGTAACCTTATCTTTTCGATAGTAGATGCATCATCAGATGACACCTTTGATGGTTTAAGTGATCAAATTGTTCAGGTTACAAATCAAGATGATGATCCTGAAGTTTGTATTACAAGAAACTTTGATGAATCCGAATTTATTTTCATTCAAAATGCAACACATACAGCAGGAACGGATTTATACACACTGACTCCGAACCAGAATTATAATAGAGGAATGGTTTGGTATCAAAATAAAATTGATTTACGCGTAGAGTTTAACATTGATGTAGATTTGAATTTTGGCTCAAATGATGGAAGTGGTGCAGATGGAATTGCTTTTGTGATTCAAAACATTAACACCAATCAAGGATCGACTGGTGGGGGTATGGGTTATCAAGGAATAAATCCATCCTATGCTGTTGAAATGGACACGTATTTTAATAGTTCGGACCCTAACAGTGATCATATTGCTTTTGTGAGAGATGGTAATGCAAATGTCACTCCAAGTCTAGGAGATACTACAAGTACTATAAACATCGAAGATGGATCTTGGCACAATATGGCAATCAACTGGAATCCCACTTCACAAATTTTGAGATATACCTTTACACACTCAAATGGCACGGTATATTCCGATACCAAAAATATTAATTTAACGGGGACTGTTTTGAATTCAAATATTGCCTATGTTGGCTATACATCGGCAACTGGAGGGGCGAAAAACTTACAACAAGTTAGATTTGATGACACATCATTTTGTGTTGCGGATGAAATTTTAACTCCCACATCAACAGATGAAGTTTCAGGAGTTTCTACCCAAACTATTTGTGCAACACCCTCA
>CAJWBA010000037.1 GCA_913020155.1 uncultured Flavobacteriales bacterium
AAAAATATGAAAAAGAAGTTCATAAAAATGAATCAACTTATTGGTTAATTTTTGAGTTAATTTGGCGTGATTATTTTAAATACATCTCTTTGAAGCACGGCACTAAGATATTTAAGTTGGGTGGGATTTTAACACAAAAATATACTTGGGAAACTAACCATGAGATATATAAAAAATGGATAGAAGGAAAAACTTCGGAGCCTTTTGTTAATGCCAATATGATTGAACTTAAAAAAACAGGTTTTATGAGTAATAGAGGTAGACAGAATGTAGCAAGTTATTTCACAAAAAATATGTTAATGGATTGGCGAATGGGTGCTGCATATTTTGAACAACAATTAATAGATTATGATGTTCATAGTAATTGGGGAAATTGGATGTATGTTGCTGGAGTAGGAAATGACCCTAGAGATCGAAAGTTTAACATTCATTTTCAGGCAAGTAGATATGATGCTAAAGGCACATATCAAAAAAAATGGCTTCAAAACACCCTATTTAAATGATTTTAAGACTTATTCTCGGTGATCAACTCAACAATCAACATTCTTGGTTTAAAGAAGTGAATCCCTCTGTTTGTTACGTTATCATGGAAATGCGTCAAGAAACGGATTATGTGGATCATCACCTTCAAAAAGTTGTGGCATTTTTCAATGCCATGCGACAATTTAAAATTACATTGGAAAGTCAAGGACATATGGTTAGATATCTTGCTTTGGATGCATCAGAAAATAAACAAAACCTATTATTAAATCTAAACCTTCTAATTAAGGAATATAAAGCTTCACAATTCCAATACTTATATCCAGATGAATTTCGTTTGGACCAACAATTAAAAAAATTCTGTACTGCTCTTTCAATTCCATCACTGGCATGTGACACTGAACATTTTATGACAACTCGATTTTTTTTATCAAATTTTTTTGAAGGAAAAAAGCAATCAATAATGGAATTTTTCTATCGAAGAATACGAAAGGATTTTCATTTGTTAATGGAGGGAGAAAAGCCTTTAGGAGGTGCTTGGAATTTCGATAAAAATAATCGTAATAAATGGAAAGGATCTCCTGAAATTCCTACCCCTTATATTCCCAATAAAGTTGCTTTAGAATCTTTGGTAAACCTCTTAAAATCAAATGATGTCAATACATTGGGAACCATTGATGTAACAACTTTTCTATATCCTTCAAATAGAGAAGAAGCCTTGCAACAACTGCAGTATTTTAATGAGAATTTATTACGTCATTTTGGCACGTATCAGGATGCTATGAATACGAATGAAACCAATTTATTTCACTCAAGAATATCATTTGCTTTAAATACTAAAATGATAAATCCTTTAGAGGTTGTAGAGTCTGTTATTAGCTATTATCATGCCAATACTAAAGACATTGAACTATCACAAGTCGAAGGATTTGTTAGACAAATAATAGGATGGCGTGAATACATGAGGGGTATTTATTGGCGTGAAATGCCAGAATATTCAAAAAAGAATGCGCTTGAGAATTATAATCCACTCCCTAATTTCTATTGGACTGCAGACACAAAAATGAATTGTCTAAATACAAGTATACAAAATTCTTTAGATACTGGTTATGCTCACCACATTCAGCGTTTGATGATTACAGGTAATTTTGCTTTGCTAGCACAGGTAAATCCAGATGAAGTTGATCGATGGTATTTAGGTATTTACGCCGATGCTGTAGAATGGGTTCAGCTTCCAAACACTAGAGGTATGAGTCAGTGGGCAGATGGTGGAATTGTCGCCACTAAACCGTATGTTTCTGCCGCTTCATATATTAACAAAATGAGTAATTATTGTGATGAATGTGTATATGACAAAAAGAAACGTGTTGGAGAAGATGCCTGTCCATTTAACAGTCTATATTGGAATTTTTTAGATGATAAAAAACAGTATTTTTATAAAAATAACCGAATGGGAATGATGTTAAGATTATTAGAAAAAATATCTCCGGCAGATCTTGCTGATATTAAAGAAAGAGCGTATAAAATCATTGCCAATCCTGATGCTTTTTAAGCGCGCCTCTTTAAATATTGTATGGCTAAAACGTGATTTACGACTTTTAGATCATGAGGCTCTGCATGCAGCTTTATCTACTAAGAGACCTTGCCTTTTATTGTATGTTTTTGAAGACATACTTCAAACGGATTCTCATTACAGTAAGCGACATTTTGATTTTATAAAACAGTCCATTGTTCAGTTAGATTCTCAATTAGCTACTTTTAATTCTAAAGTTATGACTGTAAAAGGTTCATTTTTAGATGTATTAGAAAACTTAAAACAATTCTATAATTTTACTTTGTATTCACACCAAGAAACTGGGATTGGAATTACTTTTCAGCGTGATAAAAAGGTTAAATATTGGACAGATAAACATAAGGTTGTTTGGAATGAATATTTGCAACAAGGTGTTTTTAGAAGGCTATCAAATCGAAAAAAATGGATTCAACTTTGGTCTAAGCATATGAATCGTCCTTTATTTAATTTTTCTCCAAACAATGCACAACTCCTTTCTTTAAATGAAATTTCTAGACTAGAAGCTTTGTTAACCCCTGTCTCTAAAAAAACAAAATCTTCAAAATGGTTTCAACCTGGGGGAGAGCAAAATGCACAACGGTATTTAAATTCCTTTTTTGAAAAACGATATTTAAATTATCAAAAACATATTTCAAAACCTGATTTGGCTCGTAAAAGTTGTAGTCGTTTATCTCCATACATTACCTGGGGTAATATTTCAATGCGACAGGTTTTACAACGTACAGAAGAGGAAAAAGATAATGGAAAAAGGGGGAGAGCCCTTTCCTCTTTCGAATCAAGATTACGTTGGCAATCACATTTTATTCAAAAGTTTGAAATGGAGTGCGATATGGAATTTAAAAGTATGAACAAAGGATACCACAGTTTACTAAAAGAAAAGCGTACAGACTATTTGAAAGCTTGGGAAACTGGACAAACAGGAGTTCCAATGGTAGATGCTGCAATGCGATGTTTAGTGACTACTGGTTATTTGAATTTTAGAATGCGAGCGCTTGTCGTTTCTTTTGTTATTCATCATTTGTGGCAGCCGTGGCAAGCGATTTCATCATTTTTAGCTTGTCAATTTCTTGACTTTGAACCTGGAATTCATTTTCCTCAAATTCAGATGCAGGCAGGAGAAACAGGAATTAATACCCTTAGAATTTATAATCCAGTTAAAAATGGTTTAGAGCACGACCCAGATGGTATTTTTGTTTTGCAATGGCTTCCAGAATTAAATAAACTACCATCTAATTTTTTACATACTCCATGGAAACTGACCCCCATGGAAGCATCATTGTATAATTTTGAATTGGGAGTAGATTATCCAAAACCTATCATAGATCTTGAAATGATGCATAAAAAAGCAAGTCAAATACTCTGGAACCTTAAAAAAAATAAATTAGTAAAAAAAGAAAGTAAACGCATATTAAGTAAACACACTTTATCAATTAGATAATACCATGAAAAAGAAACTCGAACTTAATGAAATTCAAATTGATCGTGTTATTGAAATGGCATGGGAAGATCGAACTCCTTTTGATGCCATTTTATTGCAATTTGGATTAAAAGAACAAGATGTAATAACTTTAATGCGAACAGAAATGAAGGCTTCTAGTTTTAAAATGTGGAGAGCTCGTGTTCAAGGAAGAAAGACAAAGCATAGTAAAAGTCGTTCCGAAACTGTAGATCGTTTCAAGTGCACAAGACAACGTAATATAAATAATAATAAAATTTCAAAACGTTAATCTTTCACCTCTTTTTTTAATTATTGAAGCTATTGCGTTTTCACACGTTTTATTTTAGCTCCAATTTTTTGTAGGCGATTTTCGATATCCTCATAGCCTCTATCGATTTGTTCAATGTTATGTATTGTGCTTGTACCTTTTGCAGAAAGTGCAGCGATAAGTAACGATACACCTGCGCGAATATCCGGGGATGTTAATGTTGTTGCTTTAAGTTTTGATTTAAAATCATGTCCAATAACAGTTGCTCTATGCGGGTCACATAAAATTATTTTTGCACCCATATCAATCAATTTATCAACAAAAAACAAACGACTTTCAAACATTTTTTGATGCACTAAAATACTTCCTCTGGCCTGAGTAGCAACAACTAAAATAATACTTAAAAGGTCTGGGGTAAATCCTGGCCATGGCGCATCTGAAATGGTGAGAATAGATCCATCTATATAGCTTTGAACTTCGTAACCATCAGTATGGGCAGGAATATAAATATCATCCCCTTTTTGTTCTAGGGTAATTCCTAATTTTCTATAAATATTAGGCATTTGCCCTAAGTATTCCCAACGGACATTTTTTATTGTAATTTCACTTTTTGTCATTGCAGCTAAACCCACCCAGCTACCAATTTCAATCATATCGGGAAGTATTGTGTGGACAGTGCCTTTAAGTTTCGTTATCCCTTCAATAACTAATAGGTTGGACCCTATTCCACTAATTTTCGCTCCCATCCTGTTAAGCATATTACAGAGTTGTTGCAGATAGGGTTCGCAAGCAGCATTATATATGGTAGTTCTACCCTCTGCTAAAACGGCTGCCATAACAATATTTGCAGTTCCAGTAACAGAAGCTTCATCAAGCAGCATATCAGTTCCAATCAATTTTTTTGCCTGAACACTATAAAAATAATCTTCACGGTTGTAGTTGAAGGTTGCTCCAAGTTTAATTAGTCCTTCAAAGTGGGTATCTAATCGGCGCCGTCCAATTTTATCTCCTCCAGGCCTAGGAATACTTCCTTTTCCAAATCTAGCAAGAAGCGGGCCTACGAGCATTATAGAACCACGAAGTCCTTTTCCGTCATTTTTAAATTTATCAGAGCTTAGGTAGTCAAGATCAATACTATTTGCTTGAAAGCTAAAATGACCTTTAGAAATTTTCTTAACCAATACCCCTAAATTTTCAAGGAGTTTTATTAATTTATTGACATCTACAATGTCAGGTATGTTGTGGATGTTAACAACTTCTGGGGTGAGTAACACTGCACACAAAATTTGTAAAGCTTCGTTTTTTGCTCCTTGGGGGGTTATTGATCCTTTTAGAGGTTGTCCCCCTTCAATGATAAATGATTCCATCTACTTTTAGTAACGTTTTCTTAT
>CAJWBA010000038.1 GCA_913020155.1 uncultured Flavobacteriales bacterium
ACTTCTTCTGCCATTTTATTTTCCTAAGCGATAAGGTTTAAACCAGATTGTCCACTGGTGGAACTTTCGGACTGGTTGGAGGTAGTCATAACTTTGTTTCCTCGCCCATTAGTTTTCCCTATCGGTTTGTCTTTATTTTGGTTTGCGAATTGTCTTTGTTGATCATTACTACTTTGAGAGCCTACAGTGAAACTAGCAAGTTTCATGCCGTTTTGCTCCATAATTTGCTGCAATGTGTTTTCATGGTCCTTAAAAATTGCCGCAGCGCCCAATGTTTCTGTAAAAATCTTCACATCTATCGCGCGGAAATCAAGATTGACGTTAACTTTAATCTTTCCAAAACTTTCAGGTGTTAGGTGAATATCAAAATTTTCTTGACCTGTTTTAACTTTTTCTACAACTGCCATTCCCAAACGAGATGCATATTGTGCTTCATATAGTGAAATTTTATTCTCAACTAGTGCTGGTGTTAAAGGCATATTATTTGATGATAAAACTCTTTCACCGGCCATGAGGGACGAATTGATGAATTTTTCGCTAGCTTGCGCTGGTATTGCTATATTATTTTGTGACTGAAATAAGTTCTTTGCTTCTGCGGGGTCTAAAAATTTTGGAGTGGCGTTTTTATTATTAAACATTTCAAAAACATTTTCTGAATAGGTATTACCCATGCTACTGGGCTTGGTGCTAAATGAATTGATGTTTTCTTTTGCCTCGGGATCCAGTGAATTTTTATTATTACTCATAAAAAAGTTTACTCTTGCGCCTAAAGCTAAAACGCTAGTCGCGGCCCGGCTTGTGACGTTGTGTTTCTTAGTATCCGACGCAGCAGTCAAACCAATACTTAAGATTGATGCCAGTCGATCTTGGCCGTTGAATTGCGCTTTAGGTTCGCTGTATTCAGGCACTGTACTCTTTTCAAGCATAGTGACCGGTGCGCTCAAAGGACGGTTTATAAAACTATTTGACAAAGTTTCTGCTTCTACAGGCCCTTTGCTTACCAAATTTTGAACCGTTTGCTGTGACGGTTTACTAAATTTATTTATTGATACAATATTTATGTCGTCCACAAGTTCATTATTTTGTTCCCCCAAGGCAGTTAACAATACTTGCATATTTTTCACTAAATGACCGAGATTATTATCCTGCAAAAGGCCTCTGGGCATTTCAATTAAATTAGATGTCAAATATTCTTTAGTAGTATTAGGTTTTGGAGTCATTGGGTCAGTCAAAGTTTTAATATTATCCATACTTACTTGGATTTTTACAAAGTCTGGAAGTTCATTTACTGATGATCCCTTTGGAATGGCAATTCCAATAACAAGTTTACGTTGTAGCTCAGGACTTGGATTGAGGAGCAATTCGCCCCCTTTAACCGTAAATGACTTTTGGTCTTTATTTGTATTTTCTATAACATTGATCTCATCAGGCACTTGCAGTTCAATCAAATTACGATCCAGAGTTATTTTGGTAACTTCTACCTTATTAAATTTATTAGCATCCAATTCTGTAAGTGAGTTTTCTGCTAAGTTATTTTCTATCTTTATAGGTAACGTATATGGAATGACTAATTCCAACGGTAGCTTGACCTCTTTCTCACTTCGTGAAGAAGAAGTGAATTTTTGAAGTATAACTTCTTTTAAATCACGAAGATCAAAAATAACCTCAGATGGACCTTTTTTACTAATGGTTAAGGTTGCAGAATTAACCTGTAAAATATCCTTTACTACATCTAATATTATCTGATCTTTTTCGCCCCCTGGTATTATCTGACCTTTTTCGTCCACTGGTATTATCTGACCTTTTTCGTCCACTGGATAGTTCGCAACGGAAATAGGATCATTGATGCCCACAGCTAGGCTAAAAGGTTCTGATATTCTAGAAACTGCAGTAGTACCAACTATGTCAGGGCTTGTGGCAACGGCAGCATTAGAAACTAGGTTCGATGTCGTAACAACGGCACCAGCTGCACTCGCGTAATGCTCTTTATCCATATCAGCAGCTATTCCTGCAAGTGGTGTTTCTATCAGTACGCTATTTTTATTTAGAGGGCTTTCGGTAAATACTTTAACATTTGATTGTTCCAGACCTTTCACAAAAGATTCCAGATCCGCCAAACTGAAAAACTCAAGTTCTTTCAATGGCTTCAATAAGTTTTGTTGCTCCAATTTACTTTCAATTTTTGCTTCGAGGAAAGACGAAGTCTGAATATCTTCTTTCACAGGTAGATTTAATTGATTTGAATCCTCAAAGGTCACTCTTTTTAAGATAGAAGAAATTGCTAGTTTTGCATCATCACTCCCACCCTCAACCAAAGCTAACAATGCCTCATTAGTCTGTTTCGCTGTCAGCTTGGCCTCTGGATTATTTTCATGCAGAGCATTCTCTGCGTCTGCTGAAATTAGGGTTAAAAGGTCTCCAAAGTTCCCAAAAAACGAGTTTTCTGCATCCTTACCGTCACCGTGGACCCCAATGGATGACACCTGTCCATTTGGGTTAGAGCCAGCATTTAGCGCAATCACCATTAAAAACTCCTCGATTCATCTAAAACCCTTAGAGCAATTTTTATACCAACTATAACTTTCGAAGAGTTAAGATATTATCTAACTGCTTTATCTCCTTTTCTATTTCTGACTTTTTATTAAACTCTTTGTATTTTTCTGATATTTTTTTTGCCTTTATCTGCTCATTTTGAACTAGTTTTTGTAACTGATTTTGTTGGGTTGATAAAAATTCTAATCTGTTGTCTACAATTTCTTTTTGAGCCAGCATATTTTGTCGAAGTTGACTATTTACTTTAAGGCCATAACCACACTGCTCCACACCAATTTCAATAGTTCCTTCTATGTTAAAATCCAAATCTACTTCTAATTTTTTAGTACTTTCGATTTTTAAAAGATTGTCCTTCAATTCAGATTGAGTTTTGATTTTTTTTATCTGACTTTTACGACGTAAAATATCTAATATTCTATGTTTTGGCACATGAAGCTCCTAAGCTACCAATTCTGACATCATTTTATTTGCATCAGAAAATGAAAATTTTGCATTCTTATCTTGGTGCAGGAACTTCACAATATCGGGCCACTTCTGTACCGCTTGATCCAAATCAGCATCTTGTCCCTGGACGTAGCCACCCATCAAAAGTAGATCTTGGTTTTCCTGGTATACCGAGATTAACTTACGTAGTTTTTGGGCATTTTTGGCTTGTTCGGGAGTAATTAAGTCAATCATAATTCTACTTATTGAATTACCGACATCAATGGCTGGATAAATCCCCTGTTGTGCCAGTTTCCTTGATAAAATGATGTGTCCATCCAAAATAGCGCGCGCGTTATCAACTATGGGATCAGATACCGTATCATCACCATCGGCTAAAATAGTATAAATTGAAGTGATCGATCCTGTAGATTTAACTCCAACCCCAGTTCTTTCAATCAACGCGGGTATAAGTGAAATTACTGACGGTGGATATCCGCGGGATGTAGGCTGTTCGCCCACAGCCAAACCCAACTCTCTTTGGGCATGCGCAACACGAGTTAAAGAATCCAAAATTAGTAATACCTTTTTTCCTTCATCCCTAAAATGCTCCGCAATACTTGTTGCCCTCTTAGCACCCTGAATTCTTAGTAACGGAGACTGGTCCGCAGGAACTGCCACAATTACAACTTTATTATTTGAATGTGATGCAGTTATCTCACGAGTGAAAGTAGCTAATTCTCGGCCCCTCTCACCTATCAATCCAACGACTATAACTTCTGCTTCTGAATTTTGCGTTATCATCGAAAGTAAAACAGATTTACCAACTCCAGATCCCGCTATAATCCCAATTCTTTGCCCACATCCTATTGTTGTAAGTGCGTTGATACTTTTAATCCCAACATTCAAAACACTTGATATCTCTCCACGATCAAATGGATTTATATATTCTCCATTTATACTCACCATACGCTCAGCCTTAATTGGACCTT
>CAJWBA010000039.1 GCA_913020155.1 uncultured Flavobacteriales bacterium
TGAGAGATAAATTCTGTAGGCCAAATAAACTGCCATTATGCTCCAAATCCACCAACGATGTTTCATGTACCATTCCATTTTGTAAATCTAAATAAAAAAGTGTACTTGTGGGCCTTTGAAAACCTACATTAAAGCCTAATGACAGTTTCTTTTGATATCGACAATGATTTCTTCTTCAGAGAGATAGTTTTTTTGCTTTCTTTTGCGGTAGCGTTTTGAAACTTTCTTGTTTTTTTCAAAAAAAGCGACACCATCGAGAAGTTGAGTACCCAGTCCGCGTTTGATGGTTTCTCTATCCGCATTTCTCTCTGTTCTGCGCATTGTCCTTTTATCAAAAATGTAGGCTGTAATAAAACCAAGAAGCTCACGATTGTTCATCGAAGAATAGTCGATGAGGTGCGCAAATTCGTGCCCGATCCACCCAACAAGTCCATTGAAGCTTAACTCCTCGTAATTAAGCCCTGTAAGCGCGGGGTTGTTATTCACAAAAATACTGTAACCTCTTTTGTTTTTTCGTTTTACTATAAAGCTTGGACTAGGTTGAGCTTGCATCGTACTTTTGATTGATTTAAGCTTGAGTGAAATTTTTTTATGGTGAAGTTCAGGGTAGTGACTTAAAGCTACGTAAAAGGCAAGTTTCAATCGCTCATCATCAGTATGTAGGTTTTTTTTTTTACCCATCTGTATTTCATACCTACTCAAGGAATCGACATACTCGTTTAATTTATAAGATGTCGTATCGCAATTTACATGGATTTCAGAATTGAGATTTTGGGAGAAAATTACAAAAGCATCGGTGGATATAAAAAGGGATAAAAAAAAACAATATTTTACCAACATATCTTAAAGATAAGAAACTGATAGATAATTATTGTATCACAATTGTATCTTTATTAAAAGTTTATTATTCTAAATTGAAGAAAAAAAATATGAAAGTTTTAAGTATTCTAATCGTATTCTTTGTTTTTCAGTCAAATGCACAAATCAATTTGCTGAATGATACCAATGTCATAGATAGGGTGCCGACAACGGTCTCTTATCCGGCAATTTTCCCCCAAATTATCTCAAATATTCTGACTATTGGTGAATCAAATAAGCTTTTGGTGGCATACGACCCTCTGGATACACAAGCTTCATCACCATTCGATGTTATCGGGGGAGAAGTCGATGGGGAGTTTTTTGAAGGTTCTACGTTACCCAAAGACATACTTAAGTGGATGGGTGATGAGGAACGTGTTAGCCTGACCTTGTTTTATCAGAATAAAGAATCCTCTGAAATTGATATTGTTTCCAATGATTATGTGACTTGTTATCTTCCATTTAGACCAAATTTAGTTGTAGAAAAAGGATATAAAGTATTTAGAAATAAAGGAAAGTCTAAAGTTTTATTTGATATGTCTAATCCTGAAAGCTTTGTAAGCCAGTATCAAAAAAACATGTTGAATAGTGAATTGTCATACAAGAGTTTGGACCTGAGCATGTTAAAAAAAATTCAATCTGAGAACGCAAGTTATATTTGGTTTGAAGGTTTTTCAAACTGGACCTATGATGGTGAAGAACCAATTTTTATGAAAAAAACATTAGAATATAAAGAAAATCAGTCTTTTGATATTTGGTATGATTCAATTCTAGATTTAGGTCTAAGCTCTCCCATGGATAATGATGATTTCAGTGACATTTATCCTCGCGAAGAAATTTTTAAGTTTTGGAGTGAAGCGAAGAATAATGAAGAAAAATCCTTAAAGTATGAGACTGATTTATGGAATTTGTATTTGAATTGTAAGCATCGATATACGCATTTGTATCCTCTTGTCCTTGGTTACGATTTTAGTGTAGCCTCTTGCTTTGATAGAATCGTATCGGATTATACAGTAAACATGGTTGCCACGAATTATTCTGGAGAGGAAATAGATGTTCTTTACAGAGAGCATCAGACATTTGATGTTTGGTATGATTCGATTAGCGAAATTGCCAATAATATTAAATGTAATCCTCACTTCATTAACCTCTCGGAAAACAGTACTTACCAAATGCTAAGGGACAAGTTCAATAAAGCGTCTCTAAAGGGAGACGGAACGCCTCTTGAGAGTCCTGAGAAGGTTACCTATGCAACATTGGATGAAACGGATGTCATTATACTGACCTGTAGAAAACTAGGAGATGAGGTCAGATATGATAATATTTATTTTGCAAAGAAAACTGAGCAAGCCAAAAAGCCCATTATTACTGCTTACTTCCCGTATTTAAAATCTTTTGAGCTTGACCAAAATAACAGCGCTGAATCTAGTTGGCCACGTTTATTGAGAGACGAATCTTCTGGTATTTGGCTATCAGATAATAAAAAGGGAAGAAAAAAAGTATATTCTACTTTTATGACGCCCGAGGGGTTAGGAGACTCTGGCATCTCACTGCGTTTTCGGAGGTTTTATTAATAAAAAGTAAATAAAAAAGCCTCTAAAGAGGGTTTTTAAAGCTTTATTATTGGTCTTTGATGACGCTAAATCTAGTCAAAGGAGCATTGCTGAAATGAATTGTTTTTGATTGCTTTAGGTACATTTTATAAACCTAAAATCGTCCTTGTGATACTTCAAAGTCAGCTTCTAAAATAGGCTCATTTTCGCCATTTGTCATGATTACTAGATAATCGTTTTCCATAATGGTTATGGGTTCAATCGGGTTTTTATAGAGGATCTCGTCTTTATAGATACCTAATAGTACACTTGAATATTTTTTTCGAATATCAACAAAAGCCAAATCATATTCTTTATTCAGGTAAGGGTTGTTTTTTGAGACTTTTAGCTCTATAAGGTCAAAGTCATCCTTTTTTGATGCTGAAGCCATAAGGTCTTCTGTAAGCGCCGCGACTTCAGGTTCAAAAATATAGCTCGCAACCAATTTCGCTGCAATCTCTTCTCTGGCTACTGCGTATAATACTCCAGCTGATCGAAAGGTTTTTTTGAAGCTTGCGTTATTTAAAGAAACAATGATTTCAATGTCTTTGTAATGGTTTTTTAAATCCAATATGTAAACCAACATTTCCGTATCATCCTCGAAATTGAGAAAAACTTTACTTGCCCTTGTTATATTGACTTTTTCCAAGTCTTCGAATTTCTCAAAATCCGACAAAAATACGAATACATCTCCCTTGTTGAAATTTGATGCAATTGATTCTATATCTTCTTTATTTTTTGTCACAATGGCGACTTTCACGCCGGAGGCTACAATTTGTTCCAGGATGTGTTTTCCAAATTTGTTGTAACCGATGATTACAATATGATTTTCCATCTTCGTACCGAATTGACCATTTTTTTTATTTTCCATATACTTCGTTAATTTCACTGTCAATTGACTTATGAAGTAACCTAAAACACCGAGGCTACTAAAAACAAATACGAGACCTATAATCTTTCCTAGAGCAGATACTGGGTAGAAATCACCATAACCGACAGTAGAAAGCGTTACTATGGAATACCATATGGCATCATATATGTTTTTTATGGATCCTTCGTCCATATCTTTTTCACTCTGAACAAGAACCA
>CAJWBA010000040.1 GCA_913020155.1 uncultured Flavobacteriales bacterium
GTGTTGCAATGATAATTGGTATTCGTGCTTGCTTTGCTAAAAGCACTAATTGTTTCTGAATTAATGGCACTTCTTGTGCAGGCACTTCCACTCCAAGATCACCACGAGCAACCATTAGTCCATCACAATGTGCAATAATCTTATCAATATTTTCAATTGCCTCTGGCTTTTCAATTTTAGCAACAATTGGAATTTTTTGATTGGTATGTTTTGCCATTAATTCTTTCAAATCAATAAGATCTTGGCTAAAGCGGACAAACGAAAGGGCAATCCAGTCTATATCTTGTTTAAAAATAAATTCTGCATCCTTTATGTCTTTTTCGGTCAATGCAGGTAATGAAATATTTGTATTAGGTAGGTTGACTCCTTTATTTGATTTAAAAGGACCTCCTTGAATTACTTTTGCCTCAACTTTATTGGATTTATTGGTTTCAATAATTTCAAAAATCAATTTTCCATCATCCAATAAAATTCGCTCTCCCTTTGAAACGTCGTTTGGAAAATTCTGATAGTTCATGAAAGCTTTTTTTGAATTCCCAACAAAAGGTTCGTCTGTTAAGAAAACTACTTTATCTCCTGGGTTTACAAAAATATCATCTTCCATTTTCCCAACACGAAGTTTCGGTCCTTGAAGATCAGCCAAGATTGAGGTATTAGTATCTAGCTTTTCATCAACCTTTCTAATCATTTTAATTCGATCAGAAACGTCCTGGTAATCAGCATGTGAAAAGTTAATCCGAAATACATTTACTCCCTCTAAAATCATATTTTCAATGACGTCCTCAGAAGCTGTTGCAGGTCCAAGTGTTGCAACGATTTTTGTTTTTTTTATGAAACTCATTAATCAAATATTATGTTTAATTTTTTTTTAATAAATTCAGTATCTACTGGGTATAAGAGAGATATTTTAGACGATTTTTTGAGATGTGATAAAACAGTTTCAATTGTTTTATGGTCTGAAGATTTAATGAAAAAATCAACTTGTTTGAATTCAGAAAACAAATATACCTCATTTCTTGTAGGAAGGTTAAATAAATTTTTAGAAATTAACTCTTGTTGCTTTAATTCATCGTAGTATTTGTTTGAAAATAAAGAACATTGAAAGTCATACATTTTATCTTCCCACTCAAAATGAATGAAATTATTTTTAGCGTCTTTGAGGCTGAGGTCGTTTTTACTCCTTTTAAAATCACTATTGATGGTGTTGTTTAAGTAAAATGCCAATTGATAGCCTTCTAAGGAAGAGTGAATTGCAATTAAGTTAACTTCTTCAAAAGTTTCTTCAAGTTCTAAATTGTATACTTTTTTAGCATTCATTTTTTAACGGGAGTACTTATTTTTAATATTGTAGTAGCCAGCTTAGCAGCTTTTTCTTCTGTTTTTTTCTTAGAAATTCCACGTGCTTTCACAACCAATTTTTTATTTAATATTACAGTACAATAATAATTAATGCCTGGGTCTAACCCTTCATCTAATTTATTGTTAAACTTAAGTTCTTTCTTTTCTTTTTGCGCCCATTCAATTAGAAGGCTTTTGTGGCTCAATATCAATGAATCTAGGGAGTTCATATTCACGAAAGGATTAATAATATTTTTCATTACATAGTCTTTGGTTTTGATATATCCTTTATCAATGAAGTGTGCACCTATCAATGATTCAATTAGATTACCATGTATATCATCGCCAAATTTTTTATTATGAGTTGAAAAATCAGCTAATTGCAGAAGCTCCATTTTTTTTCCAATATCATTTAGTTGTGCTCGACTTACTATTTTGGCCCTAAGTTTTGTTAATTTTCCTTCTTTTGCTTGAGGGTATTGATAAAAAAGATATTCTGCAATAATAGTACTTAGCAGTGCGTCACCTAAAAACTCTAACCGTTCAAAGTTAAGCTTATTACCATTAGTATCCTTTAAGTTTAAAGAGCTGTGAGTAAATGCTTGCTTATACAACGCTTTATTCATTGTCTTAATGCCAAGTTTTTTTCGTAAGTGAGTAAAAAAAATCCCAGATGTTTCCATTCGGGATTTTCTTATGTATTCAAAAATTTTCACAGTAACAAGTTATTGCATTTTTTTAAATAAAACACAAGCGTTATGACCTCCAAACCCAAAGGTGTTTGATAATGCAACATCTACATTTCTTTTTTGTGCTTTTCCAAAGGTAAAATTGATCTTTGGATCAATATTTTCATCAAAAGTTTGATGATTAATTGTGGGAGGAATGATACTATGTTTTATAGTCATAATTGAGGCAATTGCTTCAATAGCTCCAGCAGCACCAAGAAGATGGCCTGTCATCGATTTGGTTGAATTAATATTCATTGCATAGGCATGCTTTTTAAATACCTCAATAATAGCATTTGATTCCGCAATGTCACCCAATGGCGTTGAGGTTCCATGCATATTTATGGTATCAACATCGCTTGGTTTTAAGTTGGCATCCTTCAAGCAATTTTTCATTACTTTAATAGCGCCTAAACCTTCAGGATGTGGAGCGGTCATATGATGTGCATCTGCGGAAAGGCCTCCTCCAGCTAATTCAGCATAAATAGTAGCATTTCTTGCAATAGCATGCTCATAAGATTCTAAAATTAATGCACCAGCACCTTCTCCCAACACAAAACCATCACGGTTTTTATCAAAAGGACGAGAAGCTGTTTTCGGATCGTCATTTCTTTTTGAAAGAGCATGCATTGCATTAAAACCACCTATCCCTGCTTTTGTTACTCCTGCTTCAGAACCACCAGTTATCATTACGTCTGCATAGCCTAAACGAATGTAGTTTAAGGCATCTATCATTGCATTTGACGCTGATGCACAGGCTGAAACTGTTGCAAAATTAGGCCCTCTAAAACCATATTTTATGGAAATTAGCCCTGGAGCGATATCAGCAATCATCTTAGGAATAAAGAATGGATTAAAACGGGGATTTTCGTTTCCAGCTGCAAAGTTTAGTACTTCGTTTTGAAATGTTTCAAGACCCCCGATTCCTGCACCCCAAATAACACCTACTCGGTCTTTATCTGCAGTTTCAATAGGGAATTTTGCATCTTGAAGTGCTTCATCAACTGCCACTAAAGCATATTGTGCAAAACGATCGTATTTCCTTGCTTCTTTTCTGTCAAAGTGATCCAATGGATCAAAACCTTTTAACTCACAAGCAAATTTTGTTTTAAAAAGGGTAGGGTCAAAATAAGTTATTGGAGCAGCACCACTAGTACCAGACAATAATCCCTCCCAATAAGCTGAAAGAGTATTCCCGATAGGTGTAAGCGCTCCCAATCCGGTAACTACTACACGTTTTAGTTCCATGGAACTTCGTTAGTCTATTTTTTCTATAAATTGAATTGCTTGCCCAACAGTGGTAATGTTTTCCGCCTGGTCATCTGGTATTTGAATATCAAATTCTTTTTCGAATTCCATGATTAGCT
>CAJWBA010000041.1 GCA_913020155.1 uncultured Flavobacteriales bacterium
CATTAATCACACCATGAGGAGACCATGTAAAAGAATATGCTAATTGACCATTAGGGTACCTAGGTAGCGCGCCTACTCTCAATTCAATATCCCTTAAAGTATCAAATGATAGTGTAAGGTCTTTCCCTATAATTCCAATTATACCTGGAGCTAATCCACATTGAGGAGCCATTACTGAATTCCCTGTCTTGCTTAACTCCTGAATAAACTGTGTTGTAGGAACATCTTCCGTTAAATCAAAATAATGCACTTCTAATGCATGGGCAAGAAGTGCAATATTTTTATTTAAAAAAAAAGGTAAACACGATACTACAGCATCATGTTTTTTTAATAATTCCGAAATAAAATCTTTATCTGTCACATCACCAAACAAACATTTAAAGGGTAATTCATATGAATAATGTGGTGCCTTTTGATCTAAAGCCGTTACTTCAAAATTTTCATTTAAAAGAACACCAACAAGGCTACCTACTTTACCCATCCCTAGAACTAATATTTTTTTCATTTAAAAAACTTAAAGTTAATTTGTTACATATGCAACAAAAGTATTATATATCGTTATATATATAACTAAATATATAAAGATCTTAGAGTAAAGTTTTCAACAGGTATGAAGATGTGGATTAAATAAGTAATTTTACAAAGCATTAAATATTCTATGTGAAAGCACTCGTTTATTATCTTATTTATCCAGTATTATTTTTGATTTCCAGACTACCATTCAGTGTTTTTTATAAATTTTCTGATATTGTTTGTTTTTTTGTTCAACATGTTTTCAAATATCGTAAAAATGTAGTGAGAGAAAATTTAAAACGTGCATTCCCAGAATATGATCATAAAAAATTTATAAATATTGAAAATAAATTCTATCGTCATCTTTGCGATTTATTTTTAGAAATCATAAAGTCAATGGGTATGACTAAGGAGCAAATGATTAAACGTTTTAAGGTTAAAAATATTGAAGTACTTACCCAATTTGAAAAAAAAAACACATCTGTTTTTTTAATGTGTGGTCATTATGCTAGCTGGGAATGGATGATGTCACTGGGATATCATATGAAGCATAAAGGATACGGAATATACAAACCTATTCGAAATCAATACTTTGACAATCTAATCAAGAAAATTCGAAGTCGACATAATGCTTTTATGATTTCACAAAGAACAGCATCACGAGAAATTAAAAGAATGGAAGCAAATAATGAACGTGGTGTTTTTGGGTTTGCTAGCGATCAATCTCCTCGTCTAAAGCATTTAACATACTGGCGTTATTTTCTTGGAACTAAAGTTCCAGTTTTTACTGGTGCAGAACGCTTAGCTAAAGAACTCTACATACCAATTGTTTTTGCTAAAATAAAAAGAGTCAAACGAGGTTATTATGAAGTAGAATTCAAAGTACTTTCGGAAACACCTCATAAAATTTCTGATTACGGTATCACAGATATATTTACAGAATGGCTTGAGGAACAAATTAAAGATGACCCCTCTCAATATTTTTGGACTCACAAACGATTTAAACATGCGAAAAAAATTTAAAGCAATGAATTTATTTCCGAAACAAAACGTTGCGCTAATGTAGCAGCTTTTTCTTTTGACATAGCTTCAGTATATACCCTTATAATAGCCTCAGTATTTGATTTTCTAAGATGTACCCATTCTTTTTCAAAATCAATTTTAACACCATCAATTATTGATATTTTTTCAGAAACATAACGTTTCGCCATTGTATTCAAAACACCATCGACATCTATTCCTTCATTTAAAATAATTTTGTTTTTACTCATAAAATAATTTGGATAACTAGCGCGAAGTTTTGAAACAGAAACTTTTCTTTCCACAAGTAAGGATAAGAAAAAAACCACACCCACTAATGCATCTCTTCCATAATGCAAGGGAGGATAAATAACTCCACCATTTCCTTCGCCACCTATAACGGCATTAACAGCTTTCATTTCTTTCACAACATTAACCTCTCCAACAGCACTTGCAGAATAATGACCTGCATGGGTAAGAGTAACATCTAATAATGCTCGAGTAGATGACATATTTGAAACAGTAGCTCCAGATGTTTTACTTAAAATATAATCGGCACATGCGACCAAGGTGTATTCTTCTCCAAAAAAATGACCTTTTTCATCTACAAAAACTAAACGATCTACATCGGGGTCTACAGCAATACCAAAATGGGCATTTTGTGAAACAACAGCATCGCATAGATCTCCTAAATGTTCTTTTAATGGTTCTGGATTATGAGGAAAATCTCCATTGGGAACACAGTGAATTTTTACAACTTCAACTCCTAAAGCCTCCAAAAGCTGAGGTATGATTATACCTCCTGATGAATTAACTCCATCAACAACAACTTTAAATAACCCCTTTTTTATTCCAGAAACGTTAACCGTATTCATTGAAATCGTTGCATCAATATGTTTATTAAAATAAGTATCATTGGTTTTTAATACTCCTAAATGGTCAACATCTGCATAATTAAAAGTTTGTTTTTCTGCAAATGCTAATACTATCTCACCTGATTCTGCATCAATAAATTCTCCATTATGATTTAAAAGTTTTAAAGCATTCCATTCCTTAGGATTGTGACTTGCAGTTAATACTATCCCTCCATTTGCTTTTTCCCAGGGAACAGCAAGAGCAACAGTAGGTGTAGTTGAAAGCCCTAAATTGATTACATTTATTCCCATTCCAATAAGCGTTTGGTTGACTAGGGAATGAACCATTTCTCCTGAAATACGTGCATCCCTACCTGTGACCACTGTTAAAGTACCCTCAGAATTTGAAGAAAGCCATTGTCCATAAGCAGTTGTGAATCTAACAATGTCAAGTGGTGTTAAG
>CAJWBA010000042.1 GCA_913020155.1 uncultured Flavobacteriales bacterium
AAAAACGAACTCCAACATCTTGAATGTCAAAAACAATCAGATCAAGTCCTTCAAGGTCTTTGGGTTGTGGTTTTTTATATTTTCCATGTAATGAAATAAGAGGTAATTGTGTTTTAGAGTCTATAGAATTCCCGAAATCTTCTCCGTTATCAGATTTACTTCTAAAGCCGTGTTCTGGAGCAAAAACCTTAACTATTTCTATTTTGTGGGTGAGTAAACTGTCAATTAAATGAATCGAACCTTTAGAGGTTTCAATAAGACTAGATGCATGAGCGACAATTCCAATTTTTTTATTTTGAAGTAAGGGTAAATAGGTTTCAATTTGTGCAGCCCCAACTTGAATTTGAGCATGAACGGAGCTAAAGAAAAATAGACTCAACGAAAACCATAATAAAAATGTATTTTTGAGGGCAATAACCATAGAATAAGTCATTTGAATTTCGGATTATTTTTAGCGCATCGAATGCGAAGACAAAGCATTGATAAAAGTAGTGCATCGAGTCGGATTATAAAAATTGCGATAACTGCAATTGCTGTAGGAATGGTGATGATGATCGTTGCTTTATCAACAAGTTTGGGGCTTCAGCATGAAATTAAGAAGAAGATAATAGTTTTTAGTGGTCAGTTACATATTGCACCATTTGAAAATAATAATTCAAAAGTTTCTACTCAAGCAATACGTCTGTCAGAATTAAACTTGAATGCGTGGAATGATCCTGAGGAAATAGATCATCATCAAGCAACGGCGAGTAAAGCGGCTCTTGTAAAGTCAATAACTGACTTTGAGGGGCTTATAGTAAAGGGAGTTGGATCTGAATATAGATGGAATAATTTAGACACTTACTTAGTTTTGGGCAGATACCCAATTACGAATCAAAATTTAAATAATGAAGTACTTTTATCAGAGACCATAGCTAATCGTTTACAGATTAATGTTGGAGATAAAATCACAGCATATTTTCAAAGTAAAACTTCATCGACTTCTCCTAATACTCGTTATTTCAAGGTTGTTGGAATTTATGAAACCGGGTTTCAGGATTTTGATTCTTCGTATCTTTTCGCGGACATTCGACATATTCAGAGAATTAATAAATGGAGCTCAGAGGAAGTGGGGGGAATTGAAGTTTTTTTAAAAGAAGGAGTTGATTTGACTCAAAAGAATGAAGAGATTTATAATCAACTGCCACCGCAAATTGACAGCATTACTGTTGATGAGATGTTTCCGGGTTTGTTTGAATGGGTTTCATTATTTGATTTTAATGTTGCTATCATACTAATTCTTATGCTTTTGGTAGGAACACTAAATATGGCAACAGCTTTGTTGGTTTTAATTTTAGAGCGCTCAAAAATGATAGGATTATTGAAATCTATGGGTGCTAGAAATAAGTTAATTCAGCAGTTGTTTTTATGGAATGCTTTTTATATAATAATCAAAGGAATTTTTATTGGAAATTTTATTGGCTTAGTTTTGGTTTTTGGGCAGGAAAAATTCGGGTGGATTCGTCTCGATCCTATGATATATTATGTCTCTGAAGTCCCAGTATTATTATCGTTTTCAAATATTTTTTTTTTAAATTTAGGTATTATTATAACATGTACAATGTTGTTGTATTTCCCTTCTTTAGTAGTCACTAAAGTTGATCCTACAAAAGTGATGCGTGTGCAGTAATAATGAAGTAGATATTTTTAATTAATATGACATATTTACTTTTAAATAAACGTATTTTTGTATTAAATTTATGGATTACGCAGAAAACATCCTCCAAACAATAGGGAATACTCCTTTAGTCCGATTGAATAAAATCACCAGTGAAGTAAATGCTTTGGTTTTGGCTAAAGTTGAAAGTTTTAATCCTGGGAATTCTACAAAGGACCGCATGGCATTAAAGATGGTTGAAGATGCAGAATCTGATGGTCGCTTAAATCCAGGATGGACAATTGTTGAGGGTACATCTGGAAACACAGGAATGGGTTTAGCTCTTGCAGCTATTGTTAAAGGATATAAGTTAATTTGTGTTTCAACCGATAAACAATCTAAAGAAAAATTTGATGTTCTCAGAGGAGTTGGAGCACAGGTTATAGTTTGTCCAACAGATGTAGCGCCAGAAGACCCAAGGTCTTATTATTCAACTTCTAAGCGCATTGCAGATGAAACACCAGACTCTTGGTATGTTAATCAATATGACAACCCCTCAAATTCCCTTGCTCATTACGAACAGACAGGACCTGAAATATGGAAACAAACAGATGGAAAAATTACCCATTTTGTTGTTGGAGTTGGAACGGGTGGAACTATTTCTGGTGTTGGTAAATTTTTGAAAGAAAAAAATCCAAATATTAAAATCTGGGGAATTGACACCTATGGTTCTGTTTTTAAGAAATATCACGAAACAGGAATCTTTGATGAAAATGAAATCTATCCTTACATTACTGAGGGAATTGGGGAAGATATACTTCCAAAAAACGTTGATTTCTCTATTATTGATGCATTTGAAAAAGTGACAGATAAAGATGCCGCATTGTATACGCGGAAGATGGCATTGGAAGAAGGTATTTTTGCAGGTAATTCTTGTGGTGCTGCTATCAAAGGATTATTGCAATTGAAAAGACATTTTAAGCCAGACGACATAGTAGTTGTTTTGCTTCATGATTCAGGGAGCCGATATATTGGTAAGATGTACAATGATGATTGGATGCGTGAAAAAAAATTTATAGATTAGAAAACATATATAATCACTAAGGTTTTCGACAATATTTCCATAAATTAGACGTTTATTAAGAGACCTATTAGATTTA
>CAJWBA010000043.1 GCA_913020155.1 uncultured Flavobacteriales bacterium
TGCAAGCTAATAACGTTGTACTTTTTATTTTATTATTCAATTGCGAATTATTTGTAAATTCCATCCACCATCGATTGCTTTTATCACTTTTGTAAAAGACCATTATTTGGTCAGAAAGTGTTACAGAATATTTTAAAAAATCTTTTGTGTTTACTGGATATTCTTCAAATCTTAACTGTACTCCTTCAATTAAATACCATATCATTTGTGCCAAAAGTTGGTCAGTCATAGGTGTTGAGGGGATTTCAAAAAACCCTACAAAACTGATATGATCACTAATGCCTGCATACCTTGTAAGTGAGCAAATTGTTCTAGAATCAATCCCATTAGGTTGTCCTTTTAAAGGATCTGCAATAGCCTGCCATGACAAACATTTCATGTCAAAACCTACAATATCTGCATCTCGAAAAATAGGTTCAGCAAGAGCGGGCTCATTTAATACTTGTCCCAAGCGTAAAGTGTCAAAATAAAGTTTTCCCATTAGGTCTTTTTCCTCTTCGGCACAATAATAACTTTGAAAGCCAATATTGGTATAGTTATTTAAAACATTAGGCTTTTCCATAATTATTTTACTCATGTAAGAACGTCCAGAAATCAAATCATCTTCTTGAGAAAAATCAAAAGATCTATCAACTGAAACAATATTTACAAGTTGCTTAAAATTTTGAAAAACTTCATATAATGGAAACATTAGATCATGGCTCCCACCAATAAAAACAGGAATAATATTCATTTGTTTTAAATGGATGCTAATCTCTTTCATAGCAAAATATGTGTCTTCAACCTTTTCGCCACTTGGCAGATCACCTAAGTCAGCAATACTCAAATTCCAATTACCAGGATATAATTCGTAGAAAACCTTTCTAAATTGATTTACATTATAACTTGAATTATGAAAAAAACTATTTCTATACTCATCTAATCCTATTAGAGCAATGGTTAAGCCCTTAAGCTCAGGCAGTCCATTATTTTTTGTGTGGATGCTTATATTTTTGCCCAGAATCTGCTTTGGCATGAGAGTCAAGCCTAACAACGTTTCTTTTTTAACAGGAACTAGTAATTCTAAGCTCATCCTTTTTTAACAACTTTTTTCTTCGCTTTAGGCTTTGTTTTTACTTTGGATTTACCTAAATATTTTTCCGCTTGTTTAAGGGTTAGTTTAACTGCATCAATTTCTTTTCCAATTTCAACTTTTTGTTTCCCTCTAATAATATGGTGTCTTCCCCAACGTGCCTTTTCAACCCGAATACCAGAATCACTCCAGTCATGAATAACCTTATCAATTTCTTTTTGAATTTTCTCTTCAATTAAAGTAACAATATCATCATTTGAAAGATTATCAAAATCATACTTTTTATTAACGTTAATAAACATGCCACTCCATTTCAAAAAGGGCCCAAAACGACCTACTCCTTTTGTGACAGGCATTTCTTTAAAAACATAAATAGGGGCATCTGCTAATTGCTTTTCCTTAATTAAAGTAATGGATGTTTCTAAATCAACTTCAGAGGGAAGCATACCCTTTGGCAGAGAAACGAAAATTTCATTATGTTTAATATAAGGACCAAAACGACCGTTATTTACAACAATTTCTTGATCTTCAAATGCACCTAATGTTTTTGGCATCTCAAAAAGACTCATCACTTCATCAAAGGAAATATTTTCTAATTGTTGGTTAGGTCCTAGACTTGCATAAATGGGTTTTTCCTCTTCATCAGGATCTCCTATTTGAGCCATGGGACCAAATTTCCCTAATCTTACTTTTACCGAACGGCCAGATGCAGGATCAACTCCCAGAACGCGCTCACCAGATTCACGTTGTGCATTTTCTTTCACAAACTCAACCGTAGTATGAAATTGTGAGTAAAATCCTTTTATCATTTCAGTCCAATCCTTTGAACCATTTGCAATATCATCAAAATTTTGTTCAACTTGAGCCGTAAAATTGAAATCTAAAATATCTTTAAAATTCTCAACCAGAAAGTCATTTACAATCATCCCTATGTCGGTGGGAACTAATTTTCCTTTATCGGCTCCGACCATTTCAGTTAATGCTGTTTTTTTAATTGTATTTTCTTCTAAAGTAAATTGTTCGTAAGAACGTGAAAGTCCCTCAGAAGATCCTTTATCAATATATTTTCTGTTTTGAATTGTGGAAATAGTTGGGGCATAAGTAGAGGGTCTTCCAATACCTAATTCTTCCATTTTTTTAACTAAAGAAGCTTCAGAATATCGATAGGGAGGACGTGTAAAGCGCTGTATTGTAATCATTCTTTTTAACTCGAGAGTTTCTCCCACAGAAACCTTAGGAAGCATCCCATTGATTTCATCATCATCATCATCAACTCCTTCCATGTATAATTTTAAAAATCCATCAAAAGTAATAACCTCTCCTTTTCCTGTAAATCTATCTTGATGAGTATTTGCCTCAATCGAAACTTGTGTTCGCTCTAATTGAGAATCGCTCATTTGAGAAGCTACTGTTCTTCGCCAAATTAGTTCATATAAACGAGCTTGATCATGATCAATATTTAATTGGGTTTTTGAAAAATCAGAAGGCCGTATCGCTTCATGCGCCTCTTGTGCTCCTTTGTTTTTTGTCTTAAAAATTCTAGGCTGGAGGTATTCTTTCCCATAAGAAGAATTGATTTGAGTAGCTATATTTTTTTGTGCAT
>CAJWBA010000044.1 GCA_913020155.1 uncultured Flavobacteriales bacterium
GCCTGCATTGGGGATTAAATCCATGATATGGTTTATAGAGGTTAAATATAAGAAATCGGCTATCTTTAAACCCTAGAATTATTAATCTAATGAAAAATCTTTTTTTAGTGTTTATTGCAGGCTCTTTTTTGACCAATTGTCAATCAGAAACAGCTGCTCAAGAAAACATACAAGCAACTCCGGGAACAACGACTATTGTTACGACTGTTCAATCAGAGCTGGAACTGGTTTGGTCTGATGAATTTGACGCTACTACTTTAAACCTTGATAATTGGACCTATGAACTGGGAGATGGGTGTCCTAACCTTTGCGGTTGGGGGAATAGTGAATTACAAGAATATACGGATAATAATCACCGTTTAGAAGAGGGAATGCTTATCATCTCAGCTGAAAAAATTAGTAGCAACAACTATACTTCTACACGTATTGTTACTAAAGGAAAACAAGAGTTTCAATATGGTAGAATTGAAGCAAGAGTAAAAGTTCCTTCTGGGGCTGGAATGTGGCCTGCTTTTTGGGCCTTAGGAAACGATATTGAAACCAACTCATGGCCAAATTGCGGCGAGATTGATATTATTGAATATGTTGGTAAAAATCCAGGTCAAATATTTACTTCAGTTCATACCGCCAGCAGCTTCGGTAATACTGTAAACACTCAAATTACTCCTACTCCAAATGTTGAAGATGATTTTCATGTCTATTCTATTGAGTGGAATAAGGATTTTATTGAATTTTTCTTTGATGATTCTCGCGTTTACCGTTATGCACCTCAAATACAGAATAATGAAACATGGCCCTTTAACAAGCCCTTCTTTTTTATACTCAATCTAGCAGTTGGGGGAAATTTCGGAGGACCTGTTGCAAATAATATTGAATTTCCCAGGGAGTTTATTATTGATTACGTTCGCGTGTATCAATAAAACTAAAATTCGGTTGCTAGTATTTTTTGAATAACATCACGAGTGGTCATTAGTTTGATTTTATGAACACTATCTGTGTATTGTCCTGTTTCTAGTTTTGTTTCTAAAAGATGTAATAGCTCTTTGGCGGTTGGTTCTGTCATAATTATAATTTCATGGGTACTTCTATTAGTAATATTCTTGAATTTTCTTCTGCAGTTATTGTGAAACCCTCTGTTTCCCAAAGTCCTAATGCATCTCTTTTTTCGAGGGACTCTCCCTCTATAAATGCTCCACCCTCAATCATAAAAGCATATACCCCATTTCCTTTTTTATGGAGGCTATAGGGCACCGTTGTTTTTTGATCGAAATCCCCTAAGTGAAACCATGCATCCTGGTGAATCCACATACCGTCACTTTCAGGATTTGGCGAGATAACAGGATATAGAGCATTGGTTTTTTTAAGAGATGTAATATTTTTTTGATCGTAACGGGGCGTAACATTCTGCTGGTTTGGAAGCACCCAAAGCTGTAATAAATTTAGTGGCTGATCTTTATTTTTATTGTATTCACTGTGGGTTACACCTGTGCCTGCGCTCATGACCTGAATTTCATCTGCTGCTACAACACCGATATTATCCATGCTGTCTTTGTGCTCCAGAGCGCCCTCTAGGGGAATGGTAATGATTTCCATATTATTGTGAGGGTGAGCTGCAAAGCCCATTGCTGGAGCAATAACATCATCATTTAGCACTCTAAGGGCTCCAAATTGAATACGCTCTGGGTTAAAAAATTGGGCAAAGCTAAACGAGTGTTTAGCATGAAGCCACCCGTGATTTGCTTCTCCACGGGTTCCTGAAGCGTGAAAGATTTTTTTCATGATTTTTTGTTACTTTTTTTAGGATCTAATTTTTTATTGGCATCAACAACGGTATCAATTAATTTTTTTTTGGAGTCAAAATAATTAATCAGTGTTTTGATTTTCTCTTCATTTTCCTTTTTTTCAGTGGCTTTCTCTTTTTCTTCAGCAATTGTATTTTTTATTTCTATGTATGTACTAGCCACAAAGCCAATCACAATTGCAATGGCAACCATGAATGCAACAATTTCTTCTAGGTCAGACAGGTACATAAATGAGTATCTTTGACGCAAATTTAGAAAATACAAAGCAAGATGAGCTACACTCGGGGGAGAATTTGGAAGGGAATATTGTTAGGGCCACTCCTATTTTTTATAAATATAGTTCAAGCACAAAATAACTCAAAGACTTCAACCATTACCCTAGACGAGGTTGCCATAAAGGCCTTGAAACTAGAAACCCCAAGAAGCCTATTGCCCTTTTCAGTGAGCGTTATAAATTTGGAAGGGGTTCAGGCCATGCACCAACAACTTTCCCTTCAGGAGTATTTAGGAGCAGTTCCCGGATTATTTTCTTTAAATGCGAATAACTATGCTCAAGATTTGCGTATTTCTATTCGTGGTTTCGGCGCGCGTGCAGCTTTTGGAATCAGAGGAATTAAACTCATTGTAGATGGTATCCCAGAAACTACTCCTGATGGACAAGGACAATTGGACAACCTTCCTTTGG
>CAJWBA010000045.1 GCA_913020155.1 uncultured Flavobacteriales bacterium
GAATTTCAATATCGTTAATTTGTAGCGGAAAAGTTCCGTTAAATAAATCACTATCTGTTATTTTACTCCAAGTAGTACCATTGTCTTGGGATCGGTATAATCCACTTTCTTTTAAATCTAAAAGTGTATTATCCATTTTATCATGACTACCATAGCCTAGTGCTGCATAAATCCATTTGACATTTGTACCGTCAACTAAGTCTGAATCATAAATGGCTAAATCATTAATATAAAAATAACCTTCGACAAGCCATTGAGGAGGAATAAAAGCATTACTAATGGTAGAAGTAACAACTCCAGCTCTGCCATTCGGAAATTTGCTTCCAAAAACTTGAAGCCAGTTTGCACCTCCGTTTGTTGATTTGTATATCCCATTACCATTTACGTCACCTGATGTATATGATTCCCCAGTACCAACAAAAAGAATACTGTTATCATCTTCATCTTGAACGATGTTAGAAACGGCTAAATTACCAGGTACACCGTTTACTTGTGTCCATGCCGGTATAGGATTAGCATCAATATCCTCGTTTACCCAGAGACCACCGCTGACTCCTCCAGCGATTACACGATCTTTTTCTAAATCGTTAAGATCGAACAAAGCGGCACGAGTTCTACCAGCTTGATTATTTGGGCCAATAGAGTTCCATTGGTTTACGATGTTTTGACCTGGAACTGCTTGTCTTCTTGGTTGACTTGTTTTTTGATATTCCAGTTGACGTGATATCCTTACTTTAGATTCAATGTCTTGTTTTCCTGTGGTTGGATCAATTGTGAGGTCATACAGTTGTTCATAAAATTTGTCAGGCGGCAGGCCAGCTTCAAAACGTTCTTTTTTAGAAAGCTTGTGTGATTCTTTGTAAGGGCTATTTTCTGACGAATCACGATGATAATCCTTAACTAACTCTTTTTGGTTCAACCAGAAAAGGGTAGCTCCTACAATAAGAAATCCAAAAAGTATTTTTAAAGAACCTTTATAATTCATTTTATATATAGTAAGTAATATCGTAACGTAATTAATTGAATTAAATTATGCTATCGAGCAACAATTTTTTGGTTTGTAAGGCAGATGGGAAGTATGTTGACTTCCTCTTATTCATCTGTTTACATCAGTTATCCTAGTAATGTTTGTACTTTCATTGCCAATCCCATATCACCACCTATTTTAATTTTACCTCCCATAACAGCCATCATTGGGTTGAGGTCTCCATTTTTAAGATCCATCAAAACCTCTGCAGTTGTAGTTATGGTACAGTCTGCTTCTCCATTTTCTTGAGAAACAATGTTAGAATTTCCTGATCCGTCTACATATACAATTAAGTCACCGACTTCAAATTTTAATGTTCCTCCGATAGCTTCAGCAGCTTCGGCTTTTTCTTTTAATTGGTCAAATACTTCGTTATTCATTTCGTAAATTATTTAGTGCATTAAAAATAAGGATTTATTGGGAAATATAGCCCATTATAGGAATTCTTTTAGGAGGCTATTCGTCGTTGAAAATAAAAAATCCTAAACCTCCTGAATCCTTCAAAATTATATTGTCGACTTCGCCTTTTGAGCTGAATTCCGTTATCTCTTCTCTAATTTCTATGTTATGTTTTTTTAAGGATTCAATTATTTTTGGGTTACGAGACCCATTGAAATAGGTCAATGAAGGATTGAAAAATAAATGTGGACACTGTTGGGCTTGAAAAAGTGAGATGGAATCGCCTGTCCCTGAACTCATTTCGATCCAACCTTTTGAAAAGTCTTTTGATGCTGATGAAAAACCTATAAGATTCCAAAATTCATAACTTTTGGACACGGCAAGAGTTTCTATACAGATGCCTCCGTAGTTTCCAAGGAGGCTTTTGCTATTCGAACGAATTGTTTTTTCATCCAATGTTTTTTCTATTAATTTAATCCAAACTCCATTGGGGTCAGTAATCAAATAACCTTATTCTGTTTTAATTATTGGTGTGTAGCCTTTAAGTTGTAGTAGCGTTTTATCCCATCTGCTTTGGTACAATTGAATACACACTCAGGCCATTCGTTTTGAATTAATTTCGATACAGGTTTGAGAATCGATTGCGATAATTTTGGAGCCTTGCGTTTGGATTTCAAAACCTAATTTTTTGTAAAAAATAATGCTTTGATTCAGATCGGCTGTTGGGGTTTGTATGGTCAGTTGCATGTTTCAAATTACAAAAGTCTTTGTTACTGTTAATCTAAAAAACATTATTTATTGACAAATTAAGCTTTTAAAAGTACCTTTGAAGCATGAAAACACCTTCAAAGCTCACAAAGTGGCACATTATAAAACCCTGTGAAAGAGAATACCATTCCATTGCACGCTTAGCTAAAAAAAACGATTGTAGTGTTAGCTCAATTAAGCGTATGTTGTACAAAAACAAAAAGGCTTACGATGCTTTTTTACTACATGCTCCAGACCCTAAGGTCTTAAAGCCTTTCTCTGATGGGGAATAGAACACAAATA